>CAZNGW010000015.1:0-14476 GCA_964572925.1 uncultured Candidatus Cloacimonas sp. | reverse complement strand
CTGGAAAAAAACCGGGATAGACTGAGAACAGACTAAATATGTAGAGAAAGATTTACTTTTTCCCCCTCAATTCTGCACTTCTTCCCCTCATTCCTGCTCTTCTTCACCTCAATCATGCTCTTCTTCACCTCATTCCTGCGAAAGCAGGAATCTCCTCTGACCTGTGAAATTCTTGCTTTCGCAGGAATGAGGAAGAATGACCTCCTGACTGACTTCGTTATGGAAAATTGATCTGGATGTGCTTTACCTCAGGGTATTTTTCCAGGTGCTCTCTGATCTCTTCGGCCACGTTGTCACGATATTGGTCAAAGCTCATCATATTCAGGTCGATAAGCACTTCGCCGTCGGTGAAACCTATGTATTTAACCATTTTCAGGCTGACGATGTCTTCGCCAACCTTGGGATAGATGATCTTTTTCAGTTCTTCCTCGATGGTGGCTTTGCTGAAATTCGGCACTTCCTTCAGCCCGTGGGCAATTTCGTAGTTCGAAATTGCCGTCTGTAAAGTATCCGCTGCCAGAACGCTGCAATGCACCTTTACAGGTGGCAAGCCATCCAAGGCTTCCATGGCGTCTTTCCAGGTTATTTGCTTTGCCTCATCCAGGGTTTTGCCCTTTGCCAGATCAGTGATGATGGAGGCTGTGGCAATATTGGAAGCGCAGCCGTAGGATAAAAAGCTTACGTCCTCTATCTTCAAGCTGCTTTCATCTATTTTGAGGTAAACGGTAACCTGGTCGCCACAGGCAGGACTGCCTTCTGTGGCCACCGAATCGGGATTTTCCATTTTACCTACGTTGTGGGGGTGCATGAAGTGGTCTAAAACCTTTTGTGAGTATTGCATCTATTGCTCCTTTGTCATTGCCTGATAAAGAGGACTGCGCGCCCTTAGTTGTTCTGTTATCTGTGCCAAAGCCCCAACCGTCTCATCGAGCTCAGCCTTTGAGGTATAGCGGGAAAGGGTGAATTTCATTGAGCCATGGGACTGCACATGGTTCTTGCCCATCGCCATGAGAACGTAATTCGCCTTTAGTCCCTGTGAAGCGCATGCCGAGCCAGTTGCCACAGTGATTCCTTGCATGTCCAGCATCATGGTGATCGCCTCGCCTTCGATGTAATCGATGGAAACATTTATGTTGTGTGGGGCACGCTTACTTCCTCGGGGTCCGTTCAGTTCGATATAGGGAATTTTTTCTTCCAACCTTGCTAATAGATAGTCGGAAAGCTCACGCAGATGCTTGATATTCGCTTCGAGGTCATTGAAGCAAAGCTCTGCAGCCTTGGCAAAACCTGCCATCAAAGCCAGGCTGAGCCCGCCGGTCTGGAGATTGTCGATCCGCTTAACTCCGTGGATCAACTGCGCCAGTTTTACCCCGCTACGCTGATAGAGGGCTCCAATTCCCTGTGGACCATGTATTTTGTGTGCGCTGATCGCCATGGTGTCCACTCCCAGTTCATTAACGTCCAACGGCATTTTGCCATAAGCCTGTCCCGCATCGAGGTGGAAATAGATCTTGTGGTCTGCGGCTTCCAGGATCAGCTTGATTTCTGCCAAGGGTTGGATAGTTCCCACCACATGGTTCACCGCAGTGGTCATGAAGAGGATTGTATCCATTTTAATGGCGGATTTCAGCTCTTCAAGGTTGATAAATCCTTCGCTGTCCGCACTTAGATAACTGACCTCAAACCCGCTTTTCTCCAGCCAGGCAGCATTGGTAAGCAGGTCAGGATAGTCCACCACGGAAACGATGATGTGCTTTCCCTGATTGGCATAAGCCTGCGTCAAACCTTTGATAGCCATATTGTTGGCCAGAGTTCCACCTGAAGTGAAATGGATCTCTTCGGCTTTGGCGTTCAGGGTTTTGGCTATGGTGGACTGGAAGCCTGCCACAGCTTCATTGGCACTTTCGCCGGTGCTGATGAAAGATCCTGGAAACCAGTATTTTTCTTCAAAATAGGGCTGCATGGCCTGTAACACTTCCTTTGCGGGACATGTGGTAACGCAATTGTCAAGATAGATACGACCGGGGTTCATGCCTTACCTCCTTTCCAACCGCCATAGATATCCGCCAAAGTATATTCGGAAAGCATGCTGCTAAGTTGTGCTCCCAATTTTGAAAAAAACGCCCTTAATGCACAGTCTCCTCCTGGACAAAACCTTGTTGATCCAGAACTGCAGGTAGGATCAAGAGAGTCATCTTCAACCGCCTGTAAAACCTGTTGCAGATTGATTTGGTTAGCGGGTTTGGCAAGATTGTAACCGCCTTTTGCTCCTGAACAGCTTTCTATCAATCCGGCAGCCTTGAGGTTTCCGAGTAGTCTTTCTATGTATTTTTTGGGTAGAGCCTGATTATCACAGATCTTTTGGGCGCTGACCGCTTCCTTAGGGCTGTCGGCTATTTCCAGCAAAGCCCTTAAGGCATATTCAGTACGGGTGTTGACCGCCATGTATTGCTCCTTGTATAGTCTCTGCAATACATACTAATTTGATATGAGATTCTGTCAACCGCTTTTTTGCCCAAGTTCCTCATTTACGGCTTGACCCGGAATCTCAGGAGATTCCTGTTTTCGCAGGAATGAGGAAAAGCGAAGATATCGCTATCGTTATATGTAACGCCCTTTGTTATCGGAATTGAACTACCTTGTCCAAAGGTCTACGATCATGGCTTCCGGCAAAGCTGCTTACCGCTTTGGCATAAAGGTTTTTTTCTGCCGGATAACCAAATGGCGAAAGAGCCACAATCCTCCAGGAATCGGGGATTTCCAGATATTTCCGCAGCTTCTTTTCCGAAAAGGCTGCCAGCCAGCAGCTACCTATGCCGTGATGCAAGGCAATCAGCATCATCTGCTGAAAGGAAATGGCGGTATCTACCAGGTAATAGTCCTGACCATTGATTCGCACATTATCCTTGGTGTCGGCACAAGCAACGATCAAGCATGGAGCCTTGCGAATAAAGTAGTTTGCCAAGCCGATCAGACCGCAGTTGAGGGCAAGCTTCTGGATCTTTGCGTTATCATTGTAAACCAGATAACGCCAAGGTTGTCTGTTTTGAGCCGAAGGAGCCAGTCTTCCTGCTTCCAGAATGTCGTTCAGTATATTTGCAGGGATGGGGTCGGGCAGGAAGTTTCGCACACTGTGCCGTGTAAGGATTAGCTCTTTGGTGTCCATAGATCCTCCTGGGTGTTTATGTTTCTAAGTGTACCTGTATCTGGAACAGGGATATCGATCAATGGCAGAGTGCTGTTTCTGATAATCCCTTTTAGCCCAAAGCCCTGATCATCGATATCCAGATCGAGGCTGGCAGGAATTATCACAGGGTGCCCTCTAAGTCCGTCGCAAACCGGACGGATTATTGCTTCGGGGCTCTGCCAGAATACCGATAGCAAAGTGGATATCGTTTCTTTGCGGACAAAGGGAAAGTCAACCGGATAAACCAGGTAGCCTGATGCCGATTTCCCGTTTTCTCTTATCTCCTTAACTGCTTTTCGCAGGGTTGCCAGCATGTCAGGTGTATCGGAATACCTGGCAATAAAGTAGTTTAGGCCTAGTTTTTCCAGGTTGTCTGTGATCATCTGCAAAAAGCTCTTGCCTTCAAAACCCGCTTCGGCTTTGGGCATGCCGAAACGGGTTCCCTTGCCTGAGGCAAGGATGATGGCCAGGACATTATTATCTTGCATGATGCTTAGCTAAGGCTGGAGTCGATGTCGCGCATTTATCCTCATCCCGGACTTGATCCGGGATCTCCTTTACAGCAGGAGACTTCTGCTTTCGCAGGAATGAGGGAACTGGGGCTATTTGTTTCTGATCTCCAGACAAACTGTTCCACCTACATTATAAAGCGTTGAATTCCTCTATGGCCTTATCCAGTTCATCGAGGTTGTTTTCGAAGGTTTCCGTCCAGTATTCAGGTTCCCATTGCTGCTTTATCTCTTCGTAGGTTTTGCCTTGCTGTTCCACCCAGGTGTAGTATTTCAGGTTATGGATACGTTTTTTGTCCTGATAGCTCAGTTCCAGCAGGTTATCGTAGCTTTGGGCTTTGATGGCTGCTTCTCTGTCCAGGGCAGCCTGCAGATCGGTATATGCGCCATTGGCTGCATTAAGTTCTTCCAGGCGAGAAAGATACATTTCTGCACTATCGGTGAAATTGGTGAAGATGATGTCGTCTTCGTTAAACTCATAGTATTTCGCCATTTTTATAGCTGCCAGGAGATTGGCTATAGACGAAATGCCAAGCAGTTCGAGGTTTTCCACCAGCTCTTTGGGCATTCCGTTTTGGACGAGGTATTCTTTACCCTGGGGTTCGTTGAACAGCCTTAACAGCCGCATGCAATCTTCATCCCGCACTGCGGTTACCATGTCCGTATGGCGAACGTTGTGCACCCAGGGAATGTGTTTGTCGCCGATCCCTTCGATGCGGTGTCCGCCAAAGCCGTTATTGAGTAATGTTGGGCATTCAAAGGCTTCGCTGGCGTTGGTTTTCAGCAGGGGGAATCTGGTTTTCAGATAATCACCTGCTGCGATCGTTCCTGCGCTACCAGTAGCGCTTACGTAGCCACTTAGGCGGTTGGACGGCTTTTTAACAAGGTCATAAACTTCGTGGATGGCATTGCCGGTTACGTGATAATGCCAGAAGGGATTGCCGAATTCGTCGAATTGGTTCAGGATAACGTAGGTGGGATCGGGACGCAGTTCAGCGCATTTATCGTAGATCTCTTTCACGTTGGATTCGCAGCCTGGAGTGGCAAAAACTTCCGCGCCAATCTCATGCAGCCAGTTAAAGCGTTCCTGGCTCATTTCTTCAGGCAGGATGGCAACAGCATGACAGGCAAGCAGGGCACAGTCAAAAGCACCGCCACGACAGTAATTTCCGGTGGAAGGCCAAACCGCTTTGTGTATCTCAGGATCAAAGGTGCCAGATACCAAACGGGGAGCCAAACAACCATAGGCTGCGCCTACTTTATGTGCGCCGGTTGGGAAATATTTTCCCACCATACCGATAATTCTGGCTTTCACACCGCTGAGTTCAGAAGGGATTTCCAGGTAGTTAGGCTTTCCGAAAAGCCCGGTCTTAATGTCGTTTTTCCAGGTAATGCGGAAAAGATTGAGGGGGTTCACATCCCAAAGCCCGATGGGTTTCAGCTTTTGTTTTATGGCTTCGGGAATGGTGTCGGGAAACATCTGCTGACGTATGGTGGGCAGAATTATTCCATGTTCTTTGCACCGCTGAGCGTTCTTTTTCGCTACCGCGGAATTGATACTGGTGATCAGTTTGGGCATTTTATCTCCTTAAGAAATATTATTATAAACCACAGAGGACACAAGGGACACAGAGAAAAGAGCATGCGAGAGAATGAAGCATTAACGGCAAATTAATAGTTTTCATAGTAGTTAGAGCCTAAATCGATGGATGCCATCTTTTAACAAGGTAACGTCGAAGTTGATCAGTAATCCTAATGCGATTTTTGTAAGCTTCATATATGTTAATAGCTGAGCTCCGTATATTGGGTGTATCTCTTTCACCGCTTTCAGCTCAACTATAATTTTGTTCTCTATGATCAGATCCGCCCTTAGTTTGGTGTGAAACTCATTTCCTTTGAATATCAGGCTGATTTCCTTTTCTTTTTCGAAGGAAATGCCTTTATTGCCAAGATCAAAGCATAACATATCCTGATAAATCGATTCCAACAAGCCAGGACCTATTTGCTTATGAATATCGATACATGAGCCAATGATTTGATGGCTAAGTTCATTTAGATCTTGCTCTTCGGATATGGTCATTATATTTTCCTTCGTTTCTCTGTGTCCTTCGTGTTCTCTGTGGTTTTATATCTATTCTAACAAAAGCTCTTAAGCTTTGCCGCGGCGTTTAGCACCTTGCTATTAAAGATCATGGAAGCGATCACGAAGGGCTTGTAGCCGGCTTCCTGATAGGTGTGCAGGCGATAACGTTCAAACACGCTTTTTGCCACTTCGCCCCTTTTGCAGCTTACATCGCTGATATCTGCAGGCAGACAGTGCTCGTAAAGTGCGTTTCCGTTTTTGGTCAGCTTCATCATGTCTTCGTCGCATTCCCAGTCCATGTGTCTTTCGTTTTCAGCCAAGCAGTGCAGTTCCAGGTCTTTCAAGCCTTGTTTGTCCCCACCGCGCAGCAATTTGGTTCTTTCCTGCATTACAGCCATGGGCGCCCAGGATTTGGGATAAACGATATCGGCATTCTGGAAGGCATCCTCCATGCTGTGGGTTTTTCTGAATGAACCACCACTTTCTCCGGCAAAACCGGTCGCAGTTTCGAGTGTTTCGGGTAGCAGATCATAGCCTTCCGGATGTGCCAAAACCACTTCCATGCCAAAACGGGTCATCAGATTGATCACGCCTTGGGGAACTGAAAGCGGCTTTCCATAGGAGGGTGAATAGGCCCAACTCATGGCGATTTTCTTGCCTTTCAGGTTTTCCCAGCCGCCAAAGTAGTCCTTCAGCTTAAGCAAATCGGATAGGCTCTGGGTGGGGTGGTCAAGATCGCATTGCAGATTCACGAGGGTGGGACGTTGGGCCAGAACACCATTCTGGAAGCCTTCGGACACCGCATCGGCCACTTCCACCATGTAGGTGTGCCCTTCCCCGGGATACATGTCGTCACGAATGCCGATCACCTCGGTTAAAAACGAGATCATATTGGCGGTTTCACGCACTGTTTCGCCATGGGCGATCTGGCTTTTCACCTCGTCAAGCTCCGAAAGGGCAAGCCCCAAGCCATTGACCGCAGAGGCAAAACTAAAACGGGTGCGGGTGCTGTTATCGCGGAAAATGGAAATCGCCAGACCATAATCAAAGATGCGCCAGGGCTGCTTTTCTATGTGTAGCAGTTGGAGGATTTCGGCTACCAGCATCACGGCCTTCAGGTTGTCCACACTGTTTTCCCAGGTTAAAAGGAAGTCCTTGCCGTGCAGGTTTGGCTTAAGAGCTTCAAGCTCGGCGATCAGGACTTTGGCTTTTTCGATGTTATTCATATTTACCTCTTATATGTATAGAAATTAAGCTGTTAGCATTCTGGAATCAGAGAATGGGTTGCACACTCGCTCGAATTGCGGGTGCAATACGGATGAAATACGTTTCTCATCCGTATTTGATTCGTAATGATAGCGTAATTCGAGCAGGGAAGAGCTCAGGAAAAATGTAGTATAGGATGCCAATCCTGTTGTGTAGGCAGGATACAGATCCTGGCTCAGATCGAAGGTTTCGTTGCTGATAATGGAGAAAACACCAAGATTTCTTATTTTTGAAACACAGAGACACAGAGAAACAGAGAAATAAGTCGATAAAACTGCTGTCAATATTGCAGTTAACTGCCTTATATTCAATAGATTCTGTTGCGTCCATCGCATCATGCTATTCTTCATTTTTCTCTGTTCCTCTGTGTCTCTGTGTTTCATTTTTATCAAGCCTGAAGTCACCTTAGAGTTTCATCTCAAAACCTTCGATGCTTCCTCAGACTGGCACAATACAATTTTTCCTTAATCCTTCTTCTCACAGTGTTGCATAGAGATAGCTGCCTGCATTATGGCATCGATAATCTGCTGATACCCCGTGCAACGGCAGATATTTCCTCTTATCGCCGCTCTGGCTTGCTCCCGGGTCGGATTTGGATTCTCCAGCAAAAAGGCATAGGCCGAAAGTACCATTCCCGGAGTGCAAAAACCGCACTGAATTGCACCTGCATCCACGAAAGCCTGCTGCACCGGATGCAGTGTGCCGTCCTTGGGCGTAAGACCTTCTATGGTAAGAACATGATTGTCGGTAACATCTTTCAGAAATAGCTTGCAGGAACGCACCGCTTTGTTGTTCACCAGAACCGTGCAGCTTCCGCAAACTCCGATATCGCAGCCGATCTTGGTTCCGGTAAGCCCCAAATCCTCTCGCAGCCAAGTGCTAAGTTTCTTTTCTGCATCTGCTTCGCAAATCTGGTATTCGTGTTCGTTCACATAGATGATCATGGCTGTTTCCTCCGCAGATAGTCTTGCACTTTTGGCGCTAAGGGTTGATCGTAAAAGCGTTTTCCGGTTGCCCGATACAGAGCGTTAGCGATGGCCGGTGCAGTGATCTCCAAAGTCGGTTCGCCGATGCCTTTGGCTCCCGAAGGGGAATTGGGATCGCGGTTTTCAATAAAAATAGCTGTCATTTCAGGCAAATCGGTGCTGCGCAGCACTCTGTAGTTATGATAGTTACTGCAAATTGGGGTTCCTTTTTCCAACGGCACCTGTTCATACAAACCATAGCCTGCGCCCATTGCCATACCGCCATAGAACTGTCCTGCCAGCATAGCCGGATTGATCGCCTTGCCCAAATCGTGAGCCGCTACAATATTCAGCAGCGTGATCTGTCCGGAAATGGCATTCACCTTCAATTCCACGGCCTGGCAGGCATAAACCCAGGTAAAATAGGCGTTTCCGTGGCCGGTATGCTCATCCCAGCTTACTCTGGGTGCTTGGAATACCCCAAAGGCATAAGGATAGACTTGATTGTTGTAACACATGCGGATAGCACTGAAATAGTCGGCAACAACTTTTCCTGTGGAGTCCAGAACGTTACCCAACTCGTAGCGGCAACCGGAGAGTTTCAAGGCAGCCTGAACCCCTTCCACGATGCGCTCCTTAACTATTTTGGCGGCATTCACGGTTGCTCCACCACCCAACAGGGTTCCTCTGGACGCCACTGTTGTTCCGCCATCGGGAATATTGGACGTGGATGGAAAGCGGTAACGGATCAACTCTTTGGGAATTCCAAGCTCTTCAGCTGCGATCAGGATCATAGCGCTTTCCGAGCCTTGTCCGTTTTCGTGGATGCCGGTTTCTAAAAGCACACTGCCATCAGGCTGAATGTTTATTATCGCGCTGTTAAAGTCCGTTCCTTCCGCCCCCAGGCTCATTCCACGGTATGAAATGGCATAGCCGATTCCATACCATTCATCTTTTGTAGGATCGCCAAAACTGCAGTTTCGCTTCTTGTTTTCGTAGTCAATCTCGCTTAAAACCGTGTCCATGGCTTGTTTCAGGGACACTGTATGGGTATCCAGAACCTGGCCGGTGATGGTGGTGCTGCCTTGTTTTACCATATTGAGGCGACGCAAATCGCTTTCGTCCTTGTTCAGCTTTTCCGCTGCCATTTCAATTAGTTGCTCGATGGCAAAATTCACCTGAGGTGAGCCAAAACCACGCATCGCACCGGTAAAAAGGTTATTGGTATACACGCCGTAAACGTCGCAGTGGACATTAGGGACTTCGTAGCATCCACAGCATTGAACCGTGGATCGCCAGGTAACCCAAGGGGTTACGCTGCAATATGCTCCACTGTCCGCTACCATGCGCACCTTAACTGACACAATGTGTCCGTCCTGTTTCAGTCCCATGCGGTATTGCAGCTTGTAGGGATGGCGTTTGTAGCTTTCACGGATGCTCATTTCACGGCTGTAGGTAAGCTTGACGGGTTTTCCAGATAAGTAGGCACAAAGCGCTGCCCTGGCACAAACCAAGGCCGCAGTATCATCCTTACCTCCAAAGCCACCTCCCATTGGCACGGTTTTCACCTCCACGTCGCTGAGTTTGAAACCCAGAGTGGAAGCCACAAAACGTCTGGTGCTAAAAGGGTGTTGCATACTGCCCAGCACTTCCATCACTCCATCGGGTCTTTGGTGGCACAAAGCAGATTCAGGTTCCAGATAGGCATGTTCGATGCGGGAAGTGCTAAAGTCCTGTTCTATTATGATATCAGCATCTTTTTCACTGCTTTCTATGTCGCCGGTTCGGACACAATGATAGTTGCATACGTTGCTGCCATGCTCAGGATTGATGAGCGGTGCATCTGGCTTTATGGCTTCTTCGGGGTCAAAAAGTGCGGGGATTTCGTCAAATTCAACCTTAATCAAAGGCAAGGCGGAAAGGCATGTTGCACGGCTTTCTCCCACCACCAAAGCCAACACATCTCCTGTAGAGCGGATACGTTTGCTTACCAAGGTGGGATAATCCTTGATGATCTGGCCGAACTTGATGTTTCCTGGAATGTCCCTGGCAGTATATACAGCGATCACGCCTGGCAGCTTCAGGGCTTCTGAAAAGTCTATCGAGAGAAGCTTGGCGCTTGCCACAGGAGAATGCAGTGGAACCGCATGCAGCATACCTGGAAGGGTGTAATCATCGGTGTATTTGGCTTTACCGCTTACTTTGGCGACAGCGTCGTTGCGCCAGGCATCAGTGAATGGTTTCATTGGTTCCTCCGCAGTTCGTAGTGACTCCAGTAATCCGCATAGGGATTGGGGGTGTCGGCATAGGAAGGATTTACCGGAACCGGCGCACCCAGACGTTCATAGTGGTATTTTTCCGGCTCGGGATCAAAGCCCATCAGTCTGGCAGGATTGGTTCCGATTAGTTCGAATAGCCTTTCGAAACTGAGCTTGCCCTTATCTGCCAATTGTTCTGCCAGCAGGGTAAAAAGTGTTCCCGTTCCGGCAATGCCCATGGGTGTGTTTTGAGGATGCAGGATGCCTTTGTCTTTGTCGGTGGTGCAAAAAGCGCAGTGATCGCTGGCCAGGATATCAAACACGCCGTCCTGCAAGAGCTCCAGAAGTTGGCCACGACTGTTTTCGCTGCGTAAGGGTGGACTGCACAACCATCTGTGTCCCTGCGGACCGGAAAGGTTTTCCTCGTTCAGCAGCAGGTAATGGGGTGCAGTTTCACAAGTTATGTGCTTCACCTCATTTTTGGCTTGTTGGATTAAAAGTGCGGCCTGGGGAGAAGAAACGTGCACGATATGCAGTGGGTAATTATTGGCAATTGCCAGTTCCAGCGCTTTCTCCACTGCGGCGATTTCTGCTTTTTCGGGTCGGCGCAACGTGTGATCAAGCGGTTTATGAAAAGGATAGCGGTCACGGTATTCCTCGATCAGGGCATTGTCCTCGCAATGCAACAACAGACGGGGTTTGTGGCTGCCCAAATCCTGCATCAGCCGTTGAATGTCTGCGTAGCTTTGATATAGCCCTTCCTTGCGATAAGTGGTGTAGAGCTTCAAATCAGTGTCATCGGCCAAAAGTGGGATTATCTTTTCCGGGCTGAGCTCACAGGGAGTAAGATGCCAGAATACCTTGCCGTTGAAGGCTTTGGAAGCTTCGCGCATTGCACCCAGCTTTTCTGCCAAAGGCTCTTCTGCAGTTTCGGTTACAAAAACTCCGATGCCTTCCACTCCACAGTGTTCATGCAGGCGGTTGAAGCTGTGCCAATCATCTGCCAGCTTGTGTCTGGCAATGGTTTCTCCGATGTGAACGTGAAAATCGAAAATTCCGCAACTCATAGTTTTACTGCTCCGGGATCTTTCAGGCCATGGCCTGTAATCATAAGAACCACTTTGTCTTGGGGCTTTATCCAGCCTTTCTGCATGGCTTTTTTAAGGCCTGCCAGAGTTGCCGAGGAGGAAGGTTCGGCAAAAACACCCCAGTTTCGAGCCAGCTCAAGCTGGGCGGCATGAATCTCGTTTTCGCTTACACGTTGAGCTTTGCCGTCAGTTTCCCACAACGCCAGAACCGCCCAATGCGCCAAAGCCGGAGTTCTCACGCTAATGGAATCAGCACAGGTATTTGGCTTTACGGCATCTTGGTAAACACCTGTTTCCCAATAGCCGGTTATGGCATCACTACTCTCAGCTTGAACGCATAAAAGCCTTGGCAGACGATCGGTTATTCCCGCTCTTTGCAGATCCAGAAAGGCTTTATAGATACCAGTAAGGATAACGCCATCGCCCACAGGAACCACTATCCAGTCCGGAACCTTGTTGCCGTTTTGTAAAAAAATCTCAAGCCCGCTGCTCTTTTTGCCGTCCACAGTGAGGGGATGGTAGCCGGTGTTGCGGCACAGGCAATTGTGGCTAACGGTATATTCCAGAGCAGCTTTGAAGGCGTCGTCGTAGCTGCCTTTAACCTTATTCAAGGTAGCTCCATGTGCCTGTATCTGGATCAGTTTGGCAGGGGGAGCGCTTTCGGGTGCGAAGATCACCGCTTTATTGCCTGCTGATGCAGCCAAACAAGCCAAAGAAGAAGCTGCGTTGCCTGTGCTGGCTGCCACGATCTCGTTTATCCCTTTCTGGGTTGCATCGGCAACCACCAATTGGGAAGCACGGTCTTTATAGCTGCCGCTGGGATTGTGGCTGTCCAGCTTTAAAAGTAAGTTCGAAGGCTTGAAGGTTGGAGGGTTGGAAGGTCTGTAAAGCGGAGTATTTCCAACCGGCAAAGGAGGATAGAACTTTGGATCGATTGCACTTAAGAGCAGTGGATCGGGCTTAAGTTTCCACTTTCTGGCTATCTTTTTATAATCAAATACCGCTTCCAGAACGCCTTTTAGTGGCATGCCGGGTTTGTAATCCCTGCTGCAATCCGGGCAAAGATAATTCAGCTGCAGAGGATCGAATTCTCTGCCACATTCAATGCAACGGTAAGCTAATAGGAAATTATCCATTTAGCCCCAATTCATAGATCAATGCAGCATAAAATGCGGCAGCCTTGGTCAGATGTTCAACTGGGCAGGCTTCATTGGGAGCGTGCGCATAGATCTCATTGCCTGGTCCCATGCCAATGCAGGGAATGCCAAACATCCCGGCGATCGACACGCCATTAGTGGAAAAAGTCCATTTATCGATCAGGGGCCTTGTCTGAAGGGTTGCTTCGTAGGCCTTGGCGGCACTTTGCACATAGGGCGATTCCAAGGGCGTAACCCAGGTGGGATAATACTTTTCAGTGGGATAAACCAGACCGGTAAACGCGGCTTCGCTGTAGGTAAGCACTTCTATCTCAGCTTCAGGATGTCCGGCCAGCCGACAGGCTTCCTGCACTTCGGCTACCGCGCTGTCCTTGGTTTCACCCCAGGTGAGTCTGCGATCAAGGTGGATTCTGGCACTGTCCGGAACGGCGCATTGGCTGGGTCCGGTGAAATAAACTTCGGTAACGCAGACGCTGCCTTTGCCCAAAAACTCGTCAAAGTGCAATCTTTCGTGCAGTTTTTCGATTTCCAGGGCAATGCGGCTGATCTTGTAGATGGCATTGTCGCCTCTTTCAGGTGCTGAACCGTGGCAGGACAGTCCTTTTACATGCACCTGCATTTCCATGCGTCCGCGGTGGCCACGATAGATGTTCAGGTTGGTAGGTTCGGTGATTACAACCAGTTCCGGCTTGATCTCGCCTTCTTTCAGGATATATTGCCAGCAAAGTCCATCGCAATCTTCTTCCATCACCGTGCCGGTAAAATAGACGCTGAACTCATTACCGATGCCCAGATCCTTGATGATTCTGGCAGCGGTGAGCATGCTGGCCATGCCACCTTCCTGATCAACGGTCCCGCGTCCCCAAACCTTGCCATCTTTTACATGGGCATCGAAGGGATCGAAATCCCAAAGGCTGAGGTCACCGGGGTAAACAGTGTCTATATGGGCATCGAAGGCGATAACTCTGGGGCCTTTTCCGATCCTGCCAATCACGTTGCCCAGGGGATCTATGTAGGCCTCGTCCATGCCGATGGACTGCATTTCCTTCAAGATGCATTCCACTACGTCCTTTTCTTTGGTGGAAAAAGCCGGGATGCGCACCATGTCCATCAGGAAGCGGGTGCTGGTGTCTTCATAGGCTTTGGCTTTCGCCATAATTTCTTTATACATCGGAGAACTCCTTGATTTTTATATTATTAACACAGAGGAAAAGAGGATGTTTCATGATAGGCGGTCATCTTCTGCTGAGATCGAAGGTTTTGTTGTGTAGATTGGTGGTAAGGCAGAGCTTTCTTTTATTAAACCACAGAGAAAAGCAGAGAAAAGCAGAGGATAAACTGTAGTATAGGATGCCAATCCTGCCTTAAAGCGAAGGTCTTGCTGGTTAAAATGGAGAAAACACTGAGATTTTGTTTTTTTTGAACCACAGAGAAAAGCAGAGAAAAGCAGAGGATAAACTGTAGTATAGGATGCCAATCCTGCCTTAAAGCGAAGGTCTTGCTGGTTAAAATGGAGAAAACACTGAGATTTTGTTTTTTTTGAACCAAAGAGAAAAGCAGAGAAAAGCAGAGGATAAATTGTAGTATAGGATGCCAATCTTGCCTTAAAGCGAAGGTCTTGCTGGTTAAAATGGAGAAAACACTGAGATTTTGTTTTTTTTGAACCACAGAGAAAAGCAGAGAAAAGCAGAGGATAAATTGTAGTATAGGATGCCAATCTTGCCTTAAAGCGAAGGTCTTGCTGGTTAAAATGGAGAAAACACTGAGATTTTGTTTTTTTTGAACCACAGAGAAAAGCAGAGAAAAGCAGAGGATAAACTGTAGTATAGGATGCCAATCCTGCCTTAAAGCGAAGGTCTTGCTGGTTAAAATGGAGAAAACACTGAGATTTTGTTTTTTTTGAACCAAAGAGAAAAGCAGAGAAAAGCAGAGAAAAAAGAGATGTTGTTAATATGTTGTTCAT
>CAZNGW010000014.1:29123-45261 GCA_964572925.1 uncultured Candidatus Cloacimonas sp. | reverse complement strand
TGCAAAGCAGCGAAAAATACAGCGGAACCTATGCCGCAAAAAGTGGTGCGATCGGCAACAGTGCAACTACTGACCTTAGCCTTATCCTGAATCTAACATCATCTGGAAACCTCAGTTTCTATCAGAAAGTATCTACCGAATCTGGATACGACTTTCTACGTTTTTACATCGATGATGTGATGCAGGGAGAGTGGTCTGGAAGCGGTGTTTGGACACAACAGAGCTATGCCGTTACCAGTGGTGTTCATACTTTCAAATGGACTTACCTGAAGGATAGCAGTACAACAGGCGGCTCGGATTGTGTCTGGCTTGATCATCTCAACTTTCCTGCCTATGCTGTATACTATGCTCCACCCAGAGATTTAAGTGCAGCAGGAGGAAACCAAACAGTAGCGTTATCCTGGTCTGTCCCGGTAAGCGGAACCCCAAGCGCATATAAAGTCTTCAGGAACGGCAGCCTGCTAACTACCCTTACCGGCTTGAGTTATAGTGACAATACCGTTACAAATGGAACCACCTATGCTTATTACTTACAAGCCGTCTATGCGGAAGGCGAATCCGATCCGACTGCTACGGTCTATGCTACTCCCAGTGAAGTCAGTTCCGTGATTATAGGCAGTGGGACTTCTGCAACCGGCACCACTGCAGCCTCGCCGATAAACGTTTATTATCAAAGCTTGCACGGTCAAGCTGTATATACTGCTGCTGAGCTTACTGCTGCTGGGATCACAGGACCTGTAAACATCACTCAAATTGGTTTCAATATCACAGCCCTGCCCACTAAAACCATGCCAAACTTTGTGGTGCGAATGAAGCATACAACTGCTGTAAATGTTGCATCCTGGGTAGATAACAGTAACCTGGTGACGGTATATGGCAATACAAGTTATCTGCCTGCCACAACCGGCTGGAATATGTATACCCTATCTACTCCTTTTACCTGGAACGGGACCGACAATATCTTGGTAGATACTGCTTTTGGTTTGATTGGGTCATATGCTTCCACAGGCACTGTGCAGTACACCACCGTTACAAGCGGTTATCGTTACACTCGGAGCGATACAGCCGACCAAAGCAGTGTTTTTTCCGGAACCGGGACAAATAACACTACCTCAACAAACCGTCCCAATCTGAAGCTTACGATAGCTCCCCTGGCGGAAGCGGCAGAAATCAACGTAAGCGAAACAGCCATTGATTTTGGCTCTGTAATGATCGGTGGAAGTTCC
Source organism: uncultured Candidatus Cloacimonas sp. (assembly GCA_964572925.1). GTDB lineage: Bacteria > Cloacimonadota > Cloacimonadia > Cloacimonadales > Cloacimonadaceae > Cloacimonas. The sequence goes on along the minus strand of CAZNGW010000014.1, from coordinate 44,035 downwards.
AGCCGGACTTTCAGCATCTCAAATGCAGGCGGCAGCGCTTTGGAAGGCACCATCAACACAGGCTCGGATTTCTTCACAGTCCAAGTAACAGGGAAACAGAAAACTGAGATAAGGAAATCTGCAAACCGTAACAGTCTCGCTTTCTCAATTCCAGCAGGTGAGAGCGATACCTTCGAGTTATGTTTTACTCCCTTAATGGAGCAAAACTACAATGCAACGGCTACTATTACGCATAATGCAGAGGGTTCGCCGAAAACTATAAATCTTGGTGGTTCAGGCTATCTGCCTCTGTCGGTTCCTTTTGCAGAGGGTTTTGAGAATGGCTTGAACGGCTGGATAGCTGTAAATAGTGGTCAGCCTAATTACTGGATTGCAGGTAGTACAGTTTCAGAAACCGGCTCAGGAAGCTTGTATATTAGCAACAACGGAACTGATAACCTTTATACCATTACCTCAGCATCAATTTCTCATGTTTACAGGGATATTGCCATTCCTGCCGGAACAAACGAATACTATCTCAAACTGGGATGGAAAGCCCAGGGCGAAGGGACCACCACTGCCTACGACTATTTCAAGGTCTATCTGATAGATCAAACCAGTACTCCTCTGGCAGGAACTGAACTGAGCAGTGGGAGTATTTCCACGGAACTCAGGTTGGTAGACAGCTGGCAAACATTCAGCTATGCTATCCCAATCACCAATAATGGCACCACGAAACGTCTTGTTTTATCCTGGAAAAATGACTCATCGCAGGGAACCCAGGCACCCGTTGCCATCGATAATATCAGGATCGTGCAAGGTTCACAAAGTGATGCGGCAGTGATAATTGATAATGATGTAATAATATCTCCTCCTTCAATAACCGATCCCTACGCTCATGAAATCGCTCCCAGTATCACGATAACCGGATTGACGAGTCCTGAGGATTTCATCACAGTTACTACCGGCTATGCCTCCTTAGGTAGTCCATATGAGAATGCTGGTTTGGATTTGCTGTTTACTGGAACGGTATTTAGTGGAGCAACTCTGGATATAGCACACGACCTGGGCTTTATTCCACTCCAGTTAGCATTCAAAGTGGGTGATAATGGTTCCTGGTCAGTATTTGGGAATCCCGGTAGCTGGACAGATACAAATGCATCCTTCACTGTCCCAGCCGCGAAAGGTGAAAATGACCTATACCTTACGTTCTCAAATAGCGAAGAAGGAACCTTGCCGGTGACACTTTCCTCTTTTACCGGTAGTATAGACAATATCAACAATGTAAGTCTGCTCTGGGTAACCGCAAGTGAAACAGGTCTCCTTGGGTTCTATGTTTATCGCAGCGACACAGGAATTTTGGATGAAGCTGGATTGGTGTCTGCTCTGATTCCCGGAACCAATACTTCAAGTGAACAACACTATCTTTTCACTGACAGTGAGGTAACACCTGGATCCACCTACAATTACTGGCTGCAAAGCATGGATCTCGACGGAGGTATTGCCTGGTACGGCCCGGTGATCGTGTCCACCCTTGGAGGTGGGGAATACAATGAGCCGGTGATTCCCCAAGTTACACAATTGATCGGAAATTATCCCAATCCCTTCAATCCCTCCACCACGATTCGCTATAGTCTGGACAAACCAGGCAAAGCTGAGTTCACGATCTGGAACTATAAAGGCCAGAAAGTGGCGCAATATTCTCGTGAACATAATCTTGCGGGATTCTACAGCTTGGGATTTGATGGGCGGGATTCTCAAGGCAACAGCCTTGCTTCCGGTATTTATTTCTGCCGGATGCAAGTGGGAAATGATGTATTTAACCGCAAACTGATCCTGATGAAGTAATCTGATCTATCAGAGAATTGAGTCCAAAGCCCTTGATCCCCTTCAAGGTGCTTTGGACTTCTTTGTTTGGGGGCTGGAAAATTCCGATCACTTTAGATGGAGTAATTTGCTTACTCTGGACTTATCTTTCTGGAAGACCTTTACTATGTAGATTCCTGAACTAAGTTGGCGATCATTACTGTCCAAGCCGTTCCAATTAAGCTCGACAACAGAATTAGCAGGGTTTATCACGGTTTTCCAAACTAACTGTCCCTTCAAGTTGAAAATCTCCGCCATCAGATAATTTTGGATGTCAACCCCCTCCAGCCTGATCGTAGTTGACTTCCTGAAGGGATTGGGAAAAGGATTGCATACGATTAGGCTTGTTGGAACGGGAACAATATCCTCAACCACTTGGACAGGTTCATTGAACCAGGATACAAAGATCATGTGCAGCAGTTCCCTGACTTCGGATTCCTGCATAAAATAGAGAGGGTAGCTGAGTAAAACGGCAAGTCCGTTACCGTAGTTATGACGCAAGGCAACGAAATCCCCGTTCATGATCCCTTGAGCGGTCTCAGATTGATAGTCTGACCCGTAACAGAAAAATGGTTCTGCTGAGTTGACTGGAACCAATCCTTCCACGTGAAAAATGTGCCCCTCAAACCCTGCAGGTGTTTTCAAGCTGTCCACTTGCAGATTGTTCAGGACATCCATCTGGGATATGGCATATCTGAACCTGGCACTATTTGTGTATGATACTCCCTGAACGCCCAACACTGTATTTATGAAGGTATCAGCACCAAATACAGCTGGATAAGCTCCATTCAGCTCAAAAGCTTGACTTGGATGGCAGACGCTGAACAGGATTTTTCCTCCCAGCTCAAGGTAATTCTGCAATACTGCTTTGATCTGGCTTGGCCTTGTGAATTCGCTGAAATCATTGCCATGCCACAGAATGGATGAATATATACCCAAATCAGCCAATCTTAGTAGCTCATTATGCTCCTCCAGATCTATGCTTGCATTTACCGGCAGGTTCTGCATTACTCGGCTATAAAACCCATCCACCATTTCGTCTGTAGGTTGAAAAGGATTTGAGCCATTGTAGTTCATGGTTTCATCTATTATCAGGATTCCATTGTCCAAGGTAACAGGTCTGCTCTTAACAACTGAGCTCAACGAGCTTTCGTTACCCTGGAAATCAACAGCGCTCAACCTGTAGCAGTAATAATCGATCAGACCTGGCAGTCCGGAATCGCAATAGGTGGTTTGAGGGGCATTGATAACAGCAATAAGTTCACCGGGATTTTGTTCGGATAACGACCTGTATAGATGATAGGAAGCCAGATCAAGCTCCTGATTGGGATTCCAGCTTAAGGCAATGGCATCCAGTTGTGGCATTTCAGATAATCCGTTTGGAGTTCTGGGGATTGGCATAGGAATGCCTGAGGCTCTGGTCTGATAACTCTCCAAGCCGGACTGGTCAACCGAACTGACGGCAATAAAGCAGGTATCACCTTCAGATAATCCGGTAATCTGGAAGCTATTGGTGTAGGAATCGGCTGCAAAGCTAAAATCCCATTCAGATACTCCCCAACGCACTTTGTAATGATCCACCAAGGGATCGGTAACCGCATCCCAGTTCAGTTGTAAGCTGCTACCAGAGCCTGTATCAGCGACTGATAGATTCGTTGGAGGAGACGATAAATATGAATAATGAGCTGCCATCGCCAGAACGCTTTTTGCAAGTTTCCTGAAATACCCCGGATCAAGATAGTCAACCGTATCCAGGCTGGAATGATAAACCGGGGACATCCAAAACTCATCAAAGGAAATCGCCGGGTAACCTGCAGCCCAGAAAGGATAACTGTCGGTGATAAACTCATTCAGGGGTCCCATTACAGCACTAAGATCAGTGTATTGGGCGATCAGTCCGGCTGCGTAATAAGCATGTTCCAGGCAACCGTCGTAGCTGTGCAGGAGCATTCTATTATCCTGTGGGTGCGGCAAAGTATTTCCGATCATATCCATATTTATCATCAGGCGGATATCCATTCCGCTTTGCTGAGCATGTTGAATGTATCCATAAGTTCCGATGCAGCCTATCTCTTCACCTGCCAGGGGAACAAAAACTATCGAGCAGCGGGGTTGGTAGTTTGTTGCTTTCATAATCCTGGCTATTTCCAGGATAGTGGCAACTCCAGTTGCATTGTCATCCGCTCCCGGAGATAATTGCAATGGGTCACAATCCCAATTCTGGGAGTCATAATGTGCGCCAACCAATATGTATGATTCAGGATATACTGATCCCGGCAACATCGCAGTAACATTGTATTGATAGCTGTTCTGCCAGGGAACTAAGGACAAGGTTGCATTACTGTAACCGAAATCCTGGAATTTTCCACTCAACCAGTTTGCGATCTCGATTCGGTTATCATGACAAGCATAGCGGGACTGATAATTCTGCAAATGTTGCACATAACCAATCAAACTGTCCTGAGAAACCAGGTTCAGCATATCAGTGATAAAATTCCGACTCGGAATATACGTTGGAACCTGGATGGAAGGAGATTTCAGTGTCATTGGAGTATTCCCGAAAGGCAGGATTTTACCATGATACCGAAGTCGAAGTTCTGCTTCAGTCAGCTCAGTCCGGATTAATCTGCTGGTAACCAAATCCCACAACAGCTCTGTTCCGGGAGGGATATCTCGGTTGGCAGATTTATCAGCTAAAAGATATAGCCCCCTGGCATCGGATTTGCACAGGTAACTGGCTCGGGGATAATCAGGTTTCTCGCATTGGGCAAGCAGGAAGAAATCATTGTAGTAGTAAATCGTAAGTCCCTTCTGGGAAAGCTCCCTTACCCACTTCGCCACCTTTTGTGGATCATTACCCAAATCAGCTGCCGGAACTGGAAGAGCAATAATGGACGCAGAACCGCCATAGAGCCAAACTGCCAACAACCCAAAGGATAACCAAAGGCAGAGCTTTTTCATACTCGCTCCTTAGCAAAACTCAGTCAATCCAAAAATCCCCCCGCAAAACATCCTGAAAAATATAAAGTAAGTAAAAAAAAGCCTAAAGCAAGCAGAAAGATATTTGGGCACTAATCTAATTCGGAAAAAATGAGCTTATATCATTTCTACAACTGCTTGCTTGCTTGGTCACTGTGCAAGTGTGGATAAAAAACAACAGGGAAATGACATCTTTGGTCTTGACAAAAATCGTAACTTCTTATTTGAATATATGTCGTGCGCTTAAGGCTTTAATTGCAAAAAAGGTATTGAGCGCGGTAAATGCTTAAAAAATAATAATATATTGATGCACAATAGAGGGGGAACGCTGATGTTTTCGATGATCCGAAAGCGCAACGGTCACATAGTGAGTTTTGATAAACAAAAGATAGCCAAAGCCTTGGAGCGGGCCGGTCAGGCAACCGGGGAGTTTGGCGAAGAAATGGCAGCGGTTCTTACCTTGCGGGTTCTGAATTTGGCTTATCAGGTGATCCAGGATGAGATCCCGGAAGTGGAAAAAATCCAGGATATCGTGGAAGAGGTGCTTCTTGCCTCACCCTACAAGAAAACTGCCAAGGCATATATAATCTACCGCGATCAGCATGCCCGGATCCGGGAACTTGTTTCGACGGCTGGAGTGAAATTAATCGACCAGTATCTGGAAAAGCTGGATTGGCAGGTTAATGAAAACAGCAACATGGCTTATTCGCTGCAGGGACTGAATAACTACATTGCTTCAGAAGTAAGCAAAACTTACTGGTTGAATAAAATATACCCACCTGAGATACGCGAAGCCCACGTAAATGGCGATATGCACATCCATGATCTGGGACAGCTTTCGGTGTATTGTGTTGGATGGGATCTCATGGATTTGTTGTTAACCGGGTTCTGCGGAGCTGAAGGGAAGGTGGAAAGTGCACCGGCCAGGCATTTCCGAAGTGCATTGGGTCAGATTGTAAACTTCTTCTACACCTTGCAGGGCGAAGCAGCCGGGGCTCAGGCTTTTTCCAGTTTTGACACGCTCCTGGCGCCATTCATTTACTATGACAAACTAAGCTATGATGACGTTAAACAGGCTTTGCAGGAATTCGTGTTCAACATCAATGTGCCTACCCGGGTTGGTTTCCAAACTCCATTCACAAATATCACGCTGGATTTGTATCCCCATCAGTTATACCGTGACCAGGCAGTGATTATTGGGGGTTTACCTCAAAGCAAAAACTATGGTGATTTCCAAAACGAAATGGACATCCTGAATAAAGCTTTTCTGGAAGTAATGATCGAGGGTGATGCCAAAGGCCGGGTATTCACTTTTCCCATTCCGACCTACAACGTAACCAAGGATTTTGACTGGGACAATCCCACCATCCACTATTTGTGGGAGGCTACAGCCAAATACGGCATTCCCTATTTCTCCAATTTCGTGAATTCCGATATGGATCCGAATGATGCCCGCAGCATGTGTTGTCGCTTGCGTTTGGACACCCGAAAATTGGAAGCCAGGGGGGGGGGGCTGTTTGGAGCCAATCCCCTCACCGGTTCAATCGGGGTGGTAACCTTGAATCTACCGCGGATAGGATATCTGGCTGAAACCGAGGAAGAGTTCTTTAGTCTGTTGGAAGAGCTTCTCTTGAAAGCCCGCAACAGCCTCGAGATCAAGCGAAAAGTGCTTGAAACCTATACCAGGAGCGGGTTGTATCCCTACACCAAGTTCTACCTGAAAAGCATCTACGAGCGTTTTCACCAATACTGGAAGAACCATTTTTCCACCATCGGCATCATCGGCATGAATGAGGCTGTGGAGAATTTCCTGGGTAAAAATCTGGGAAGCGCTGAAGGGCGGGACTTTGCCCTGAAAGTGATGGATTATCTGCGAGAAAGGCTGATCGATATTCAGGAAGAGACGCTGAATAACTATAATCTGGAAGCAACGCCTGCCGAAGGAACCAGCTACCGCCTGGCTATATTGGATAGAAAGCAGTTTCCCAATATCAAATGTGCCAATTGCGGAGGGGAGACGCCTTTTTATACAAACAGCACCCAGCTCCCGGTAAACTTCTCCGATGATATTTTTGAAGTTCTTGATCTGCAGGATGAATTGCAGACCAAATATACTGGGGGAACCGTTCTACATATCTTTGGGGGAGAAAGGGTCGAGCATGGGCAGAGCATCAAGGCTCTGGTTAAAAGCATCTGCGAAAGCTACAGATTGCCCTATTTCACTTTTTCGCCCACCTTCAGTATTTGTCCTGAGCATGGTTATCTGGATGGCGAGCAGCCAGAATGCCCTGTCTGCCACAAGGATACGGAGGTGTTTTCACGCATTGTGGGTTATTTGAGGCCGGTTTCACAATGGAATGACGGCAAAAAAGCCGAATTCAGACTTCGCACCACCTTCGACCCCCTTAAGCAGCATGATAAAAAGGCTGTTGTGGAAGTAATCCAGGCCTGACCCCAATAATGAAAATAGGCGGATTTCAAAGATTCTCGCTTTTGGATTATCCTGGGCAGTTGGCTGCCATTGTTTTTACTCAGGGCTGCAATTTTCGTTGTCCCTATTGCCATAATCCTGCTTTGGTAAAACCGGAGCTTTTTGAGCCGGAGTTGAATACAGAATGGGTTTTGCGCTTTCTCTACAGACGGCGCAAAAAGCTTGGGGCTGTAGTAATAACGGGGGGTGAGCCTACATTACAGGAAGACCTGATACCTTTTTTAAAGCTTTTAAAGGCTATGCGTTACAAGGTAAAACTGGATACGAACGGCTCAATGCCAGGGCTTTTGCAAAGCATTTCCGACCAAAATCTCGTGGACTACTATGCCATGGATCTAAAAGCCCCTCTGTATCTGTATAAAACGATTACCCGTAGCGAAATACAAGAAGATACGATCAATGACAGCATGGAAATCATCAGACGGGCAGGGGTTCCCTATGAATTCCGCACCACTTTCTTCGACCTGATTTTGGGGAGCAAAGACCTTTATGCCATGCAGAAAATACTCAAACCCGGCGACCGCTATATCCTTCAGGAATGCAGATATGGCAGCAATCTGGAGAAACTGGAGAAACCCAGCGAAGCAAACCTTGATTTGCCTTCCTTGGACAGTAGTGAAGCAACGAGAAGCCTGATAGACTGGGGAAGAGAACACAGCATCTCCATCAGTGTCCGAAGCTTATGAACAAAGTGGATGTCGAATCTCTCCTCCCTTTGGTGGAGAAACCCTCTCGATACATCAACCATGAGATCAATGCCATCCATAAGGGCTTTGCAGACAGTTCCCTTCATTTTGTTTTTGCCTTTCCCGACGCCTACGAACTTGGAGTATCGCACTTAGGGATCAAGATCCTTTACAGCATCATAAACTCTCTGCCAGGCTGCATGGCCGACCGGGCTTACCTACCTTGGGTAGACCTGGCAGATCTGATGAGGCAATGGCAATATCCTCTTTTTGCCTGGGAAAGCAGAATGCCCTTAAAAGCTTTTGATCTGATCGGGATAACCCTGCAAAGCGAACTCACTTATTCAAATGTGCTGGAATTCCTTGATCTGTGTGGTCTGGAGCTCAGGTCTGGAAAGCGTTCGGAGAGTGATCCCATCATAATGGCGGGGGGGCCTTGCGCAACAAATCCCTTACCCTTGGCTCCCTTTATAGATGTGTTTTTCCTGGGGGAAGCCGAAGAGGGCATTATCGAAATCGCAGACATTTTGAAAGCTCACAGTGATAAACATACAAGGTTACAGAGGCTGGCAGAGCTTCGATCCTGCTATGTGCCAGCTCTCTGGTCAGAAGCTAAAACAATTGTCAGCCGCAAATTTGCCGATTTTCATAAATCAGCCTTGCAGCATAGTCCACAACTTCTATCCTGGCAACTTGCCACGCACAATCGTTACGTGGCTGAGATCATGCGAGGTTGTTCCAGGGGTTGCCGATTCTGCCATGCCGGCTATTTTTACCGGCCGGTGCGGGAACGTAAACCCCGGGATATCATGCAAAATCTGCTGAAAGAGATCAAGTCCAGCGGTTGGGACGAAGCGGGCTTGGTATCCCTCTCCAGCAGCGATTATAGCTGCATTCAGGAATTGCTGCTTAATCTCCTGAACAAGGTAAACACATCCAAAACGCATATTTCTTTACCCTCCCTGCGAGTGGACAGCTTAAACGACGAATTACTGGGAGCCTTGCAATCCCTGGGCCGGGAAGGCTTGACCATAGCACCGGAAGCGGGGTCGGAAAGGTTGCGTAAAGTGATCAATAAAAACCTTTCCGAAATGGAGATCATGGCTGGCATCGGAATAGCTTTAAGGCTTGGCTGGCAAAAGATTAAGCTCTATTTCATGCTGGGCTTGCCCACCGAGAATGAAACGGATATTGATGCCATAATTGCTTTGATTGACCAAATCAACCAGACTGGAAAGCGCAGGCTTCAGATCAACGTTACTCTTTCGCCTTTTGTCCCCAAGCCTTTCACACCTTTCCAATGGTGTGCCATGGCGGACAAAGAGACTCTGTTGGAGCGGGCCCGACGCATCAAGAACAGCTTTTCCCGAGCCAGGAACATCAAGATTAAATACCATACCATAGAAAATTCCATTTTGGAGGCAGCCCTCACCAGAGGTGATCTCGAGATGGCTGAGGTGTTGGAAGCGGCTTGGAAAAATGGTGCCAGGTTCGACGGTTGGAATGAGCTGTTTGATTTTGAAGCCTGGACCAAAGCCAGCGAACAAACCGGCGTTCAGCTATCCAGATATCTGCAAGCCATGGATTTGGATTGCGATCTGCCTTGGGATTTTATCGATACCGGCGTTACCCAAGCTTTCCTGAAAAATGAGTATCAGCAAGCCCTGCAGGAAGTTCAAACTCCTGACTGCCGTTTGGAATGCTCTGTTTGTGGAGCTTGCCGGGATGGAATCAGCACCCAGGATGCTGTTCCTGATCAGGACAGCAAGCCTATCGAGAAAAAAGCCGTTGAGCCAAGGCAGTTGATCTTGCATGTGGCGCAATACAGGTATAGGGTTTTTTATCAGAAAATGGGTTTGCTACGTTTTATCTCTCATCTGGACTGGATGCGGATGCTGTTCAGACGCATTGCCATCCTGGATCTGGAAACGGTTTTTACCCAGGGTTTCAGTCCCCATCCGAAGGTTAGTCTGGCTCCTCCTTTGCCGGTTGGCGTGGAAGGCCTGGCAGAATATTTTGATGTTTCCTTTTACCAAAGCTATACGCCAGAGGATATCCTTGGCGCTCTTGGCCAAACCCGGATTCCTGATTTTAACCTCATCGGTTGTGAAAGGATCGCAGGCAAGGCGATACTACCGGAAATGGAACTGCTCTCAGTGGGCATCAAGCCCGAATTTGCCGCGCAATTCAATGCCAGGATTATGGCCTTCCGGGCCAAGGATAACTTCAGCTATACGAAAAGCACCGAAACCCGCAGCAAAACCTATGACCTTAAACGGATCATCAGTTCCATCGATATGCAGGATAATGAGTTAAAGCTTGTAAAAAAGCTGGAAAGCCCTTCGTTATACGACGTTCTGGGTGCCATCCTGGAGGTCGACAAAGAACTGCTCTATACTCTGCCGGTCCGGCGCACCGGTTTTGCATGAGAACCGGCAAGATAATTGAGATAAACTGCCGTTGCGGTGCCAGGCTGTTCCGTTATTTTAAAGCCGGCAAGGGCAGGCTGATCAAATGCCTGATCAGCAGACTTACCGAGGACTTTGTTGGCTTGAAAGGGGCTGAAACCTTCTCCCGGCCTGTATGCCCAACCTGCGGTAAAGATCTTGGCATCATCATGATGATCCATGGCGAACCCGCCCTCAAACTGAACCAGGGAACCATCGAAAGCATCCGGCTGTGAAACAAGCTCGTATCATATTCTGATCATACCGCTATCATACCGCATGGGCATGTGGTATGATAGTGATATGATCTGCTTAAGTATGCGCAGATTATGTATCTGATAAAAGAACATCCGTTATTAGAGAATTATAGGGATAAGGAACCATAAGCCAGACAAAGCTATAGGGAGCAGGTGATCATGAAATATGTAATAGAAGTTTACATAATTAGAGACTATCCATAAAACGTCAGAAACAAATGAAGATACAGAAGAGCGTAGAATGGCTGGACGTGGTTATTAGCCCAAGAAAATGCGCTTGACATAATATACTATGAAAAATAACTTACTACATATTCAAAACTTCCTTTGTGATGCAGAAAGATTGGTTACATAACCTATAATGCAGATACGAAAACTACTACTTTCGGACTCCAAAATGAGGAAAGAAAATGCAGGAATTTGAAGCATATTACCATGCCCTAAAGCAACATAAGCCTGATGAGATTACTGAGCATTCTCTCAGACCGGCGTTGGAGCAAATACTGGCAAACATAAAACAGCAGGAAAATCCCAAAGTAAAGATCCTGCATGAGCCCAAGCGCTTGAAGGATTATGGAGCGCCAGATTTTAAAATTACTCTCCATGAAGGCATCCTGGGTTATGTGGAAAACAAAGCTCTGGGAGTGAACTTGGAAGAAGTGCTGAAATCTGAGCAGATTGAGCGCTATAAAAAGCTCTCCGACAATATCCTGTTGACCAACTACCTGGACTGGATCTGGATAAAAAACGGCAAAATACAAAGCCGGGCAAGTATGTGTTCCTTAAATGAACTCCTGCAAACCAAACACCAGATAGAGCCTGCCAAAGAACAACAGGTAAAAGAAATCATAAGCAACTTCTTGTCCACTGCTCCCCAGGGTGTTTCCAGCCCCAAAACCCTGGCCAATGCCTTGGGTCAACGCGGTAAGTTGCTGAAAACCTATCTCTTTCTGGAATTGCAGCGTCAGGAAAAAGAAGAAACTGAAGGTAAGCTCTTTGGCCTTTATAACACCTTTAAGCGCATGGTGGATCATGAACTGAAACTGGAGGATTTTTCCGATACCTTTGCTCAAATGCTGGTGTATGGACTTTTTATGGCAAGGCTGAATTCAGGTAGCGACACCATAGACCTTTTTAACGTAGAGAAATACATCCCCACTTCCTTTGAACTGATCCACGAACTGGTTGGCTTTTTGAAGGTGCTGGACAATAAGGAATATGCCGAAACCCGCTGGATAGTGGAAGAAGTGCTGGCTGTGCTGAATACCATGGATCTGCTCAGCATCACCAGCCTGCTCAGTTTTGATAAAAATAACAAAAAGGCCGATCCCGAAACAGCCCGCGATCCCTATGTTTACTTCTATGAGGACTTCCTGGCTGCCTATGACAAAGCCTTGAAGAAAGCCCGCGGGGTATATTACACTCCCCCTGCTGTGGTAAACTTCATCATCAGGGCTGTGAATGACGTTCTGAAAGATACCTTTGGGATCGAAAAGGGCTTGGCAGACCATAAAAACGTTACCCTGCTCGATTTTGCCTGTGGAACCGGAACTTTCCTGTTGGAAGCCATCCGCCTGATTTTGGACGAAACCCCACCTGCCAAGAGGGAATTGATAGTTAAGGAACACATCCTGAAAAACCTCTATGGCTTCGAATATATGATCGCACCTTACACAGTTGCGCATCTGAAACTGACCCAATACTTGAAAGATAGGAGATATGAACTAAGTGATGAGGAACGTGTAAGAATTTTACTAACAAATACATTGGAGCACTTTGAGAAAAATATCGAAGGGGACAAATTATTACCCGCATTTACAAAGGAAAGTAGGAATGCAAGGGAAGTCAAAAACAAAACCCTTTTAGTAATAACTGGAAACCCTCCATACAATATTAAATCTTCAATGGCAAAATCAAAAGGGAAAGAGGGCTTGAGCTGGATTGATAAAGCATTAGAACAATACTACCAGATTGAAACCGAGCCGATCAATGAAGTAAATTCAAAGATAATTAGGAATGACTATGTAAAATTCTGGAGATTTGCAGAATGGAAAATGGAAAATGTTACAGAAGGGGTTGTAGCCATTATCACACAGAACTCGTTTATTGATAAGCCAGTTTTACGGGCTATGAGGTATCATCTGTCCAAGACCTTTGACCAGTTGTATGTCTTAAATCTCCATGGAGATTACCGTGAACAAACAGGAGAGAATAAAATAGAGGATGAAAATGTCTTTGACATAAAAGAAGGTGTAGCGATAAGTATATTTATTAAGTGCGAGAATCTTAAAAGGAAAGTGTGTTTGAGTGACCTTATAGGAACAAGATTGAGTAAATACTCATTTCTTTCCAGTAATACAATGAAATCCATAAATTGGAACGACATACAACTAGTTAGGCCTGAATACAAATTTCAACAAATAGACACTAATGAATATGAAGCCTATAGGTTAAATCCTTCTATAAAGGATATTTTCTCGTTGTATAACTCAGGGGTAAAAACTCATAGAAACCATTTTGCTATTGCTTTCACAAGAGATGAACTCATTGAGAGAATCCATATGTTTTCAGACAGGAATTATGATGATTCTGAGATAATTTCAACTTTTAAGCTTAAAGATACACGTGACTGGAAATTAGCAGAATCAAGAAAATTGATTATGAGAGAAACTGATTTACCGAGCTCTTTGAAGCCATATGTAATCGCACCATTCGATACGAGAAATATAGTCTATGATGATAGAATAGTCGAATTGCCTAGACACGAGATAGTGAGAAATTTCACGGATGGCAATATTGCCTTGCTAGGCACTCGGAATAACAATCAGAAAAGCAATGCATATGTCTTTGTCACCAATGAGATTTGTGATGTACATACGCTAGAAGACTCAACAAACGTGTATCCATTGTACGTTTTTCGTGAAGAGCAGTTTTTAAACACAACAGAGAAGATAATGAAGACCAATATAAGGAAAGTTGTTTTTGAATTGGTCAATATTAAGTATTCTTCTAATAGTTCAAGAGACGTTTCATCTGAGCTTATTTTCGGCTATATCTATTCAGTCCTTCATTCATATACATACCGAAACAAGTACAAGGATTTCCTGAAAACAGACTTTCCCCGCATACCCTTCTGTGAGGACTACAGCACCTTTGAGCAGCTTTCCCAATTGGGTTGGAGGCTTATAAATGCTCATCTGATGAAAAGCCCTGAACCTGCAAAGCAATTTCCGGAATTGGGGCAATACAAAATCAAGGGAGATAACCTGGTAGACAAGGTCTTTTACACAGACCATCTTCAAAGGCTTAACATAAATGCCACGCAGTATTTTGAACCGGTTCCGCCAGAAATCTATAGTTTCCACATTGGTGGATACCAGGTTTTGAATAAATACCTAAAAGACCGCAAAGGCAGAACCCTTAGCCTGGATGAGATAGATAATGTAGAAAACATTGTCCGCATCCTGGCTTTTACCCGAGAAATCATGCAAGAAATAGACGACAAAACCAAAGAGTGGATATAGTAGTTTGATTCCCGATTTCTTTTTTACATCTGATCAATAAGTTGGGAACGCCAAAGGCAGGATTAGCGTGGTGCCTTTGTTTTACGTTCTGGACGCCTATCGACTTTGGAACGGCGTTCCCAGTATTATCCAGCAGTTTGTTGATTAACTCGTTGTTGTTTGACCAGACTATTCAAACAGTCTATTATATTTTGGATCAAGCATATTCTGACTCACAGATAATAGGCTTTCAGTTTTATGGAGTGATTAAGGTGACATAGTATAGGTCTGCCAATCTCCGAATTGGCAGAAACGACGAAGTCGTTTGAAATTCAGTTCCCCGACCTCTTTGGCAAAATGGAGTTTGCCAAACCATCATTGACATGATTATAGATAAACCCCGCAAGGGGTGAAATTCTATAGCCTGGGGTGAAGCGAAGCGAAACCCCAGGTTTATGGCGTAGGTATCGATAAACCCCTTGTGGGTGACACATATCAATTGCATAGTTTCAGGTGTCACCCCTACCGGGGTTTTGGCTATGGAGATATGCCTACCTGGGGTTTCGCTTCGCTTCACCCCAGGCTATAGAATGTCACCCGTCCCGGGTTTTCATCGCATCTGCTGATTTATGTGTATCGCTGGACAAGGAGATCCCGAGTAAAGCTCGGGCTGAAGATTGTTGCACAACGTAAAAACTTCAACA
>CAZNGW010000014.1:19752-29023 GCA_964572925.1 uncultured Candidatus Cloacimonas sp. | reverse complement strand
AACACTCTTTTCCATTGACAGCATCAGCCCTTTCACGATATTTGAAAAAAAAGAATTTACAAGGGGTAAGAAATGCGTAAACTTCTGATTATCACCCTTCTGGTGCTGGTTTTGGGCCTAACTTCCTGCTGTTGCAACAAGCATAAGTGCAAAGCAGACAAACAAGACAATAATCTGAATTACACTGGAGCGTTCCACAACGAAAACTATGTGTGGGGTGGAGCGATGAATCTGGCCTGGAATGAGCTAAGGGAAAGCTTCATTGGCGAACCGATCGCTTTTGAGACCACAGACAAAGAGGTTTTGGACATCACTGCAAAGCTGAATAATCCCGTGTTCACCAAAGCTGACCTTGATGATAAAAGCTATTACATCAAAAGCGGTTATGGCCAGGAAACCGTAGATGACATCAACAAGGAATGCCGTGCCAAATTCCCCGGTAAAAGCATTCCCGATCTGCTGATCAAGCTGGGGGCCAGAGACATTATCTCTTATGCCTATTTCCTGAAGGAAGTGATGTATCCCGTGGCTTTCAAGCCAGGCACAGTGAAGTTTATGGATAAAGAGGTGGAAGGTTTTGTGGCTGATACAAACAGTTATCAGAACGTCCATCTGGTTGACTATAAGGATGATGACCATTTCATCGTAGCCTTGAATCTGAAAGATAATCAAGATCAGCTTTTCCTGGCCAAAGGTTATCCTATGAACAACCCCGAAGAGCTGGTTACTTCTTTGCGGCAAAGGATGTTGGCCGCTTCGGAGATCAAGGATGTTCCGGGACAGGTGATCAACAAAAAAGACATCTTCCAGGCTCCCAAGCTGCATCTTGATTTCAACCGCGAATATACTCAAATGCTCGGACAGAAAGTAAAAAATTCCAAGCTAAGGGGTTACGTGATCTCAGTGATGCAGGAAGTGCTGAAGTTTGACATGGATGAAAAGGGTGCCAGAGTGGAAAATGAAGCGGTGATCGGAATGATAACCTCTGCCGGGCCAAATGCTTACACGCCCAAAATGCTTATTCTGGACAAACCCTATTGGGTGCTGATGAAGCGAACTGCTTCAAGTAACCCCTATTTCCTTCTGGGAGTAAAGGATACTTCGGTAATGAAACCCCTCAGGTAGCCATCCATGAGCTGGCTTTACGGATATTTGCACAAGGGGGCTCCAAAGGAGTCTCCCTTGCTTTTAACAGCGCAGAAGACACTGCTGGAAAAGCACCTCCCTGCCCTCGATCTCTTTGCTGGCGGAAGCGTTGACACCCTGAACTGGCATGAGTTGGCCGATGGCACGTTTCTGATAATTCTGGGTAGGCCGGTATGCTGTGAGAGAGCTTGTTGCCGGTATCCAAGCTTCGAAGACTGGCAGAATTGGATAGCGAGTGATCAAAGAAAGCTGCAAAACCTGGACGGGCATTATGCCCTCCTGCTATATGATGGCCGGAGACTGCAGTTCTTCAATGATCCCCTGGGCAAACGAACCATCTATTTCCGGGAAAGCGAAAAACATATCTTTTTCTGTTCTGATCTTTCGCTGCTGAAGAACTATAAGGCTACCGAGATAGATTACTATAAGCTTGGAGCGATATGGCATGCCATGTATCCGCCAACTCAAGGCGGTTATGCTCCCCTTGTGGAAAGCTATTACCAGGATGTGCAAAGCCTGGGAACCGGTTCCAATGCGGTAATACATCTACAAAACCCGATGCTGACCATTAAAAACAGGCTTTTCCTTCCTGAGCCCCAAGCCATTGATAGCATGCAGCTTCTGGAATCCTATTGCCTGCTGCCGGCCAGGCAGGGAAAAAGGATCGGAATCGGCCTTTCTGGAGGTATGGATATCAGGCCTTTGCTGGCAATCTATCTGAAGGCTGGAATACCCCTAACTATATATAACTATGGGAATAAGGACAATTACGATTATCAGATAGCCGAAGCCATAGCCAGGAGGTTTTCGCTGCCCTTTGTGCACATCAAATATAGCGATACAATGGGCGATTGGGATCAGGTTCTGGCCTTTTGCAAAGACCGGGGCGTGGTTTTCAATCCCTTGCACAGTGCCAATCTGGCCTATTATCCCATCGTCAGGCAACAAACTGATGCCTATGTTTCAGGCTATTTCGGCGAGGTTTTCCGCTTTCGGATGATGGCTGCGAACCTGAAAAGCGCGCTGAGCACCAAAACTCTGGATTATCATGACATAGGCGCTTACCTGTTCCGCGAACCTCCCAATTTCTTTATCCCCGAAGTTCGACGGATCATGCATAAGGGCTTTTGGGAGAGCCTTCGCACTGCCGTTGGGCAAATGCCCTCACCGCTTGAAATGCTGAATCCATACTGGATGCATCTTTTCGTAATCCGCTACTGGTTTCGCACCTTGCAAGCCGTGAACTATCCATCCATCGATCAAAGCGTGATAAACATTTTGCCCTGGGTTCAGCCCTCGATGTTCAGCCAGCATTGGCAGCTGGGATTTCTTAATCAATTGAATGAAGGTTTGCATCGAAAAATTATCCGCTCCCGTTTTCCAGCTTTGGAAGAATTTCCCCTTTCGGCTACCGATGTTGCCGCTCCATATGGAACCCGGCAACTGGCCTTGAAACTGAAAAGCTGGATGCACTATAAAAAGCATCCGCGTTTAAGAGAACAGCGCACCCATGATTTCCTCATACGTCACAAGGACAGAATCCTGGAGCTGGTTAATTCCCCAATTGTGAACTCTGATACTGCCCTCGACCGGAAAAAGGTGCTGGGAATAGTGGAAGGGTTTTACCATCAGGACACAAACCAACAGGATGCCATGGTTTGCCTGCTGGCTTACTGTTTGGGAAAATGAAGGTAGATCTGGTAACGAGAATTGAAACCACTCTGGAGCAGTTTAGCCGTTTGGAACCGCTACGCAAGCGTATCAAAGCGCTCGAGCTTAAACAAGCGCCCTACGTTCTGGCAATTGGAAAGACTGCTTCTCTGATGGTAAAAGTATGCTGCAACGCATTGCAGGAAAGCGGAATAGGCTTTGAGGGATACATGCTTACAAAGTACCACATGGCATCCGATAACATTCCTGGAATTACCAGCCTGGAAGCTGGTCATCCAACTCCTGACTCCAATGGCATAAATCACAGCAGAACGATCGTTCAATGGCTGCAAAGTCTCTCTGAGAATCGAACTCTGATCGTTCTGATAAGTGGAGGGGCAAGTGCTCTCTTTGAAGTTCCCGCTGATGGGATTGATCTGGAAGCCCTGAAAGAGCTGAATCGCAGCCTGTTGGAATCAGGTTTGACCATTGCAGAGATGAACCGAAGACGATCAGTCCATTCACAAGTAAAAGCCGGTAAAACCTTGGAGCTGATTCCCTGCAGAAATATCCACTGCTTTGCCCTTTCAGATGTGGAAGGAAACGATCCTAATGTTATCGGATCAGGAAGCTTTTTCTATTCTCAGGCAGTTCAATTGCAGGCAGGGCACTACGAAGCAATCCTATCATTAAACCGGCAATACTCTTACAGCATTGTTGGCGATAATCTTATGCTCAGGAAACTTATATGGGAATCCCTTCCTTGCCGGACAACTGCATATCAAGGTTTTATCAGTTTTCTCGCAGCTGACTGGGCAAGGCATCTTTCCAAATTTGCCTTGAACAAAGCGTCTGAGGGCTTACATCTCTTTGGCGGTGAAGTTTCTGTGAAGGTGAAAGGAAATGGCAGAGGAGGACGCTGTACTCATCTGGCACTTCTGTTTGCCAAAGAATTCTCCGGTTTTAATGATCTGTCATTTCTCGCAGTTGCCAGCGATGGGAATGACAATCTGGATGGTGTTACTGGTGCCAGTATAGATGGCAGCAGTTGGGCGAAGATCAAGGCTGCCGGCATTGATCCCGAAGATTCCCTTGCCAACTACGATTCCTATACTGCATTGAAAGCCATTGATGCAATAATTCCAAACTGGAAAAATCCAGTGAACGTGAATGACATATATTTGCTTGAGATCGGCTAGCCCCTTAGCTGACTGATCATAATGAAAAGGGTGCAGAACATACGCTCTGCACCCTTCAATGTATTACTAAGGTTGGTTTTAACGGACGATCACAAACTTTTTGGTCTGGCTGATGGACGGGCTTTGAAGTTTGTAGAAATATACTCCACTCCCGCAGAAATTACCGCGACTATCAATACCATCCCAATTCAGTATCTGGGTTCCGGCTTGGACTGTGTAGCTTTTTACCACCTGACCAAGCAAGTTGTAGATGCTAAGGGTGCCTGTTTCACCGGCTTTCATCCTTACTTCGATGCTGGACTGCTGTCCGATCCTGAAGGGATTTGGCCAAGCGTCGCTAAGGGTGGTACGTTCAGGCAAAGGAGGAACTTCTGGATTGGAAAGAGTAGCATTCACAGGACCGTAGAAATCGCTGCTGCCGTCGATTGATACAGCTTCCAACCAGAAGTAATAGGTTCCCGGTTCGGTTAGCTCGATTGCCACAAAGCTATAGTTTGAACCACTGCTGCTATTTTCTGCTGGAATCAGGTTTGGAGTCAGACAGATCATGTTGGAATTCAAACCATCGGGCTTGTAGTAAACATTATAACCCTGCATGGAGGTTTCTGAGGCAGTGCTCCAAGCCAGTGAGATAAGGTTTTGTGAATTTACAGCAGCAGTAAACGATGCCAATGTAACCGGAAGAGTTTCGTCAAAGCTGGAGGCAACGGTGAATTCATCATTCAGATTTGCTTCTGTAACTCCCTTTGCTTTGATAGTATTCGGACCCATAATGTCTATAAAAGGATAAACTGACCAGGAACCGCCATTGGGCTTGTGCAGAATCAGCCAATCCCCAATCGCTTTGGCACTAACGAAATCTGCTTGCGTAAGGGTAAAAGAGATGTCTGCCATAAAGGTCTCAAGCGTGGTTCCTATCTTCCAATACTTCTTAGCCTGCGAATTCAACCCTCCAGGTAATGCGCCTCCTGGGGTGAGTGGAATCTCATTTACATAGAAGTAATGCATTGGATTTCCGGCATACTGGTTCGTTCCTCCTGTGAGATCGACTACAACATTCTGACCTGGGAAATTCAGGTTTGCAGGGGCTGGTAGATTAAAAGCCTGACCACTGCCTGAACCATTTGCCGGATTGCCAAGATCAAAGTTCAAGGTGAAATCAAACCACGATTTGGTAACAGACATCTCAGATACAATTCCAAGCATGGGCATGTCAATTTTGTATCCGGATGAGGCGAAAAGCGCAGCCCAAGCAGGATCGGAAAGCACAGTGTCAACGTCTCCATAACCAAATCCTGTTTGTGCTGCACCAGTCCCAATACTTCCAGTCCATGAGCTAAAAGCAGGACTCAGACCTTTGATTTGGGCTTGATTAGGATAAGGAGTCGTTATTTCAAACGTTAGATTTTTAACGTAGAGTTTTGGGGTCCCATTCAATGCCAAATATCCTGTTGCATTACCATAAATCCTTTTATCTCCAGATTGTCCGGGAGTATTCCAGGGGAATGCAGAATTCACTGTATTTATTCTCTGAAAGTGAACTAATTGAAAGGGTTGCGTGAATACCAGACTGATCTCGCCAGGATTGGCTGCTACATCAGTATTCTCAGTTGTACATGAGATGTTCGTAATGTGTCCTGGAGTCATCATCGGACCGACATTGATATCTGCATAAAAATGAAATGCATAAGCCGGAACGGGTGAAAATGTAAACCATTGCATGTCATGGGTGGGAAATCCCGGGCCATCTACATCATAAACCCAGTTGCCGGTTCTGGTATAGGATTCCAGGTTGTCCACATTAAAACTGAAAATCGTTTGGGCAAAGATAAATCCAGGGATTATGGTAAGAACAACAAATGTAAGCATCCACATCCCTGCTGTAGCAGAAATTTTCTTTCGATTAATCATATATATACTCCTTTTAGCTCATTTACCCCACATTAGAAACTCTCCTCATCGTTCATATTAAACAAACTAAGGAATAAACTGCAGATGTCAAGAACGAAGAAGTTTTTAGGGTATGAAAAAAGTGATTGACACCATGTGTGAACATCTGAGTTTTGATTTAGCTATAACTATAAGAATAATATAGGAGATACAAGATGAATTACTTTCTAACCGAAGACCAACTGGAAATGCAGGAAATAGCCCGGCGCATAGCCATTGAAAAGATGAAACCCCTATCTGAGAAATACGATGAAGAAGGAATCTTTCCCTGGGATATTGTGGAAATAATGAAACAAAGTGATCTTTTTGCCATCCTGATCCCCGAAGAATATGATGGGATCAGTGGCAAGGTGATGGATCTGGCAGTGGTTACCGAAGAGCTTTGCGCTGTGGATGCAGGAATTGCCCTGGCATTTGGAGCAACTGGCTTGGGAATGTATCCAATCTTGATCGCAGGCAGCGAAGATCAAAAGAAAAAATACCTGCCCCTCATCGCTGCAGGTGAGCAATTGGCAGCTTTTGCATTAACAGAAGCCAATGCCGGTAGCGATGCCGGAGCCATTGAAACAACAGCCCGGAAAGAAGGCGATCACTATGTGTTGAACGGCACCAAACAATGGATCACCAATGGCGGAGAAGCCGGCATCTACACTGTATTTGCCATGACCGACAAGACCAAAGGCGCACGTGGTTGCTCAGCCTTTATCGTGGAAAAAGGAACTCCCGGTTTCAGCTTTGGAAAGAAAGAAAACAAGATGGGAATCCGTTCTTCGGCAACTCGTGAGCTGATCTTCGAAGATTGCATAGTTCCGGCTGAAAACCTTTTGGGACGCGAAGGAACCGGCTTTATTACAGCCATGAAAGTTTTTGATAAAAGCCGTCCAATGGTGGGAGCTCAAGCAGTGGGAATAGCCAGGGGAGCCTTTGAAGCCGCTGCCAGATATGCCAATGAACGTCAGCAGTTTGGTAAGCCTATCGCCAGTTTCCAAGCCATTCAATTCATGCTGGCCGACATGGCTACTCAGATTGAAGCTGCCAGAGCTTTGGTGATGCAAACCGCCAGGATGGTGGATAGTGGCGCCAAGAACTACTCCAAAGAGAGCGCCATGTGCAAATACTTCGCTTCCGACGTCGCCATGAAGGTTACAACTGATGCCGTGCAAATCCTCGGCGGTTACGGTTATATGAAAGAATACCCCGTGGAAAAGATGATGCGGGATGCCAAGATATTGCAAATCTACGAAGGGACCAATCAGATTCAACGGAGCATCGTAGCAGCCAACATCCTTAAGGAATTCTAATGCACGAATGGATCAAGGAATTTCCTGCTGCCATAACGGTTTGCGACGAAAACTATATAATCATTGAAATGAATGATAAAGCCATCGCCACCTTCGCCAAAGAAGGTGGGGTGGCTTTGCTCGGGAAAAACCTGCTCGATTACCATCCTGAGCATTGTAATGCCATTATTAAACATATGCTGGAGAGTGGATTGCCCAATTCTTACACGATTGAGAAAAACGGCGTGAAAAAGCTGATCCATCAGCAACCCTGGTTCAAGGATGGCAAGATAGCCGGGTTGGTGGAATTGTCCATTGTCCTGCCTCCAGAAATGCCACATTATGTCCGCAGCTAAGCTACTTGTCCACACCTGTTGTGCTCCATGTTTCATTGCTCCATATATCCAGATGAAGGAAGCAGGAATTGAACTGAGTGCGTTTTGGTTCAATCCCAATATCCATCCTTTATTGGAGTATCAGAAAAGGCGCAACACCCTTAGAGAGTTTACCGCCAGGGAAGATATCCCATTGCTGGAGCATGATCTATATGGTTTGGAGCCATTTTTGCTGGCCACGGTAAAGGACATTCCCAACAGGTGCGGATATTGCTATGAATCGCGTATGGAGGCCACCGCCAAAACTGCGGTGGAAAACGGATTTGATGCTTTCACTACCACCCTGCTTTACAGCAGATACCAGAAGCACGAATTGATCGTGGATATTGCCCTGCAGATGAGTGCGCGTTATGGAGTGGAGTTCTACTACCAGGATTGGCGAAGTTTATGGCAACTTGGCATTAAACTATCTAAAGAAGCAGGAATGTATCGCCAGCAATATTGTGGCTGCATTTTCAGCGAAGAGGAGCGCTATCGTGAGTCGTTACCGTGAAATCAACCTTACAAATTTGAAAACCTACAGCATTGCTGGACGTCACAGTAAAGTTAATACCAGTGCTTTTGCCAAATCCGGCAAAGTTGATGTTTCTGAGTTTCTTGACTGCCTTCCTGAGATCCTGGCAGCCAAAGACCTGAAAGAACTTATTGGACATTGCAGGAATGCCCGGGAAATAGGCAAGCCATTAATTCTTGGTTTGGGTGGGCACGTGATCAAATGTGGGTTGGCACCTCTGCTGATTGAGCTTATGGAATCAGGTTATGTGAGTTGCCTGGTCAGCAATGGTTCGGTAATGATTCATGATTTCGAAATAGCCATGTTTGGCAGTACCTCCGAGGATGTATCAGCAGCGTTGGCTGATGGATCCTTTGGCATGGCTCTGGAAACTTCAGAGGGTTTGAATCGGCTGGCCAAAGAAGCCTGCACCTTGGATGAAGGCTTGGGAGAAGCGGTGGGAAGGTATCTGTCTGAAGCTGCTCCCTACAAGGAGCTTTCCTTGCTCAGTGCAGCACACAGGCTTGGGATTCCATTCTGTGTTCAGGTGGCCTTGGGCACTGACATCATTCATCAGAGCAGTTTGGCAGATGGTGCGGCTTTGGGGCAGGCAAGCCTGAAGGATTTCCGCATTTTTACTGCAAGGGTGGCTGAGCTGAATGGGGGAGGAGTCTTTGTGAATTTCGGCTCAGCGGTGATTGTTCCCGAAGTGTTTCTCAAAGCGCTTACCGTAGCCCGTAATATCAGGGGTGAGGTGAAGGACTTTTACACGGCTGTTTTCGATATGAACATGCACTATCGGGCAAGGGTCAATGTGGTTCAGCGTCCTGTGGAGACGGGGGGGAAGGGCTACTATTTCATAGGGCATCACGAGATCATGATTCCGCTTCTGGTGAAATCGCTGCTGTAGTGGGGTGAATAGTTATACGGGTTGGCACGGATTTCTATATCAACCACAGAGGACACAGAAGGCACAGAGGAATGGTTACACGGATTGAACGGATTGGACGGATTAACACGGATTATCATTAACCACCGAGGACACTGAAACCACCGAAGAATTAACCACCGATGACACAGAAGGCACCGAGGAATGGTTACACGGATTGAACGGATTGGACGGATTAACACGGATTATCATTAACCACCGAGGACACT
>CAZNGW010000014.1:0-19652 GCA_964572925.1 uncultured Candidatus Cloacimonas sp. | reverse complement strand
ACGGATTATCATTAACCACCGAGGACACTGAAACCACCGAAGAATTAACCACCGAGAACACCGAAGGCACCGAAGAATAGTTACAGGGATTTATTCCCTTGTTACTTCATCATTTCATCACTTCGTTACCCTTATCTCTGTTCCTCTGTGCTTTAAAAAAATCTCTGCTTCTCTCTGATTTTTTCTGTGGTTTAGAAAAATAAATCTCAGCGTTTCCTATATTCCAAGCAGCAAAGCCTTCGCTTTGAGGTAGGATCGGAATCCTGCCTGCACAACAGGATTGGAATCCTATGCTACATCAAATACTCTGCTTTTTACAGTGTTGAAAACAACCACTTAATCACATTATAACCTCATAACTCCATTACCTCATCACTCCATTGCTTCATCACTTCATCACCCCTGAACCCCAGTTCTTCATCACTTCATAAATCCTGAACCCCAGTTCTTCCAGCCTGCTTAGTTACTCAAGGCTATCATATCGCTATCATACCACATGAGCATGCAGTATGATAGCGTTATGATGGTAGAAAAAGCAGGACAGGACTCCCTTTTACATTCAAGATCCTGTTACCTCAATCCCACTCCCTTCCACCTCATTCCTGCTCCCTTCCACCTCATTCCTGCTCCCTTCCACCTCATTCCTGCTCCCTTCCACCTCATTCCTGCGAAAGCAGGAATCTCCTGCAATTAAAGGAGATCCCGGGTCAAGCCCGGGATGAGCCAGGGTTTTCATGAACAGTGGCAAAAACGTAGTTTTTATCGTCGTTTCGCCCCTAGGTGGAAATCAACTTTAGCTTGAAGTGACGAAAATGATTCCTGACTTTTCCAGAATCTCCCATACTTCTGCACAAAAGAAAAGCCCTCCCCGGGGGTGGGAAGGGCTTTTCGGCAGGATGTTTTTGGGGGGATTGCTTTTGGGAAAATCTATCTTAGAAACCGAACCAGGGTCCCACTGAGAAACTTAATCCTTGATATTCGGTATCGGGCGAGTTCTTTACATCTATGGTTTCGCCGTCCATGCCTTGAACTTTCCAACCGCTGGAAGGAGCATAACCATAAACGTAGCCGGCTTCCCCTCTGATTCCCATCCAGGAAAGCAGACGCACCAGGACTTCGGCTTTGGGTTGCACCAGGATGTAGGATCGGGAAATAGTGGAATGCGTGTTGTTGCTGTTCAGGAAAGTTCCGTCCCAGTCGTTCCAGTTGTAGTTGGAGTTGTTCTTCATCACTTCCAGGGATTGTTCACCACCGCCCAGCAAAAATCCGACGGAAGTTACAAGTCCTTTAGTAATGGGGATTCTTTTATCAAGGGTAACTCCGCCAAAGGAATTGGCGTAATGCATATTTGTATGGTAGACGCCGGTTGCATCGGAAGGCACCTTGTCATTTGTGGTATAGCTATATCCTGCACCACCAATGAAGAATCCTTTGCCTACGTGGCCTTTTCCACCGCCACCCTGCATCAGGATGCCGTCTTCATTAAGTTTGCCAAAGCCCATTTCGCCCATCAAGTAGTTCACGTCGTCCATGTTCAGACTGAACCACAAGGGCATCCAGCTTCCACCTCCGTAACCAGGAGACAGTTTTTTGGTTTTGGTCGGTTTTTCACCTTCAGTTGAGGGAGTTTTTTGCTGGCGTGACCCAAAAGTGAAGTCCACTTTGATGATTTCACCACTACGATAAAGCTCCAAAGTTACTTTGTCTCCAGCCCGGTATAATTTGCGCATTTTGTCGAAAACCGCATTGTTGGTAACTTCTTTACCGTCCATTGAAACAAGGATGTCATCCTCTTGCAAACGATAGTTCCAAGCAGGAGAATCAGAAACCACACCGGTGATCAGCACCCCGATCAAACCCTTGTATCCCAGTTCCTGAGCTTTTGGGAAGTTTAGGTCTTCCACGAAAATACCCATGTAAGGGGCATCTGCTGCCTCAAGGCCTTTTGGCATATCAGTATTTATGTTAAGCATCATTTTGGTTGCATTGGGAAGCTCATCCAGGTCTCCGTTCAGATCTACTGTAATCTGCTTCTTTATCTGCTTTTTTACTTCATCGGAAGTTTGGGCAAAGGCAATGCTCATAACAACACTGACCACCAGAATCATTAAAATCCACTTTTTCATCGTTCATCTCCTTTAGTTTTTCTTTTCTTACTACGCAAGGGGCGTGCCAAATGCGGTTTTATTTGTATCGCATTGATAATCAATAGAATATGAAAACAGTCCAGATAATTGAAAGATGAGATTATATCTATTTGATATGTATAAATGATATTTTGCAGTTACAGAGAAAGGAATTCTCAGGTTGGTAGTTGCTTGTAGAGCCGTCGATATCTGGCGTGAAGACCAAGGAAAACCTTGACAATACTCTGCAATTTAATTCTGAAGTTAATGAGGAACATTAATTGGTTTGGAGCATGATTTGAGACTTTCGGTTAGCAGCGGTTCGGTGTAATCCCATGAATACCAATAAATTCTGGGACAGCTTGGCTCTTATCATCATATTATTGATAAGTCTGGTGTTGATTGCCTCACTGATCCAACTGATATCTGGTGGGGCTATTCTGGAAACCTTTAGCCGGCTTACCCTGAAGGTGATTAATATCCTTTTCGGTCTATCCATAGTGCTGATTATCATTATTGTGGTAATGGAAAATGGTTCACCCTCCACTACCATGGCTTGGATTCTGGTTCTTATTTTTTTGCCAGTTGTGGGCTTTGTTTTCTATTTGTTTTTCGGTCGGAACTGGCGAAAACGTAGATTATTCGGTAAGAAAAGCTCCAGCGATATTATGCTTTTGGATCATTACTACCGGCATGCTTCACCTCAAAAACCAATGCCAGGTTCGGACAGCTTGACTGACCGGCTAAGCCAGCTTTTAGAAAACAATGGTAAGGCTGTGCTAACTACAAACAATTCCCTGAGGCTTTCTTCTGATACCACGGAAGCCTTTAGTCTGATCCTGCAAGCCATTGACGAGGCGCGTCACCATGTTCATCTGGAGTACTTTTCCATTGCCAATGACGAAACCGGTAACCAGTTGAAAGACATGTTGATACGCAAAGCCAAGGAAGGAGTTCAGATACGCTTTATCTACGATGATGTAGGTTGTTGGAATTTGCCAAGGAGTTTCAAGCGTGAACTGCGAAAAGCCGGAATCGATTTTATACCGTTTTCGCCGGTTTGGTTACCTCTGATAAATAGCAGACTGAATTATCGTAATCACCGTAAATTAGTGGTTGTGGACGGTATCAAGGCTTATCTGGGAGGTCTAAATATTGGAGACAGATATCTGGGTAAGCACCACTATTTTGGATACTGGCGTGATTCCCTTGTGGTTATAAATGGTGAGGCGGCACTAACTTTGCAAGCTATCTTCCTCACAGATTGGTTGTTTGTAAGCGGACAAAACCTCTTGCAACCAGGTCAACTCGAGTTCTTCCTGCCAAAGACTGCTGACGAGTTTGACCCCCAAATTCCGATCCAGATTGCGGCAAGCGGTCCGGATAGTGATCAAGCCGGAATCCTGCAGCTATATTTTGTAGCCATTACATCAGCGCAGCAAAGCCTGGACATTTCCACCCCCTATCTCGTATTAAATGAAAGCTTGCTTATGGCACTAAAAACCGCAGCGATAGGTGGCGTGAAGATACGTATTCTGATTCCCAGCAAGCCAGACCATTTTATGGTCTATTGGGCTTCGCGCAGCTATCTGCACGACCTTCTGGAAGTTGGCATCGAGATTTGGGAATACCAAAAAGGTTTCAATCATGCCAAACTAATGATCGTGGATAACGAGGTTTTATTGATTGGGACGGCCAATATGGATTTGCGCAGTTTTAACCATAATCTGGAGCTAACCGCTACTGTTTACGACCGGGATATGTGTATCGAAGCGTCATTGGCTTTTGAGCAGGATTTGCAGCATAGCATCAGGCTTGATGATGCAAAATTCAATAAACGCAGTGTAGTGCAAAAAAGCAAGGAATCGCTATGCAGACTGGTTTCTCCATTATTGTAAGGAGTATTTGTGAAGTTTGTCTCTCTCGGCTTTGAAAAGAATCTGGACCTGGCGGTTGTTGACCTGGCCAAGCCTGATTCGATCCTGGTTTTCCCAACGAGAATTGCAGCCAACCGGGCTTCAGCATCCCTAAACCGTAATTGGGATTTGGAAGCAAGGTTGTTTCTCAGTATGGAGGATCTGCGAGATTGTTTGATCCTGCCTCAAGCCCCTATGCTGACTGATGAAAAAAGGCTTCTGTGTTTGTATCTGGTGATGAACGAGGAACAAAGGGAGTTCTTTCATATCCTTAATTACGCAGATATCGTGGATTGGGGCAAACGGTTCTTTGATTTCTTCGAGGAACTCGCTGAGGAGTGTATTTCGCCGGAAACCCTTTCTGGGCTTGGCGAATCAGGCA
Source organism: uncultured Candidatus Cloacimonas sp. (assembly GCA_964572925.1). Taxonomy (GTDB): domain Bacteria; phylum Cloacimonadota; class Cloacimonadia; order Cloacimonadales; family Cloacimonadaceae; genus Cloacimonas. The sequence goes on along the minus strand of CAZNGW010000014.1, from coordinate 15,228 downwards.
CTTTTCATCTTCAGGAATGGCAGGAAATATACCTGGATCAGATACTAAGCATCCGCAGTGCTTACAAGAACTATATATCGGCTTTGGGCTTCACTGACAGGATTTTCAGCTTTACTGCCGATAGGATCAGGATCCCTTGGCTGAACAAAGACATTATATATGTAAATCAGTATTATTTCAGCGCGTTGGAAAGGTCTCAGCTGATTGCTCTGGAAGAGGCAGGAAATAGAATCACCCTTGTTGCTCAAGGGTTAGAATTTGCCAGTGCTGAAACCCTGAAAATGCAGGAATTCGATTTAAAAACTGCCTGGCAGAAGCTACAAGTAAAACCAGAGATCAAGATTGTCGAAACTTCCAACGAAACTCAAATGGCACTTGCTTTTCTGGCCTGGAAGCAAAAAAACGCTTCTGCAACCGGGATCATTATAGACAGCAGTTTTCACCGTAAAAGCTACAGCCGCTATTTCCAGAACCGGGGAATATCTCTTTCCGGAAACTACCCTTTCTGCGAGTGTGGTGTTTACCGAATGCTGGAGCTTGTGTCTACAGCATTACGCAGTGTTTTGGATAGAGGAGGTTTCCTGCCGGTAAGTCTTGTGTCCAAAAGTCTGAGTTGCAGCTTTTTTATCCGTTATTTTCTGGGAAACGGCAATGAAGAAGAAATCGAAAGACTTTCCCATGAGCTGTTACACGAAATGGGCGGATTTTTGCAATGCGATCATCTGTATGTGGATGAAGCATTGTTTAAAAATCAGCCGGATTCTCCACTCAAAACGGTTGTTTTGGGTTTCTTTAAGCTTATGGAAGCGTTTTCCCGGGTTCATTCCATTGCCGATATCATCGGTCTGATTGATAGTCCAGATGGCATAATCCTGAATAGGCTAATCAGCAATTATGAGCGGGAGTATACCGATCTGGAAGCAGTTTTCTGGGAACGGATGGCCAATTTCAACGCAATCGAAAGCCTTGGTTTGATCATAACCTGGGAGCAGGTTTTCCCTGCTAATGAAGTTGGACAAAATCTGCTGGAATTGCTGCTCAGCTATCTTAACTCAGCCAGACTAAGCTATTTACGCAGCGAAAAGGAGCCCTGCAATTGGGAGCTGGGCAATCTTCTGGATTCCCGAAACCGCAGTTTTAGTTCGGTTGTTGTGCTGAATTTGGTGGAAGGGATCCTGCCTTCTGCCCCCACCCCGGTCTGGCTGTTCAGCGAAGCGCAAAGGGCGAAACTTGGTTTAAAGACATATGCCGATATCCGAGCCTGGGAAAGATATTATTTCTTCCGTTTGCTGCTCACTTCAGGGCAGTCGCTTTGTTTCAGCTACAGCAACCTTGATCGGGACGTCAGTCCCAGCTCATTTTTGGGAGAACTGAGCCAGCTATTGCATAATTGGAAGTCAGGATCGGAGATTGTCCACAAGGTGCAGATACCGTTATCAGAGCTTTATCGAAGCTGTTTCAGGACTGATTTAGTCCCTATTGCAGAAAAAGCCGAATGTTGTTTTAACAAAAAACTACCTGCTGAGTATTTTGTAATTCCTTCCGATCCGGAATCCGACCTTAAAAACCATACCCTCAGTGTAGGTGCATCCGGGCTGATTCAGTTGCTGAAAAACCCCTTTATCTGGTATCTTGAGTATTACAGCAAGCTGAAAAGGCTGGACTGGGAAGCAGTGGAAACCATCAGCAACAAGCTCTTCGGTAATCTTATGCATGCATATTTTGCTACCACTTTAGGGGAACTGAAGGGTGAACATGACTCCCATGACAGCCTGCAAAAGGTTTTTGGGGATAGCAGCAGGCTGGAGGCTGAACTTCAGAAGCTGATCGCCTCACCAGCCATGCGTTACCAGATTCCCAGAAACTATAATCAGGAGTTTTTGAAGGACATCATTGCAGGGCAATTGTCTGAGTCTCTTTTCCAATTCTATGAGAACTGGTTGAAAAGCCGTTTGAGTAGGCGAAGCTTCATCCTGATTCCTGAAGAGAACGAGCTTAGCCCTGAAGAATTCGGTTACAAGCCTCTGGGAACCGTCATTTTGGATGGCTGTGAATACCGGCTTGCCATCAGGGGTAGGGCAGACCTGCGGATTGAGCTTGAAAATTCTGTCTTGATTGTGGACTTCAAAACCGGCGGACACGATAGCCGGCAGCTTGCAATTTACGAATGGTTTTATTACCTGATAAACGACCTTGTTCCAGAAGATCAGGTGCAGTCCATATTCTGGAACATCCTGGAAGAAAAGAAAACTGAAGGTTACAAACCTGACAAACGGCGCAAAATGAAAGCGGATATTCTGGATAGCTTCCTGTCATGCCTCAAAACTGGCTATGGACAGGGCATCAAGTCCATCGACCGGGCTCGATTGAAGGAAATAACCAGAGCCGATCTGTTCGTGAGTGGCAAAGAGGAGGTGGAGAGTGACTGAAAACACCTGCAGGATAATCTGTGCCAGTGCGGGAACAGGTAAGACCTATCGCCTTTCCTTGGAATACCTTGCCTTGATTATGCAATTCTATGGGAAACCCGATTTTAGTTTGGACAGCATTCTGGTGCTAACCTTCACCCGCAAGGCAACTGCCGAAATCCGGGAAAGGATTGTGGCGCATCTTGATCTGTTGTGTTCTGATGCTGCCAGTGAGAAAAAAACCGAATTGCTGCTCAACCTGCGTCACCTTGTTCCATCTGCCCAAATTGAGCTAAGCTTGACTGAAACCAATCTATTGCTGAGTGCAAAGCAGGAGATAGAATGTGATAACAGCAGAATGCAGGTGATGACAATTGATGCCTACATCAACCATATTTTCCGCAACATAGTGCGTCCCTTGCGCAATATCGAGCGCTATGACATTGATACCGAAGCTGTAGATAAGATAATGCCTTACCTTTTGGATCATCTGATGAAACCTGAATTCAGGGAAAGGTTAAAGAAGCTGCTTTCCCGCAAAGTTAGCAAATCCCTGGATGGATACAGGGTTTTCTTCGGATCCTTGGTTAAGCAGCGTTGGCTGTTTTATCTGATTACCGGCAGACCTCAAATTGCCGGCACGTATAGTGAGCAGAAACGCCTCTGCGATCTTGCTTCCAGAATGCTGAATACCGAGGCCTTGGATTTATTCCATCACTATCTGGGGCTCATCCTGGAGCAGGTGAACGATCTTTGTCGCCAGCTGCAGAAAGGTCAATATCCGGATTACTTTAACAGCGAATTCCGCAATTTTACCATGGAAGAAGCGGTCAGTCCAGCAGCGGTTATGCATAGGATCAAAGGTTTTACTCCCCAAAAGCTGGAAAAACTGCTGGGCACCATTGGTAAAAAAGGCATTTGGAATGGAAACAAGATCCGAAAACAAAGCTTTCCTGCGGAAACAGCTCTTCTGACAGAGGCTTTGTTCAATGCCCAAACTGCTTTGGCTGATCACCTGTTGGCTACTTTGTATCTGCCTGAACAACATGAAATCCTGGAGCTGTGGGGTCTGATCCTGAAGGAATATGACCGGCTGATCTATCGTTACAAAAAACTCACCTACGATGACATCTCCTGGTTTACCTTCGAAGCGTTGTTTTCTCAGGAACCGCCTTTTATGGATCCTGCTTCAGCTGTTTCGGCCACTGAGTTCTATCAGTTTCTCAGCCATCGCACCAGATTTTTACTGATCGACGAATTCCAGGATACCTCGCTGATCCAATTCAACATCCTGAAGCCGATCATCGAAGAGATCACCTCGGGTGAAGGTTCCAAGCCCTTTGGAGGGTTGATCGTGGTAGGTGATGAAAAACAATCCATTTTTGGCTGGCGGGGGGGGGAACGCGACCTTTTGCTAAATCTGCAGTATATCTTTCCAGCTATCTCAGAGGTTCAGACAGAACGGCTGGAAAAATGTTGGCGTTGTGGCCCAACCCTGATGCAGTTCATCAATACCGTTTTCCAGAATGAGGGGATTCATTTATTTTTACAGAAACGCCGGTTGAGCTGGAGCTATCAGATGCTCAGCAGTGACGGGGTGCTCAAATCTGAGCCGGGAGCACAGGTGGAATTTTGCATCAAGAACTTCACTACGACCGATCCAGATAACAGCAGCGCCAAAGAATTGATCGCTGATTTCGTTAAGCGCATGGTGAAGCCGGCAATTGATAGCGATCCCAACGGCAGCATAGCCATTTTGTGCCGCAAAGGAAAGGAACTGGCTGAGATTCAACTGGCCTTGGACGAAGCTGGGATCACCAGCTTGTATCAACCAGACCGCAGCATCATAGATCATGCTTTTGTGAGTCCTTTGATCACTTGGCTACGCTATGTGGCATGGGGTGATTGGATGGACTATGTAGCTTTCTTACGTTCAGACTACCTTCGGATCGGAACCACAGCCTTAAAGGCGATCCTGAAATGCATCCAGGTAAGCCTGGAACAAAGCCGGGAACATTTTGTAGCCCCTGATTTCAGTGGTCTGCCTTTGGCTGAAAGGCTTTATGAACAGGCCAAGCTCCAGCGTGACTGGCCAGCAACAAGAATTTGCCGGGAGATGGCAGAAAACTATCTAAACCACGAAATGGCAGGTGAAAGGGACTATTTGAATCTGCATAAGTGGCTCGATCTGGTGGCAGAATGGGAATTGAACCAAACAGAATGCTCCTTGCCCGATTTTTTAACCTGGGTGAAAGACCACTCCAAGTCTGAAGAATTCAAACAGGTTTCGATCAGTGGCGAGGACAGCCTGCAGTTACTGACCTTCCACAAGGCAAAGGGCTTGCAATTTCGCAGGGTTTTTGTGTTTTACAACCTTTCGGGTGTGCACAGGGAAGATAGCAGCCATCTGCAATGGGCTTTGCAATATGCCGGAAAGGATTTCCAACAGCTCAGCGACTTTGGCATCAGCTATCACTACCAGAAGATCCTTAAGGCATCAAGCTATGCCAGACTGTGGGAAGCCGGGGAAAACCGGGAATTGCTTGAGGAGATGAACAATCTCTACGTGGCTTTTACTCGTGCCGAAAAGAAGCTGCATCTTTATTTCTGTTATAGAAGCAAAGAAAACTGGGCTGAGTATCTGCAGAATAAGGAAGAGAACGCACTTCCAATCCTGGTTTGCAAAGCCGCAATGGATAGTTTTGGGGAAGCTGTTCCCGATGCACGTGGTTTCTACACTATAAGCAGTTTGTTTCCAGAAACGCCTGAGCCTCAAAAAGAACCAGTGCTGGAAGAGGAGTTGTCTGGGGAACCTCAGGGTCTTGATCTGGAGGGGATTTTGCCGGCTATTGTGCATCACAGCCTTCTGTCGCAGGAAGCTCTGCTACCCAATCGCTCAGAGCCGGGGATGAACTATCGCGAGCAGTGGCTTGGTTCCAGGCCGAATCTGATCGGCGACCTGCTGCATCACTACCTTAGTTTCATCGTCCGCAACCAGCCTGAGGAACATGAGCATGCCTATCTAAGATGTTTGTTGCGGTTCGGAGCGATTTTTACCCGGGAAGAGATTGAAGCCTTGTCACAGCGGGCGCAGCAGGCTTGTGAAGCCAATTCCTGGCTGTTCGCAGCTTCCTGGGACAAGATTTTTACCGAGCAGGAGTTGTTTTTATCGGGTAAAGCCTTGCGGCTTGACCGTTTGATGGTGGCCACAAACGAAAAAAAGGCTTGCATAGTGGATTATAAAAGCGGTGGGGTGCACGATGCAGATCAGCTTTCCACCTACGTTCACGCCCTTTCCGGATTGACTGCCCTGCGGGGTTTCCAGATAGACACCGAAATCATTCATATCTAAGCTCTTGGGTGCTTGGGCCATTGGCCTTGCCTTTTCCCTACCGGTATGCCTGGCCTTTGCCTCCCGGAACCCTCCCTTTTCCGATAGGGGAGGGATACGGGTGGATGCTGCGAGGCAAACGGGTGCCGAGGAAGGAAGCATGGGCGAATCTCAAGCCGCCTTATATTGTTTATCTATAGGGGTGCCCAGCAGGTCGCCTTACTGTTTATAAATGCTTACACGGATTTTACGGATCGGACGGATTTACCCGGATTATTTCTGATTTACGGGTGTTTACTCAAGTCCACTCAAGGTTTCAAGAATGGACCTTAATGGAATTAAGTGGACACTTCAGATTTTTCGAATCCTCTACTCCTCGACCTCTCAAATTCTCAGCCTACTTCACCACCTTGGCGAACATCCTACCCCCGCCGGCACTGCCGAAATATCCCAGACCGCCACTTACTCCTCCATGGAAATAACCCTCGGGCATATATGAATAGCGGTAATAATTGTCATCCACAATATAGATGGACACCCGGTAGCGTCCAAAAAACACGAAAGCCTGCTTGTAGTCCTGAACCACAAGATAGTTTCCGTTAAGTTCAGGTTGGGGTTGGGATGCGTACCTGCCTATGAATTTTATCCTGCGGATGCTTTCTCCGCCAGCATAGTAAGCATCGGCCATGGTCGTATCGGGATGCACCACTCCAAAGACCGGAGTGGTAAATTCCAAGTCTGTGCTGAATTCTTCCAGGCAAAAGAACTCACCCATGAAGTTGAACGCGCCTGCATATTCCCCGGTTTTAATTGCCAGGGGATATTGCTGATCCACAGTGCCATAGTTCATTTCATTCATGCCCTCTTCGGTCAGGCTGAAACCATTGCCGAAGTTGAAAAGGTCAGGAATCAGCTCTGTGGAAAATGGCACTGTTGTTTGCGCCGTGATCTTTTGCTCCCTTCCAGGAATCGTAACTTCTATGCTATAGGTATGTTCAGGCTGTATTACATGCTCCTCAAGGTCGATATATTTATACTTGAATTCGCTAAGGTCGGGGATGCAGCTTAGGGGAAATTGCACATTGTCTGTAAGGTCTTTGATGATAACCCCGGCATTGGTAACGAAGATCGCCAGGGGGTTAAACTCGCTGATGGAGGAACTTCTTGTGATATATACAGGATGTTCTGCGCTTATCGTTTGTCCTGCATATAGTAAGCCTGACAGAGTGTAAACATCACCCTCAAAGCGTTCCGGCGCAGTGAATTTGTCACAGGCGGAAAGGCTCAGTAATAATATAACCGGTATCAATAAATATAGCTTATTTACCATTTTACGTTCACTCCTATGAAGGGTAGGATGGGGAATTGGGTTCCGTCATGCTCTTCCAATTCCAGGCTGCCGTTTTCGTTCAGGCTGAGGGTGTAGTCTCTGGAACCGACGTTCTTGTGGTTGAAAACGTTGATTACTTCCACGTAGGGCTCGATCGAACCCCAACGGTTAACCAGTTCATACTTGGTGCTGATGTCCAGACGCAGGTATTCAGGAAGCCTGATGCGGTCTTTGTAGCTGTAGATAAGCTGGAAGTCCTCACCGTCGTAGTAGATGCGTTCAGGTTTATAACCGGGCTGACCGCTGTTCCAGGTAAAATTGAAGCCCAGCTTGAAGTCGGCTCCCAGAAATTGCTTGCCTGTGGCCTTGGTTAAATTGTAGGTCTCCACCAAAGTAAGGCTGTGACTGCGATCATACTTTGGATAGTAAGCTACTCCTTCCTGGGTTTCGGGGTCTATGTTGAAGTTTTCCATTTTGCGTTTGGTTTTGCTAAGGGTGAGCCCTACAAAGCCTTCCAGGCCTTTCCAGTCGTTTCGCAGCATCAAATCGGTTCCATAGGTGAAGCCTTTGCCAACGTGAAAGGTGTCGGACAAGGTACCTGTCTCGTTGTTCCAATTGTAGTCGGTAGCCACGTTATATTCCAGCAGGTTTTGGTAGGTTTTGTAGTAGAACTCCATGTCGTAGGCAAAATAGCGGTTTAACTGGCGTTTATAGCCCAGAATGTAATGCAGCGAAAGTCCCGGTTTGAGACTGCCATCCAAAGGAAACCAAACGTCAAAGGGAGTGCTCATTTCCATGGTCATGAGAGTCAGATACTGATGATACATGCCAAAATTGGCGTAAACGCTTTCGCCGATATCAAGATTGCGCCGGATAGATACTCTTGGCTCGGCATTGAAATAGCTGGCATCCGGTAAATGATCCAGGTTCATTTTCAAGGTTTTATACCAGGAAAGCCTCAAACCCGGCTGCAAAGTCCACAGGGCATTGATATCCCACACATCCTGCAAGTAAGCTGCACTGGTAAGACTGCTCACTTTCACATCCGGCAAGGCATTTGGATCATATTGATAGGATGTGTTCATCTTCAGCCAGGTGTTGTTCCATTTCTCTTCCAGGCCAAAATCAAGCTGATGGCTGTTGTTTGGCTTGAAACTCATGTTTGCTTTGGTAGTAAGATCGTGAATGCCGTTCAAGCGTTCAAAGACCATCTCGTCTTCTTCATTGATCTGGCTGAAATTACTGGTGAATTCACTGCCTGCAACCACAAACTGTGCAAACAGACGTGGATTGAAGATATGAACCAACTGGGTTGTGAAGGTTTTATTGCCCCAATCCAGCTTTAGAGTGGAGCCAAAATCAAATTTAAGCTTGTCCCTTCCAAAATAAGCGCTGGTGGAAGCTTTGTCCCGGGGACTGATATCCCAGTTCAGTTTGGCATGACCATCGTAGAAATAATAATCCGGCAATTCATCGTAGATGGTTTTCACCAGTTCCAGATAGGTTCTACGCAATGAACCCATATAACTGCCGTTGATTCCGAAAAGATGGAGCGGTCCTTCCAGAGTTGCACTACTCGAGATGGCAGAAAGTCTTGCCACTCCCTGATGGAAATTGCGGTTGCCCTGACGGTTGGTTACATCCAGCACACTTGACATACGTCCACCATACTTGGCTGGATAACCGCCTTTGATAAGATCAACGCTTTCCACGGCATCGCTGTTGAAGGTGCTGAAAACCCCACCGAAATGGTTGGGATTATATACATCTATGTCGTCAAGCAAAATCAGATTCTGGTCTGGGGAACCACCTCGCACATAGAGTCCTGCCGAAAAATCGGAAATTGGTGCTACTCCCGGCAAAGTAAGAACTGCTCTGAAAACGTCAGCTTCGATTGGAGAAACCACACTCTGGATCTGTTCAGTGTTTTGCCTGATCAGGCTGTTGCGGATCAAGGGGCCTTCGTCTTCAGACTTGGCGGTAACGGTAACCTTGCCAAGCTCGATTCCACTTTTGGAAAGCTGGGCATCATAGCTCAGATTTTCGTCATGCGAAGTTATGCTGAAGCTGTAGGTATCACTCTCGTAAGAAATCAGAGTAAATTCCAGAGTATAGTTGCCCGGCTCGGAGATATTCAAAACGTAATAGCCCTTTTTATTGGTTTGCATTCCCACTTTGGTTTCGGCGATTCGAACATTCACATACTGCAAGGGTTCAGCGCTGTCCTTTCGCGTTACAAAACCGCTGATTGTTGCGCCAAAGGCAGGAAAAGTAATTAGAAGGGCAATAAAACAAATGGCGTATGCTTTCATCACATTCCTCAGCAGAGTATTTATGGAACGCTTCCAGAGTGCCCGTAAAAATGTCAAGTATTGTTTGAAAATAAGTGGATTACCCCGTTATGAAACGTGTTCTATCGCATTAGGAAAAGAGTGTATAAAATGTAAACCAGTATGAGGATAGCGCCTTCCCAGCGATCCAAACGGTGCCTTTTGGGGTTGAACATCATAATAAACAGTAGCAAGGTGGATCCGATCATCACAAACTGACCAGGATTGAAGGCAGTGTCGTAGCTTAATGGACTGATCTGCGAACTGACACCCATGATTAACAGCAGATTGAAGATATTGCTGCCAATCACATTCCCGACTGCGATATCCGGCTTTTTCTTCAAGGCCGCCACCAGGGAAGTGCTGAGCTCTGGCAAAGAAGTTCCGATCGCCACGATAGTAAGTCCGATCACCGACTCGCTGATTCCGATCAAACGCGCCAGAATAACACTATGGTCAACCACAAGGTTACCACCCAGAACAAGTCCTGCCAGGCCACCTATTATAAAACCAACACTGCCAGGCAGGGAATAAATCTTGGAGTTGGATTCCTGTTCAGCTCCTTGTTTGCTAAGATTGTGAGTATATACCAGAAAAATGGCGAAAAACCCAAGCAGCACTAAACCGTCGCCCATGGACAGTACGTTTGGGGCAGCTTTGTCGAACCAGGCATCATTAGCCAGCACCAATAATATAAAAGAGGTAAGCAAGGCAAAGGGTATCTCATGCCAGGTGGTTGCTTTTTTCACATCCAGAGGATATATGATGGCACAAATACCCAGGATGCCCAATATGTTGAACAGGTTGCTGCCAATTACGTTTCCGTATGCAATGGCAGATGTTCCCCGCAAGGCAGAAACCACGTTCACCACCAATTCAGGCGTGGAAGTTCCAAAGGCCACAACTGTCAGTCCGATCACTAAATCTGGAACCTTCAACCGTAAAGCAAGGGAAGCAGAGCCTCGAACCAACAGGTCTGCTCCGGCAATCAACAGGGCAAAGCCCAAGGCAATCAACAAAATGGATAAAATCATCACTACCTCTTTTCTAACTTGAGCTATGTCAAAGCAAGTCCATCGATGTGTCAAGAATAAAGACAAAACCGGTAACATGTCTTGACAAAAAAACAAGTTTTCCAGGAAATTGCTCCATTGCCGAGCGAACTGACCTAAACTCTTCACGGGCATGGCGGTTCGCCGATAGGGTATATCCGGAAACAGGTGTGCCTTCCAGTGTGAAAAGGTAATAAGTATCGGACAGAACAGGTATTTTAGCTGTTTTATGATGCTTCTTGATGTATTTTTCACACCAATCTTAGAAAAAGAGAAGTGAGATCATATTATGCTGTTGCGTTAACTGCTATGACCAGATTGGAATCCTTGTTGTGCCTCAAAGAGAGCTTCCCTTCTTCCACTAACTTCAAGTATCTCTGTTGAATTTATTATCTTTGAGAATACGATCCGGATCAAGTCCGTAATAACTTTCAGATTGCCAGATCTCACAAACTGACTGTTTATTATCTCATCCACGGCTTGATCCGGTTCTTTTTCGCTAACAATGTTTTTTTGAACCAATGGCATTAATCACGTAAAAATCACTTTCATAGTCAATCTCTCAGCCCTTTGAATCAAGGGTGCATTAAGCGTGAATTAAGCGTCCCATCCGTATTTCACGCTTATTGGTCGCATACTGCGATCCTGACCAGAATTATAACGACACCGCACTGATGTTCAGAAGGCAGATGAAAGGGGAACAACAGAATGCATAAGTTTTTGTGCCTAAAGACCATAAAAAGCTTGACAGGAAAGCGGTTCAGATTATTGTATCTTTGATTCTATAGTTATGTTTCGCTTCGGGGTGAGGTTGTGCTACGACAGATGATTGCCCCGCACTGCTTGAGCCCCGGACATGCTATAACCTGATAAAAAAACGAGGTTGAGGTTATGAAAAAGTTATTGTTTATCGCTCTGCTGCTTGGAGCAGCCTTACTTGGCGCACAGAATCTGCCATTAATTCTACTTGCACCCAATGGGGGAGAGACTTGGCAACTGGGTAGCACTCAAAATATCCTGTGGTCACAGCAAAACCTCAGTGGCAATGTCCGCATTATGCTACTGGGTGCCAACAGCAACGTTGGAACCGTGATCGCTCAAAGTGTCCCAGTAAGCGCTGGCAGCTTTGTCTGGACTATTCCAACCTCCGTGCTTCCGGGTAATTTCTACAAGGTGGGAATTTATCTTAGCACCTCCGCGGGAACCAGTATAAACGACCTCAGTGATGGCTTTTTCAGCATTGTTGCCTCAAATCCGCCTCCTCCCCCTCCCCAACAGAGTATTACAGTCATAAGCCCCAATGGCGGAGAGATTTGGAACACCGGCGCTACCTATCCCATAACCTGGACTTCCACCGGACTTGAAGGAACGGTTCGAATCTCGGTGATTCAGGCTAATGGAGTACCAGATCTGCAAATCGCTAGCGAAGTTCCCATCGAAAGCGGAGTTTTCAACTGGACCATTCCCGCCACCTTCCCCACTGGAACAGGCTTCAAGGTTCATGTGATGTGGCTGAGCACTCTGACAGTATATTTTGGTGATTTCAGTGATGGGGTGTTTACAATAGCCAATCAAACCCCTCCCCCTCCGATTCCATTAAGTATCATATCTCCCAATGGCGGTGAGGTTTGGCAAACCGGAACTATGCATCCCATTCTTTGGACTGCCCCCAATATGGTGGGAAACATTGATCTGATGCTTTTCAATGGCATGAACAGCACCGCGGGCATGCCTATCGCCACAGGGGTTCCAGTTGGCGCAGGAGTTTTTAATTGGAACATTCCGGCTAATCTGATGGCTTCTGATAACTACTTTGTTCGCCTTTCCAGCTCTGACCCTGCAACCGGAGTTTTTGCCTCGGACTTCAGCGATGCGCCTTTTACGATCAATGGCGGAACCAATCCCTCTCTGATCCAGGTGATTTCTCCCAATGGGGGAGAGCAATGGCAAAGTGGCAGCACCTATCCAATCCAGTGGGTAAGCCCCATGCTGGCTGGAGTTTATGAAGTTGCTTTGATGAGGGCAAATCAGGCTGCACCGGTTTTGGTGATCGCTCCAAATATCCCTGGAATCATGGCTTTGAACTGGACAATCCCGCCTTCTGTTCTTCCCGGTAATGATTACAAGATTAGAGTCCGGTTGGCGGAAAACAATGGCGCTTATGATCTTAGCGACGGCTTTTTCAGCATTAACAGCAGTCCGAATCCCCAAACCCTTACCGTTACAAGCCCCAATGGCGGAGAAATCTGGACGAAAGGGAATACCTATCCCATCACCTGGACCGATTCCGATACAACCGGAACCGTAAGCATCTGGCTGGTGCGTTTGCGTCAAAATTCACGTTGGCGACATATCATTGCCCCAAACGTTCCCAATACAGGCTCTTATAACTGGACAATTCCGCTTAGATTGTTGCCCGGTAATGGGTATTATGTCCTGATCCGTAAAATGAACAGCACAGGGATTGGCGACCGCAGCGATGAAGCCTTTACCATCCTTGGACAGATGATTGATCTGGGTATCAGTCCCAATCCCAGCAAAGGACAAACCAGGATATCCCTGGAAACAAAAACTCCTGTTACGCCCGAGATTACTATCTATAACCTCAAAGGCCAGTTGGTGCGCACCCTAAGCAGTGGAAAAACCCTAAGCGGAACTGCTGAACTATCCTGGGACGGTAAGGATGCCAAAGGTTTGCCGGTTAGCAACGGAATATACCTGGTGCGTGCGGTTTCCGGTAACGAAGTGCTTACCAAACGTATGATTATGATCAAATAAGGATATTGAGATTTGATTTGCCGGGTGAGAAGCAGTTCTCACCCGGTTTTTTTGCACTTGACACGGTATGCCGGCTTCCATTACTGACCAAAAAAGATAAAGGACATTTATGCGAGTTCTTTTAATCTCTCCCCGCTCCACAACAGGCGGTCTGGAAAGTCTGCGTAAGGGCAATCAGATTTTGCAGGGTTTGCTTTATGTAGCTGCTGCAGCCAGAGATGCTGGGCACAAGGTAACTGTGGTGATCGCGGATAAGGACAATGTGGACAGATTTGTCCGTCGCTACCAACCCGAAGTATTGGGTGTTTCCTGTGTTTCCTCCACCTATCCTTGCATGCGTGATTTGCTTCTACATGTAAAAGAAGGCTATCCCCAGATCAAGACAATAATCGGTGGGCACCATGCCACCTTCATGTATAAAGAAGTTTTTGCCGATACAGGTGTGGATTACATCTGCCGTGGCGAGGGCGAAGAGGTTTTTCCGCTTCTCTTGTCCGAACTGGAGAACGGCAACCGAGAACCAGAAATTGCCGGAATTGTCTATCAGAAGGATGGAGTATTCCATAATGATGCGGAAATTGTAATCATGAAAGATATCGAGCATCTGCCCAAAATCACCAAAGACCTCTGTGCGCCTGAGTTTAGCTTCAAACCAAAGATAGTGTCTTCACGGGGTTGCCCTTACGATTGCTCTTTTTGCTCGATCTCGGCTTTCTATCATGGCAGCTACCGCAAACGCAGTGTGGAAACTGTAATTGCCGAAATCAAGGATTACCTGAGTTGGGGAGAAGAATCTTTCTGGTTTCACGATGACAATCTAACTCTCGATCCGGCCTGGATGTATAGATTTTGCGAGGCAATCGAGGCTGAGGGCTTGAAGTTCCATTACAACTGCATGAGCCGGGTCGACACAATCTGCAATAACCCTTTGCTCTTTGCCAGAATGGCGAAAACAGGCTGTTCGCTGGTTTCAATCGGTATCGAAAGTGGCATTCCTGAAGTTTTGGAACGCATGCATAAAAAGATCGATATTGCGCAAATCAAACAAGCGATCAGGATCATGAATTCTCTGGCGATTTCGCATAACTGGTATATGATCATAGGTTCTGGTGATGAATTTGACACACCGAAACACATTAAACAGAACATCAAGTTTTTCAGCAGTTTGCCCTTGGGCTATGTGCTGATCAGTATCCTAACGCCCTTTCCGGGAACTGAGCTGTTCCATAAGCTGATGGCTGAAAAAAGGATAAGGCACTATAACTGGGAAGACTATGACGCCATGCACTGTGTTTATCAGCCTGTAGGGATTAGTTCAGAAGCAATGGAGAAGTTTTTGCCCAAAGCTTATCTGCAGGTTTACCTATCCAAAGGTTGGCGGCTTATACCGCTGTTTTACAACAGTTTCCGGCGCAAAGCCATGCATCCCTCGGCAATTATCTCTGCCCTGAAGACCGTTTTTCAATACCTGATTCTGGGAAAAAACTTCCAACAGGCTTTGCGGAAATAAGTCTGTTGTAGAGGTGACGCCTTGTAGTATAGGTTGCCAAACCTCTTGTATAAGGGGTTACCGAACCCCCACCTTACACCGAGCCAAGCAGTCATTGTAGCTGGATCGGCATCCTGCTAACACAACAGCAGTGGTATGCTATACTACAAACTGGGTTAGCTCTTCTGTATCACGGATCGGGAAAGATCTTGCTCCAATCAGGTTCTGGCAGGTCATCAATACCAAAGCCATGAAAGCGATTGGCATCGCCATCAAACCATACCTTAGTCCCAGCCGGCAGGGGATTGTTTTTGGTAGCAGTGACAAAAATCGCCTGGAAGGGTGCAACGTAAACGTATTCATTGGTCTGCACGTTGGAAAGTTTGTCTACAAGCTCTTTGGTGTAAATCTCGCCGGGTTTCCAAACCACCACAAACTGCCAGTTTTTAAGGATTTTCTTGCTCAACTTCGCATCCTGGATGGCCGCTTCCAGCTTGAAACCACTCATCT
>CAZNGW010000013.1:0-46848 GCA_964572925.1 uncultured Candidatus Cloacimonas sp. | reverse complement strand
TTTTTAAGTTTTGTCCTGCTGCAGACTTATTTCATGGGGTAGGAAACCCCAATTTATTCTTGTATCTATTATCTATCGCTCTATGGGCTCAAGCTGCTGCTCCGGACTTAACTTGACTGGGAGATTGGTTAATCTTGGGCTTTGAGGATCTCCAGAACGCGCTCGAAGATGTAGCCAACATGGATGCGGTTTGTTAGATCGAGTTTTTCCACGTCAATTTCGAGGACAGGGCCATCATGAAAACCGAGCTTAACTACATTATTCCCGTAAGCTTTATACCAATGGTTCAGGTTGTTGATCTCCGTGAATTGCCAGCCGCCTTCGATCTCCATTTCTCTGCCACGTTGCTGGATTCTCTCCCAAGCCAAAGACGGGCTTCCTTGCAGCAGGATTATCAGGTCTGAGGAGGGGAGCTGGCGGTTAACCGTTTGGAACTGAGTAACCAAATTGTCCAGTTCGTCCTCGGTCAGCAAGCCATCGGCATGGAACTGATTGCAGAAAACCAGCAGGTCTTCGGGAAGGGATCGGTCTTTCACATAGCTGCCGTTGCCGCTTTTGCCGAGTTTGCGTTGTTGGGCTCGCATTTCCAGAAAATGGAGCTGGAGGTCGTAACAATAGGCTTTTTTATTACCCAGGAATTTCTCCAGAAGGGGATTTTCCTCGGGTTTTTCGTATAGGGTATTTATCTTCAGGCTGCGTCCCATAATGGCGGTAAGGGTTGATTTGCCCAAGCCTACGTTGCCGGCAATGGTGATCAGCTTTGGGTTATCTGCCAGATATTGTTCCAGGTTGCGTTCCACGTCGATTGCCTTTAGAGTGGCTTCGGTTTGGGGAAGGGTGACCCATTCACTTATTCCGGGGCTGGAGACACGCAATCCCAAAGCCTTAACCTGTTCGGCTACCAGATTGACGGTGCGACGCTGCCATTCCGCTTTATCCACGGCTTTGTCGGCATCGATCACCAGCACGGGACAGTGGACGTGATGGGCGATGAAATCCTCGTAGAGATTGTTCAGCAATTCCAGATATTCGTGCGGAATGGCAAGTTCGCTTTCACGTCCTCTTTCCTTGATCCTTTCACGGAGGGTGGGGACGTCCGCCTTGAAGTAAACGAGGAGGTCGGGCTCCTTTATCTGTTCGGTCATTAGCCTGTAGGTTCGCTGGTAGGCGATGAATTCCGGTTCAGACATGTTTTGGAGGATGCGTTGCGCCTTGCCGAAGATGTGATAATCCTCTGCCAGGGTTCTATCCTCCAATACTATTCCTCGACAGGTGTGGATCTGTTTCTGGCGATCCAGACGGCCATTGAAGAATTCTATTTGAGCCATGAAGGCATTGGCTACGGGATCGCGGTAAAAAGAATCAAGCACGATGGGATTGAATCTTTCCGGAAAGGCAAAAACGCCCTCAGTTCCGTTGGGTTTGGGATATACGGAAGTTAGAACCTTGTTAAGGGGCGCTGAACTCGCTGCTTCGATGAAGGTGGATTTGCCTACCCCGATGTTTCCCACTATGCCAATGCGGATGTTTTCCATTGTCGATCCTCGCTGTTAATCTTTTTTCCAGATTTTTTGCCGGAGCCATTGAAGTCAAGACTTTCTTTGAGGTTTAAATCGCAAAAATATCCCAACATCAGAGGTGACATTCGTGATTTTCATGTTATCCCAACCATTTTCGCCCTCTCTCCACAGCGTCAATCACTTATCTATCTACCCTTAATCAAGCGTTAACTATTAAGACTTGATTAAGGGTAGATAATGACTTGATAAACGCTGTCTAAGGGGGATGGACAAGGTGAGCTCAATGGGTTTTAGGGATTCTTCTCAATCTTTTTTCCAGGATGCCCAGACGATGGACAAACACTGAAAAATAAATAAGATAGGAAACAAAAACGATCAGGAAGCAGACGACCACAATGCTGGCATAGATGAATATCTCGAATTCATTCCGGCTGCGCAGCAGGGACTTGAATGTGATCATTACGATTGTCCCCCAGAAAAGATACATAATCAAGAGGGGGACTGACAAAATGGTAATTCCGGCTCCAGGATTGAACAGGTATTGAGAGACATGCTTCTCCTGTGCTTTGCGGGTAAAGAAACTGCTGAAGATCAGAGCCCAAGGTATCCAAAGCAGATTAAGCCAGGGGATGATAAATGTCCACAGCAGATAACGATGGACGCTTCTGGAGGGAGTACTGAATCTGATCAATCGGGACATATCGGAAATCCAGATTATCAATGAGATCAGGCATCCCGAAACTACTATCAGGGCATAGATAATCAGCTTCAAGTCAAAGCCAGCCGCTTGCAGAGGGCAACTGAACATAATGATCGGTTTCACAAGTATCTCCTTTCCAGTTTCAAACAAATCACTTAGAGAGCTTTGTATCAGAGTTTTTCAGCTCCAATAGCCATTACCAATTTGTGCAGTGAAAATTGATGACACTCAACACTGAACAAGACTGTTGCAGCATGAAAAGATGTCAACCGGAAAATTAACTCAGATAAAGGGCGTTCAAAGCCCGTATGTTTATTTGCGTATTCTCAGTTTCATTCTATGCAAATGTGGATGAAGAGAGCAACAGGATTTATACTTCTGTATTATGATAGGGATCACAGATTAATTCTGCAATATAGGGTCCAAGTGTTTTTTCAACTTTAGAAACACCTGCTTTGGCTGGACTTTTCTGGTGGTTGCCGAAGTAACCAGTTTGATATCCTGACCCTCCCATTTCCAGTCTGGATCGCCGGTACTGAGGAAGAAAACGGTTTTTTTAGGGTCACCGTGTTTTATTACATCCTTGAGCCCCTTATTCATCCAAAGCCAGGCTTTCAGCATGTCTATCACAATCAGGGCGTCGTATTGTTCCTTTTGGAGATCACGGTATTTTTTGAAGTGTTTTACGTTGATTGCCCTTTTACCTCCATATTCTTCGGTAATCAACCTGATCAGATCCTTCTTGAATGCACTGTCTGCTCCTTTGCGAACTGCGATCAGAATACTGGGTTTATGCGGATCACTATTCATCACAGGTGGTGTTTTTGCCGATAGAAAAGCTACGATCAGCAGGAGAAACATGGATAAATATCTCTTCATTTGAACTCCACTGTTTATATTATTGAGTTTATCAAAGCGCTGATCTGTTAAATCGGTCAAGTCTTTTTTTGTCCGTAAAAACAAAACTGGCAATCAAAGCTTGACAGAATCTGGCCTGTTCCATAAAAGAAACATCATGAATAGTGAACTTGTAAATATGGATAGCCGTATCTTGCAAACGGTTTTACCGGCAAAACAAACCGGACGGTATCTTATTTACTGGATGCAGCAAGCACAGAGGGTGCAGTTCAATCCTGCCTTTGATCTTGCGGTCAAACGCAGTAATGAAACCGGATTGCCCCTGGTTGTGCTGTTCGTGGTCAGCATAGTTCCTGATGCCAATCTCAGGCATTATCATTTTATGCTTCAGGGTTTATGGGAAGTAGCCGCAGCTTTGCAAGGTAAGGGCATTGAGTTTTATATGTTAGCCGGAGAACCTTCCAAGGTTTTGGTTCCCTGCATAGCCCAGGCTTTGGAAGTGATTGGAGACTCAGGCTATTTGCATTTCCAAAAGGAATGGCGCCAAGCTATCCGACAATGCTGTATTGAACTTGGTTGTGGATGGACAGAAGTGGAAACTGAACCTCTTGTCCCAATAGCAGTTGCCTCTGAAAAAGAAGAATATGCAGCGGCCACACTACGTCCAAAGCTGCTGAAAGCTCTTTTAAGCTTTGGCGAAACAAATAGCGAACTGTTCTATCTTCCCAAGCCACCCAGCAGAATACAACTTTCAAACCCGAATATCTTTCCTGGAGAGCATGTTTTTGCCACACTTGAGAACTGGATGCTGGAACAGGTGGATCTTGCAAGTGGAATAGAAGCTTGTCCTGAATATCCTGGTGGTCGACAAGCTGCCTGGCAACGCTTGCAGACGTTCCTTTCCGAAAAGCTTCCCTTTTACGCAAGTAAACGCAACGAGCCTTCATTGGATATCCAAAGTGGGCTTAGTTCCTATCTGCATTTTGGACAGATATCCACAGCAGAAATAATTCAACAATTACTGGGTAAGGTGGGTATCGAAAAAGCAGAACTATGCTCCCTGATCAGGAAAAAACCCTTGGAAGATGGTCCTTTGGCAGGTGCAGTTGCCTTTGCCGAAGAACTGGTTATCAGACGTGAGCTAAGCTTCAATTTTTGCCGGTATAATCCATCTTACGATAGCTTCAGCTGTTTGCCGGATTGGTCGCGTAGAAATCTGATCAATCATCTTGGAGACCAACGGGAACAGCATTATTCGCTTGACAGATTGGAGCAGTGCGCAACTGATGATAAATATTGGAATGCAGCTCAACAGGAAATGATGGAGAAGGGGAAAATGCACAATTACATGCGAATGTATTGGGGTAAACGTCTGCTGGCATGGTTCAAATCGCCGGAAGATGTTTATCAGATCCTGATTTATCTTAATAACCGTTATGAACTTGATGGAAGAGATCCCAATGCCTTTGCCGGAATTGCCTGGTGTTTTGGTAAACACGACAGGCCATGGCAAAGACGTCCGATTTATGGCTCAGTCCGCTATATGAATGCTGCCGGTTTGGAACGCAAATTCAATATGGTAGCATATCTGAACAAAATTAACGGCAAGGGGGGGTGATTGATGCAAAAACACCCATATCTGATTTGTTTCTTCCTTCTGGTATGCGTTTTCCTGACTGCACAGGACGCTCCCCAGCAAAGACGCAAGATCGTAATCGGGGGTGATTTCAATTATCCACCCTTCGAATACCTGAATTCAAACAATCAGCCAGATGGATACAATGTAGAGCTCAGCCGGGCAATCTGCAATCAACTTAACTGGGAGCCAGAATTTCGTTTGGCAAAGTGGGCTTTGGTTCGGTCCTGGCTTGACAATGGTAAGATAGATCTGATCCAGGGAATGGCATTTTCCGTGGAGAGGGCTCAGGTGATGGTTCTTTCCGAATCTCATGCCCAAACCTGGCGTTCGATCTTTGTGCGTAAAGATTCACGGATTAAAATCCCCCGCGACATACTGAAGAGCACAGTGGTCATACAACAAGGTGACATTGCGGCTGAATACCTGAAAAGAATAAACTTCGAGGGTGTGCTGGTGGAGGTTCCCACCCAGGAAGATGCTTTGAAGCTGCTTGATTCAGGCGAATACGATGCTGCGATCATAAACCACATGAATGGTATGTTTATCAAACAAAAAAACCAATTGAAGCATATTAAGGCATTGCCCCAGCATATACAGCAAAAGGAATACTGCTACGCCGCCAAGGATCCGCAGCTTATCTCCCAGATTAACAATGCCCTGCTAATCCTAAGTAAAAGCGGACAGTTGGATTTGATCCATGACAAGTGGTTTGGCAAGATGGAAAGCGATGCGGAAGCCGAATGGATCTCTGTGGCGCGTCTTCGCTATGTCGTTATCCCACAAC
Organism: uncultured Candidatus Cloacimonas sp.; assembly: GCA_964572925.1. Taxonomy (GTDB): domain Bacteria; phylum Cloacimonadota; class Cloacimonadia; order Cloacimonadales; family Cloacimonadaceae; genus Cloacimonas. The sequence continues at coordinate 41,347 of CAZNGW010000013.1, read as the reverse complement.
TTATTGTGGTTCTTTGTCTACTGATTGCTATGCTGTTCATATATATGACCCTAAGAAAGAAAAGCCGTTTATTGAAGGCTGAACTGCAGCAAAAACAAAACCTGGAAAAGGAACTGAGCCGTGAATACTCTATCTTTGTCCGCGGACCTGTGATTATCTACAAAATGCTGGCAGACCCCCTCAAACCCCTTATGATCTCGGATAACATTGACCAATGGGGTTATACTGTGGAAGAGATCCTCACCCTCGAAGAAGGATTTTCTGAACTGGTCTTCTCTGAGGATAGGGAACGCTTTTTAGAACAGATGCACCAGGATTCCGGACAGGACTATAGCGTTCGCCATTTCAGAGTGCTTACCAAAACTGGTGAGATAAGATGGGTGCTTGATTATTCAACTCTGGTGGAGAGCAAACGTTACAATCACTTATATTATGGGTACTTGCTGGACATAACTTCACAAAAGAATCTGGAAGCACAATTGATGGAAGCCAAGGAAAAAGCTGAATCCGCCAGTCTGGCCAAAACACACTTCCTTGCCACTATGAGCCATGAGATTCGCACTCCCCTGAACGGGATAATGGGCTTCATCCAGGTTCTGATGCAGATGGATGCAAGCCCTGAGCAAAAAGAATTCTACGAGATTATGTATTCATCAGGTCGCAGCCTGATGAAGATCATCAACGACATCCTCGATTTCTCAAAAATCGAATCCGGCAAGCTGGAGCTGATCATCAGCGACTTTAATCCACGCTATCTGATCGAAGATATCATGAAAGCCTTTGTGTATCAGAATAAAAAGCCTGACCTGCAGATTCGCTGCAAGATAAATGACCAGGTTCCAAATGTGTTGCATGGCGATCAATTGCGTTTGAAACAAGTAATCATAAATCTGCTGCAAAATGCGGTGAAATTTACTGAAAGCGGATATGTGGAAGTAAATGCCGATATCTATACCCAGGGAGATAATGATATCAGGTTGCTGTTCAGTGTTTCAGATACGGGAATTGGGATTGATCCCCGCAAGCAAAAAGATATCTTTGACAACTTCAACCAGGCTGATGCTCTGATTACCAGCAAATATGGCGGAACTGGGCTTGGCCTTTCCATCGTAAAACGTTTGGTGGAACTGATGAATGGTTTTATCTGGGTGGAAAGCGAACAGGGCAAAGGCAGCAGCTTCTTTTTCATCCTGCCTTTCACCCGGAAAGTTGAAGCTCCAGCCTTGATTTCAGAGCAGGCCACTCATCCTGAGATCAAGCTGCAAAACCTTCCTGGAATGCATGTCCTGTTGGTGGAAGACGAGCCGATCAATCAAGCTGTCACCAAACGCCAGCTGGAAAGCTGGGGCATCAAGGTTAGCATTGCGGCAAACGGTCAGGAAGCATTGGATCTCTGTGACCGCTATGGGTATAATGCCATTCTGATGGACATTCAACTTCCCACAATGGATGGAATCACAGCCACTCAAACCTTGCGGTTAAAGGAGATCTCAAAGGGGATCCATACTCCGATCATAGCTTTTACGGCTGCAGCCCTGGTAGGCGACAGGGAACGCTTCCTGGAATGCGGAATGGATGACTACATCGCCAAACCAATTGAGATGAACCAACTATACAATATTCTCAGCAAATACGCGCCTAAGTGAAAAAACCGGGAGTTCATGATGCCTAAAGTTTTAACCATGATCTTAGTGCTTTGCGCTGTCAGCCTTACAGCCAAAGATATCACCATTCAGAGGCAAAGGGGTTACCTGAGGGAAGGGCCTGCCTCCTATTATCCCATCCTGAAAGAAATCCCGGTTAGTGCGAAAGTGAAACTGCTTAGGGATGGCCCGGTGTGGATGCAGGTTGAATATAAGAAAACTAAAGGTTACATCAGCGTGGCTTCGACCAAAGTTTCCGGCAAGCCTGGAGATCCTTTTACCAAGATGAGTAGGCCCTCAATGGCTGCCACTTCGCAAGGTGTAACTGCTGGGGTAAAAGGTTTTTGTGATAAATTCAGCGAAGACTTGAAGCTAAATTCCAGCTTTCCTGAACTGGCACTGGCTACAACAATTGATCCCCCCAGTTATGCTTCCTTCTATATCAGTAGTCTTCAAAAACGCAAGCTCTCACAATTCCAGAAGGCCTTTCCCTTGCCTCCGAGAAAGCAAGCCGCAATCTACAGCGAGGCTGGAGAAGGGTTTGGCCTGGCAGTAGCAGGAATTGTCGCCGGGCTTGGTTTATACAAAAATACCCCTCTGGCAGAATATCTTAACAACTTGGGGACTTACTTGGCTTCGGCATCAGATACTCCGGAGATTCAATACCGCTTTTTTTTGTTGGACATCAGCCAACCCAATGCTTATGCTTGTCCGGGAGGATACGTCTTTATCAGCAAAGGCATGCTGCAATTGGTGGAAAACGAAGCGCAACTGGCTTTTGTGATTGCGCATGAAATTGCGCATGTGTCACGGTTTCATGGCATGAAAGAAGTAAAGCTGATGGAAAACCAGATCGGCGCAGAGGACGTGTTCTCTGAACTGGATAGCGATATGGAAGGCTTTTACGGCTCAAAACATGACGAGATTGCCACCGAACTGGAATCTGACATTAAAGAGATGGCTGCTACCTTGACCGAGGGACGTCTGGATGCCTATGAAGAAGAGGCTGATGAACTTGCGCTCCTGTTTATGGTGCGTAGCGGTTATGATCCCAGAGCGGGGGAAAGCCTTCTGAATAAATTGCTGAACACTCGTTATGAATCAAATAATCAACATTATCGCCGGGAAAGTGTGAAAATAAGGCTGGGTATGCTTAAAAACAAGCTGAATAGATACTTCAATCCACGGTTACGCTTTGTGAGTGATCATCCTCGTTTTGCCTCGGTGAAAGCGCTTCTGGACAAGCGATAATGATCTTTAGCGAACAGAACCTGCCACTTGCCAAAGTCCTCTTTGTGGATGAGCCCTTTTCTGAAACCGAGGGACTGAGGGCACTTCGTTCCCGCTTTCTGTGGAATGTAGTTTCCACCACTTTTGATGCCGACCTGTTATTGCTGAAAAGCAGCATATATCAGGAAAAGCCTGTTTCAGCCCACAGCGGATATGACAAGCTTTATTCTCTAAGCCTTGATAGCGCAAAGACCATCGTCCCCGAAAGCTTTCATAAGCTGGGAAGCGGACAATCTGAACGCTTTGCCGGGATTTTGGACAGCAAACGCTATGAACTTGTAATTTTGGCAGGATTGGCATGTTTGCCACTCAGCCGGATCGTGCATAAAGTGCTTCCACGATGTCCGGTAATACTGGACGTGGACTCTTTGTATCTGTCCAGTCTGGAGAAGGCCTGGACAGAAAACCGCAATCTGGAGAACTACAATGCCTGGTGGCTGCTGTTTAAGCAGCGCGCCTGGGACAAGCTGCTGGTCAGTAAAAAAAGCCATTACCTCTTTGGCAATCCAGCCGATCAAAAGGATTTTGCAGAGGCTTACCGAATTCCTGATTCACGATTTGCTTACCTGCCACTCCCCTTGCCAGAAACATCCGTGAATGAGCCCAAAGCACCAGATTCCGACAACAGGTTCATCTTTTTTTGGGGTGAAGAGGCAAGCCCGGAAAACCTTGCAGCAGTTCGACAGTTAATCGCAGAAATCTATCCCCGCGTCTCCAAACGCTTGGTGGAGAAAAACATCAATCTGGTTATCTGCGGGCCTGAGAAGTTTCAGGAGTTATGCGGCGGCAGGATTGTCTTTGCTCCGCTCACCGACCTGGAAACTTTACTGCCACAGGCTTTGTTTGCTGTTTTGCCTTTGACTAAGCCAGACCGCGAACTGCGTGCCATGCGCTGTGCATTTTATTCCCAAGCCCTTATCTGTTCCCAGGCAGCAATCGAAGGTTTGGCTTTACCTTCCGAAGCAATCCTGGCTGAAAGCAGCAATGAAGCCATCGGGGAACGGATCCTTGGTGTCCTGAGGGGTCCGGGAATGTTGATCGAATCCGCCCGAAAGCTGCATGAGCATTATCGGCAAGCCTGGACGCCAGATAAAATCAACGAAAAATTAACCGATATTTTGAATAAACGGATAAAACCTGATTATGAATAACGTTCGTCTTGTCCTCATTGGAGGTGGCACCTGTTCAGGAAAAACCACCATCGCCAGAGCCATCGGAATGCGCCTTAGCGACCTGAAAACAGTGATCATCTCTCACGATAACTATTACAAAGACCTTTCGCACCTTAGCCACGAAGCCCGGGCCAAAGTGAATTTCGACCATCCCGATTCCATCGACAGTGCATACCTTCTTTCCGACCTGAAACAGATGCTGGCCGGAGTTGCTGTGGACATGCCGGATTATGATTTTGCCACACATTGCCGCATCGAGGGCAAAACCTGTGTGGCGGATGCGGACGTGATTATCCTGGAAGGCATCTTTGCACTTTACTATCCTGAGTTAATCGCACTTTCCGACCTTAAGATCTTTGTGGATACCGATTCGGATCTACGCCTTGCCAGACGCATGCAAAGGGACATCATAGACCGGGGAAGAAACCCCGAAAGCGTTCTGGATCAGTATCTGCGAACCGTTAAACCCTCTCATGAGGCCTTCATTGAACCCAGCAAAAAGAATGCCGATGTGATCATCCCCGGGGATCGGGAGTTTGACAAGGTTCTCTATATGCTGAATGGCTATTTGCTCTACGAACTGATGGCGGAAATCAAACATAAACGCTGAAAATTTAATAAGATAGCGGACTTCTTGCTTTGACAGTATCTACTACTTCCTTTCTCCCCACTCAGATGCCATGCGTCCACCACCCGCAGTCCTCCGTTCTCCCATTCGGGTGGGATCTGCGAGGGATTCGAGTGGCATCCGGGTGGCGAGGAAGGAAGGGCAGAGTCCTTTTTTAATTGACAGTTTTGGCTTCAGTTTTAATTGAAACCCCTATTTCGGATAGATGTGTGTATCTATCGGTAAAGTAAAATATTAGAGGTATTGAATGGTTGCTATTCCGGTTCTCTGGTTTATAGCTCCCATAGGAGCTATTCTGGCCTTAAGTTTTGCCATGATTTTCTTCTATCAGGTGAAAGCGCATGATCCTGGAACTGCCCGCATGCAGGAAATTGCAGGTTATGTGCGGGAAGGTGCATTTGCCTATCTGAGGCAGCAATATAAAGGAGTTATTCTCTTTTTCATAATCGCTTTTATTGTTTTCAATATTATGGCCTGGGTTTTGGGGGTGCTGCATTGGCTTATCCCCTTTGCTTTTTTAACGGGTGGATTTTTCAGCGGTTTGGCCGGTTATATTGGAATGAATACAGCTACTTTGGCTTCAAACCGAACCGCTCAAGCTTGCACAAAAAGTTTGAACAAGGGTTTGCGGGTTGCATTCCGGGCTGGAAGCGTAATGGGACTCACCGTGGTAGGTTTGGCGCTGATCGATATTTCTGCCTGGTTTTATATCCTCAATCATTTTCATTTCCCCCTGGAACGAATCACCGTGATCATGTTGTCCTTTGGTATGGGTGCATCCACACAGGCACTATTTGCCCGCCTGGGTGGTGGGATTTACACCAAGGCTGCAGATGTGGGTGCTGATCTGGTTGGTAAAGTGGAAGCTGACATACCTGAGGACGATCCTCGCAATCCAGCTACCATTGCCGATAACGTTGGTGATAACGTAGGTGACGTTGCCGGAATGGGTGCTGACCTATATGAAAGCTATGCCGGTTCGATTTTGGCAACCGCTGCTTTGGGCATGGCGGCAGTAGGAGCTTTGGGTGCGGAATATGCATCTCAGGCGGTAAATTTTGTTGTGGCACCCATGATTTTGGCCGGAATCGGGGCAATCCTTTCTATCCTGGGTATTTTTGCCGTTACCACCAAAGAAAACGCCGGTACCAAAGAACTGATGTTTGCCTTGAATAAAAGCGTCTATCTTAGTTCGGTGCTGATTGCAGTGGCCGCATATTTCATCACCAGAGCTTTGCTACCCGCGGAAATCTACTTCGGGGTGTTTATCTCCACGGTGATAGGCTTGGTGGCGGGAGTGCTGATCGGCTATTTTACCGAGTTGGATACCTCACATAGCTATCAAGCTACCAAGGGCATTGCTGAGCAGTCGGAGTTTGGCCCTGCCACGGTTATTCTGGAAGGAATGGCTGTGGGGATGCGCTCTACTGCCGCACCAGTGATCACGATTGTGGTTGGTATATTGGCTGCTTTCATCTGCAGCCACGGATTTTCCTCGATCGAATTGGGGCTTTACGGAATTGGCTTTGGCGCAGTTGGTATGCTGGCAACCCTGGGAGTTACCCTGGCAATGGATGCCTTTGGCCCGATCGCTGATAACGCTGGCGGAAATGCACAGATGAGTGAACTACCTGATAATGTGCGGGAAATGACAGACAATCTCGATTCAGTTGGAAATACCACTGCTGCTACCGGTAAAGGTTTTGCAATCGGCAGTGCGGCTCTAACGGCTATGGCTCTGCTGGCTGCCTATCTTGAAGAAGTTCGGGGTGCTTGGCATCTGATGGGTGAAAAACTTGGCCAGAGCGTTTTCCTGAACATCCATTATGGCTCTAAATTCAACGACATCATACCCTTGGAGAAAGCCACAGCAGCCGACTTTATCAGTTTATTCAAAATCAACGTCCTCAATCCTCAGTTTTTATTGGGGATCTTTATCGGTGCTATGGTGGCCTTTGTCTTTTCCTCGCTCACCATCAAAGCTGTGGGTAGAGCGGCTGGTCAAATGGTGAAAGAAGTTCGACGCCAGTTCAAAGAAATTCCCGGAATTCTGGAAGGAAAAGGAAAACCTGATTATGCCCGTTGTGTTAAAATCTCCACAGTTGGAGCTCAGAAAGAAATGCTGCTCCCTGCTTTGGTAGGTATTCTTAGCCCCATCGTGGTGGGTTTATTCCTGGGTGTGGCAGGAGTTTTAGGCATCCTGGTGGGTGCTTTGGCTACTGGATTCGTGCTGGCTGTGATGATGAACAACGCTGGCGGTTCCTGGGATAACGCCAAAAAGTTGCTGGAAATAACCGGTAAAAAAGGAACTTCGAACCACAAAGCCACTATTGTTGGTGATACTGTGGGCGATCCTTTCAAGGACACTGCCGGGCCTTGCATCAATATCCTGGTGAAGCTGATGAGCATGGTTTCGATAGTTTTTGCCGGCTTGATCGTTTCTTATTCGCTGAAGGTGGACAACATCAATCCGCCCTTCAGTTCCATGCGTCCCGATAAGGCTAACCAGAACAAGGTGTTATTCATCGATAAGGCCAAATTGGCCAATGATCCTTGTCTGGTCTGTCCGGATGCCAGTTCAGACTGCCCAGATAAATGAAGGACTATTCGGCTTATCCGAATAAAATAGAACTCGAAACAAACTTGCTGAGCTCGGACGAATATCCGGGCTCAGCTTATTTTGTGTTTGATTTCGATTTCGCAACCGTTTTTGGCACTCAAGGCAAGGTACCGGTCTGGCTGAGTGTGGATGGGCATCGCTTTCGTAGCTCCATTGCTGTTTATGGTGGGGTGCATATGATGGTTTTTAACGCCACCATGCGTCGCGAAACAGGCTATAAAGCAGGGGACAGGATTCTGATTACCCTGGAGCGTGATACCGAGATTCGTAAAGTGGAACTGCCTGCTGATGTGAAAAACGCTTTGGCAGCGAGTGGGGTTCTAAGTATCTATGAGAAATACAGCTACTCTCACCAGAAAGAAGTGATGGACTGGATAAATGACGCTAAAAAAACAGAAACCCGTCAAAGGCGTATTGCCAGGCAGGTGGAGAAGCTGAAGGCGGATTGATATTTATCTGATTTTATAGATAATTGCGCTACTAATCTGTCCTACAATTGTCCGAAGATTACCCCGATCTCTCTGACTGCACTCGATTCAGAATCCGAAGCATGCACTCCATTTTCCGTTACGCCTTCCCCAAAGAGAAACCGGATCGTTCCGGGTTTACGCTTTTCAGGTTCAACCGCGCCGATCAGATCTCTCAGATCACAGATCGCATTTTCTTTTTCCACTACGATGGCCACCGTGTCGTCCGACATCATGAATTCCACCAGATTTTCGAAAAAGGACTTTCCAATGTGTTCTGCATAAAACCGGCTGGCGAGTTCCCTCTCAAAACGGAAAAGCTTCAATGCCAAAAGGTGATAGCCGCCCTTTTCGATTAGGGAAATAATGTGACCAATATGGCCGTGCCGAACAGCATTTGGCTTGATCAGCAAGAGCGAACGCTGCTTCATTTGGTGGTATAAACGGTCTCGATATAATCCAGGGCAGCAACCTTGATGGCGATATCACGGTTTAGAACCATGCTCATCTTGATCTTGTGTTTCAGAATATCCGTCCAGATATCGAACATCTCGCTGGGCTTGAATTCTACTCCAGTATAGAGCTTAAGCATATCCTGATAAAAATCATCGCGGTCGGAATCTACTCTGGCAATCACCAGTTTCTGCGTGTCACTGCACACATCATAATCTTTGAAACGGATATCTACCACTGCATATCCCAGCTTTAGCAGGTTCTCGAAATTTACCTGTAAGTCTTCATGATTTGACATTTTATCTCTCCCAGTCTAAATAATTCTCGACAAAAAGAAGGCATACGCATTCTTTGTTAGCAATAATGAGCGCTTGGCTTCTGATGTCAAGAAGAATTTGCATGGTTGGAGGATAGATGCCCGATTTTAAATTGGTAAGCGAATACACTCCCTCAGGGGATCAGCCAGAAGCGATAACTGAACTTGTGAAAGGGGTGCTTGAAGGTAAACGGCATCAGGTTTTATTGGGTGTTACTGGTAGCGGAAAAACCTTCACCATTGCCAATGTGATCGAGAAACTTAATCGTCCCACTTTGGTGCTTTCGCATAACAAGACACTGGCAGCGCAGCTCTATGGAGAACTCAAGCAACTTTTTCCTGAAAATGCAGTGGAATACTTCATAAGTTACTACGACTATTATCAGCCGGAAGCCTATATTCCCGGCAAAGACATCTATATCGAGAAGGATAGCTCGATCAACGAACAGATCGAAAAGCTGCGTCTGAGAGCAACCATGAGCCTGATGGAGCGACGTGATGTGATTATAGTTTCTTCTGTATCATGTATCTATGGTCTGGGGGTTCCGGAAGAATATCGTGAAGCATTGATTCGTCTGGATGTAGGGATGAAAATGGATAGGGAAGAGCTTATCTACAAACTGGTGCAGGCACATTACAGCCGCAACGACATTGCTTTCGAGCGTGGAGCTTTCAGGGTCCGGGGCGATATTGTGGACATCTATCCTGCTTATTTGGAGCACTGCCTCAGGGTGGAATTTTTCGGGGATGAGATCACCAAACTGGAAAAACTGCATCCCATTTCCTATCAAAGCCTTGGCCAGGTGGAGTCCTATCCGGTATATCCGGCTATTCACTTCATTATGAATGAAGATAAACTGCGCGGTGCTTTGGCAGGTATTGAAAAGGAAATGAATGAGCGGGTTGCCTGGTATCTGGCGAATCAACGTTATGTTGAAGCTGACCGCCTGAAACAACGCACCATGTTTGATCTCGAAATGCTGCGAGAGCTTGGTTTTTGCAGTGGGATCGAAAACTATACCCGCCATCTGACTGGTGCCAAACTGGGTGAACCGCCCAGTTGTCTTCTGGACTATTTTCCAGAGGATTTTCTTTTTGTGATCGATGAATCGCATGTAACCATTCCGCAAGTGCATGGAATGTTCGGAGGGGATTATACCCGCAAGAAAAACCTGGTTGAATATGGTTTCAGGTTGCCTTCGGCATTTGACAACCGTCCTCTGCGCTTTGAGGAATTTGAAAACTATATGCGTAGGGTGATCTTTACAACTGCCACACCTGCTGATTATGAACTTGGTCTGACTCAGGGTGAGATCGTGGAGCAGGTGATTCGTCCCACTGGTCTCTTGGATCCGGAAATTGAGATCAAGCCCATCAAACACCAGGTGGACGACCTGATCGCTCAGATCAAATCCAGAGCCGCCAAAGGCCAGAAAAGCCTGGTTCTAACCCTTACCAAGCGCATGAGTGAAGATCTTACCACTTATTTCGTAAATGCTGGTATCAGGGCAAAATACCTGCATAGCGACATCGACAGCATCGAACGCGCCAAGATCATCAGAGAATTGCGTTTGGGAGAGTTTGACGTGATCGTGGGAATTAACCTGCTCCGGGAAGGCATAGATTTGCCGGAAGTATCTTTGGTGGCGATTCTGGATGCTGATAAAACAGGCTTTTTGCGCTCCACCAGATCACTGATCCAGATTTCAGGCCGGGCAGCCAGAAACGTGGAAGGAAAAGTGATCTTCTATGCGGATGAGATCACCGACGCCATCAGGAAAACCATGGACGAAACCAACCGCAGACGTGCCAAACAAATGGCCTATAACGAAGAGCATGGCATTACTCCTCAAACGATCCTGAAAACCATCGAGCAGATCATGCAATCCACTTCAATTGCAGAGGGTTATGATCAAATCGACAAAGGGGATGACAAAGCCGAGAAGCCTGCAAAACAGGAATTTACGCAGTATCTGGAACTGGATAGCAAGGACAAGATAATCGAGTTGCTTACCAAAGAAATGAACAAAGCCGCGGCCAACCTGAATTTTGAACGGGCGGCCGAACTGCGGGACAGAATCTGGGAACTGAAGGAGACGCGCTAACTAATTTGAATTATTGTCGTGGTAAACGCCAAACTTCAAGGCAAGATTATCATCAAAGCCCAAACGAAAATCCCGTCCGTCTTCCAGATTCCAAGCCAGGGCATTTTCAGAAATCCGGGATTCGTATTTTTTCCCGTGCATTTTGATTGCTTCGTCCAAAATCGCATAATAGTGATCAGCGGAAAGGTCTGGATTGAAGTAGATGATCCAACCGTTTATTTTGTCTGTTTTATCCAGGGTAAGTTCTACTCTGTTGATATCGGATGTGTTATGGGTTTCATAGGCCAGGGGGTCTTCAGTTGCGGCAAATCCCTGCTTTTCCAGTTGTTTATTCACTTCTGAAACGGTTTGTCCGAACCATAAGCCCAGAAAACTGATCTGGCCTGCAGCCAGGCTGATTCCAAAAGCCACAAGTAATACACACACAAATAGTTTTTTCATTTTCAAAACCTCAAATCTTCTTGAGGGACTATTTTTCGGAAGAGCCCATTGCGTCAATCAAAAAACACCGATGTAAATAAATAACTATAGATAAATAAGCAGCCTGGGGATTCATACCATTTCCGGTTTGTGCTTGCCATGCACATCCTTCCAGTTGCGTAAATGTGGTTTTAGAAAGAACTCCACTAAGTTCAAAGGAGTGCTTCGTTCAAGGTTCTGTCTCTGCCAGCGAAATGGGGATTTCTGATTGTCGCCTTTGGAATAGCGCGTCCCCAGCAAGGCTTTTAGCTTTAGTTCGGCTTTAAGGATGGGTTCAATTTCTGGTTTGGGAGGTAGGCCATAAGGCAAGGCCAGAAACCGTTGATAGGGAAGCTTAAGCCCTTCCAATGCGTTTAGGTTGTCATTTATCTCTGCAGATACAGCTATTTTATCCAATCGGCTGAAGTCAGGATGGCTATGGCTGTGCAAAGCCAGCTCAGCACCCAGGTTAACCAGGATTTTCAGTTGTTCACTGCTGAAAAAAGGGTGGTTCCGGGTCAGATATTCCTGTCTGGTCCAAGGAAGCAACATATCCCACAACCAATCCAGAACTTCATCCTTCTGAGTCATCTCAAGCTGCGAAAAGAGAGTTGTCTGATCCGCGTTTTTCACAATTCCGGCTATCTGAGCATCAAGCCTGGCTGAGGGAACATATCTGCGCAGCAGGAGCAGCTTATGGTTCCAGGCCAGATCATGGTTGTCAAGGCACTTGCCGATCAAAAACAGGGTTGGCTTCAGTGCATAACTTTTCATCATCTGCAGCAGAGCTGGGAAGTTGCAGGCCAGTCCGTCATCGAGGGTAATGCAAAGGTTTTTTCCATTCTCTTGTCCATCCAATGCATCAGACAGCTTTACCGGCCGCCAGCCAAGACCCTTCAGCAAGGAAAACTGCCGAAAAAAGCTACGGACACTGATGCCTTGCGGATAAATATCCGGAAGGTGGTCAGCGATCACATGATAGTATAGAACTCGGGTTTCATCTGTTTGCATAAGTTCACGATATACCGCATTGTCCTTTCTGTCAAGCGGGAAAAGCCCTGTTTAGCAAAGGGAGACTTGACATCTGGGTAATAAGTCAATTTATGGCATCTGAACTTAAACACACGGGAGCAATAAATGAAAATAGCTCAGATTGTTGGTGCCAGACCCCAGTTTGTAAAACTTGCACCTCTGTCGCGGGAAATCCGGAAAGCCCACCGGGAGATCATCATCCACAGTGGCCAGCATTATGACCTGCAGATGAACGAAGTTTTTTTCCGGGATATGGAAATTCCGGAGCCTGATTACAACCTTAATATCGGTTCCGGCAGCCAGGGAAAGCAAACTGCGGAGATTCTGAGTGCAGTGGAAACGGTGCTTGAAACGGAAAAACCTGACGTAGTAGTGGTATATGGAGATACAAACACCACTCTGGCAGGTGCTTTGGCAGCCGCCAAACTGGGTATTAAAACAGCTCATGTGGAGGCTTGTCTACGCAGCTTTAACCGCAGCATGCCGGAAGAACTGAACCGCATCGTAGCAGACCATCTTTGCGACATATTGTTGGCACCCACACCAAAAGCGATGGAAAACGCCAGACAGGAAGGTCTTGTCAATAAAACAAGACTGGTAGGTGATATAATGGTGGACAGCCTGAAGTTTGGCTTGGAAAAGGCACAGCGGGAATCCAGGATTCTACCACACCTGGGGTTGGAGAAAACCAGCTATAGCCTTTTAACTCTGCACCGTCCCTACAATGTCGACAGTGCGGAAAACTTAAGCCAAATCCTTAACGGCCTCAACAGACTGGACAGGCAGATAGTATTCCCAGTTCATCCCCGCACCAGGAACATCCTCAACAAGTCAATAAGTCAGGATTTCAGCAATATCAGGTTCATCGAACCACAGGCTTATCTGGACTTCCTTATCCTGATGCAGAACTCACAGCTGATCCTCACCGATTCGGGGGGAATCCAGAAAGAGGCATATATCCTAAGGAAACCCTGTGTTACTTTACGTTATGAAACAGAATGGGTGGAAACCGTGGCCAGTGGCTGGAACCTTTTATTACCAGTGAATGCTACAGATTTCCCCATGGCCATCAATAGCTTTGCTGTTCCGGAGAGTCATCCTGAAATATTCGGGGTAAATGTAGCGGCAAAGATGGCGGAATTGATCACTTCGATGTCCTCCTGATCGACCTATCATATCCCAGATATTCAAATTTACGCATGAGATAGACCTCGCCTAAGCATCCATCTTGTAAAGGCTTGATATAATAGACCATCAAATGCTTCACGACAATTATGCCCGATCCTGTACTTGAAATCCCATTCTAAGCCATTACGGAAGCAATACGGGTGAATTAAGGGTCGCACCCATGTTTCACCCGTATTGTTCTCGTAATTCGAGGAAGCTGAGAGTGTGTAGGTCATAGCAAAAAACTCCGGAACTGCATAAACGGTTCCGGAGTTTTGTTTTATAGATTTTGGGGTTTATTTAGTTGCCTGATCGCGGGTAGCCACTACCTTATAGAACTTTCTGGGCGCGGCAGTGTCGATCTCCCAATAGAGATTCGTGGTGGTTCCAGCGAATGAGTACATACCTGAAGGCTCAGAGCAGGTGTAGACAGTATAACTATCTGCATGCGGAACTGCTTCCCAACTGATGCGGGTGGTGCCGGAAACACTTTGAATAGTCGTAAGCGGAGCTACCAAAACCAGAGTGGTGGTTCCGTTCAGAGGCACCGGTGAACCCTCGCCATAAGTCTCTCCCGGCTCCATGGGCAGCACTTCCTGAACGGGATATACCACATCATCAAGGTAGCTGTAGATTTGGAAGGTAACCGTTTCTGTGCCGGCAAGATTTACGTCGAAACTGGCATAGGCATTCAGACGTCCGATCTGGTTGACCACTCCCGTTCCACGGCATTCGCCACCGACAAAAGCTGCGACTATGTCATTTACCGCACAAGGAATGTTATTCACGGTTAACACCGCATGCAACTCAGCCGGAGGATTGGCATAGGTTACCGGTTCCCAATCGGGAACATTGACCGGATTCACCGTGATTACCACGGAATCCTCGGCTTCCAGCTCGCCATCTGTAACGGTGAAGGTCAGGGTTTCGCTTCCGGTCCAGTTGAGGTCAGCGCCAAAGGTAACCTGAGTTCCGCTGATTGCCGCCTGCACATGCAGGTTCCCACTGACAGACAAGCTGAGAGGATCACCGTCGGGATCGCTGACATAGGTGGCAAAACTCTGCACCAGACTGCCGTTTTTGTCGAACGAGAAGCCGGTGGGCAGATCGATTACAGGAGTTTGATTGGCGGGCGGGATGTTTACGATCAGTTCGAAAGGATCCCCTGAATTGCACAGAGGAGTATAAAAGGTTCTGGCCGTGGTATCCGTCGCCTTGAGGTAATAATAAAGGGTTTGCCCCAAAGCCGGAGTGGGAACATTGGCAGTCCACACATTGCCTGTGGAGTTGGTCATGGGGACATACTGCCAGCTTCCGGTAGAACTGTGTTTATAGGCAACATAAGTTCCAGCGCTGGTAAGTGGATTCACATGCGTTATTTCTGCACTTATCGCGATTGTGGCAAGGGCTTGCGCCGAAGTGGGTGGAACAAATCTGGTATGGATCATCTGATTGTCGAAAATGGTATTTACCCGGCAATGATAGGAATCGTCTGAAAGCCAGGAGCTATTATAAAATCCCTGAACCGCATATCCGGGCATGGCAGCTTGATATGCTGCAATGGCGGCAGTATCATAGCTGGAGGGAGTGGAGTTCCATTGCGGCACGTAGATCTTGTTATTATAGATGAAAGAATTGGTATATGGTTCGTTATTGCTGCTTTGATCTACCCGGAAAATCTGGTAAGGAGTTCCATAACTGGAAGTTTTGGATTGCCAGGAGGCAACCACTGCTTCCAGGGCCGCATAGTTGGCATGCGTACTTGGCACTCTGGCGATGATCACTTTGTCCACATCCAGCAGTTTGGCAAAACAGTCTATATGGTCGATGCTGGAATTGGAGAGCGGATCGGTATAGAACTGGTATTCCGTGGCTCCCAGATAGTTTCCGACCAAAGTTTGGATCTGAGCCTGGGTATAGCTGTATTCAGTAACCTGAGCGTTTTGAACTCCATCGTTCTCGGTCAGGATCAGATTGGTGGACATCATCTTGCCGTTGCCGTCGGTCATCACGTTGCCACCAGTGGCCACCAAAGGCATATAATAGAATCCCAGGCCAAGGGTGTCATCCAGTTGCTCGTTCAAGACGTCATCATAAGGACGGACACGGTTGTAGCGAAAATCAACGATGGACATCTGATTGTTTGCGTCCATAATCGTCCAGGGACCGTAATCGCGAGTCCAGTATGAGTTTACTCCTGTGGGATTCACATAGATTACATTGCTCATGGTTACGCCATTGCTTGATAATAGCGAACTGGCAGTACTCTGGCTGGCAGCAGTCACTACCACGTAAACCTTTCCACGGGTGGACATGTCAGCTATGGCAGAATAGGGCAATCCGAAACCGCTGGCATAGGCAATGAGCACACCCGTAGCCGGTTCCCATTCAGCTACGAAGCGGGGTCCGATGGGATAGGGATTGGCTTGAACGGTGAAGGATACAGGAATAATGTAGTTCGGGCTGTTCGTGGCATTCGAGGTGATGGTGATGTTCTTGGTGTAGGTGCCAAGGGCAAGTCCAGTGGAGCTTAAAGTAAGATTGACAACAGTGCTGCCCCCGGCGGGAATAGTTCCTGAAACAGGTGAGTAGCTTAGCCAGCCGGTTCTTTCTGTCTCTTGATCCAGACTTAAAATCCCAGTGCTACGCAGTTGTTCATCTCGATCGGAAGAACTCCAGCTTAAAGCTATATTACCTGTATTGCTTAGCGTAAGTTGAACGGTAGCTGTATCGCCTGTGATCGCAGTTTGGGTAACTGAGCTTGGATTTGCGCTGATATTGGCGTATTCAGTTTGAGCTGGCTGGAAGATCAGCTTAATATTCGGACGGTAACTTGAGGTAGAGCCACCTGTAAAAATACTGGTTTGATCGATGTCGTCAGCCCTGATATAGCGATAACCATTTGTTGTGGAAGTATATTGCACCGTTCCAGATGAGGTCCAGCTGGTCAGCACTCCAAAAGCAGTGTCTACTACTATATTACTGGTTCCATTCCAGACAAAGGGAGTGGAAAGGGTTAGCATATGATACCCACCTGCCACTGGCAGATAAGAGCTGTTGGAATACACGGTGGTCATCCCTGTGGAAGCCTGCCAACTGGCAACGTTTGCATCTGTAGTGTGGTTCATCCTGATTACGAAATTCGGCATAGCCAATGTCGGAACACTATTCACGTAGAATCCAAGCTGGGTGATGCTTGCGTTTGCAGTCATCCCTGCTGCTGAGAGTTCAGTTGCGGTATAGATTGATTGACCGTGCAGACTTTCATAATAAACGTTAACTGGCGAAGCATCACTGGTGCCGGTATAACTTGTTCCACTTCCAATAATCACCGAGGTTACTATTCCCGGTGTGGCAGTTACTGTGGATGTAGCTGAAGATTCTCCGCCACTGTATACTGCTTTCAGATAGTAGCTGTAGGTGGTTCCATTTGTTACAGCGTTATCAGTGTAGGTCAATCCCGTAATGGTGGTCAATAACGAGGAGTTTTTGAATATCTTGTATCCTGTAGGTGTTCCCGTAGCAGGAGCTTGCCAGCTAAGATTGACTACATTGTTTCCTGGTACTGCCACGAAATTCTGGGGAGGATCATAGGAGATGGTGGAGGCAGGGAAAACAATGTTGTCTATCCAGGCACAATCTGAACCGCTGTCAACACTGGTATCTTTCATGTATTCCCATTTTAGTATTCTGGTTCCAGCTGTAAGGGGATAGGTAGCCTGGGTCCAAGCCACGGTTCCAGACCATGAGCCTTGAACGACGCCATCCACATAGAATTTCAGGTAGTCATAGCCAGATTCGGACGATACCTTGTACCAGAAACTGAGGTTCCCGCCAGCTGTTAACACTCTGGTGGTCTGGATTGTGGTGGATTGACTTGCGGTAATGGTGCCACTTTTGGCACTATAGGTTCCGGCGTAAGCATCTGTGTTTACCACCGTCCAGTTTGCATTACCGACCAAAGCCCAGGGAAAGGCACTGAAATTGCCGGTTTCGAAATCTTCCATAATAATCCCGATGGTGGCTACATCGTTCTTGGTGGCTGTATAAGCGCCTGAAGTGGCAGAGAACACCAAATTCGCCACAGTGCCTATACTGACCGAAGATGCTACGCGTAAAACAAAGCTGAGAGTCGTGCTGCCAGAGGCAGAAATTGCTGCAAAGCTCTGGTTACCAGTAGTAACCGTGATCCCTGTAGTTGAGCAGCTTAGGGTTGCAGAGCCGGTTTGGGAGACTGCATTACCGCCATTGTTCAAAGGTATGGTGATTGTAGCTGTTTCACCAGGATCAAGTCTGCCATTGTTGTTTCCGCTTGCATCGTTCACAGTGTAGGAACCAAACGCTAAGGCAGGTGCATTCAGCGTTAAGCTGAAGTTATGCGTCCAGGTTTCTATTCCGGCCACCATGGTAATGGTGAAGCTGGCGGAGGTTCCATTGGCTACGTTATTGGCAATATTGAAGGAATAGGCGTTGTTTATGGTAGTGCTGGTGTTTGCTGCCAGGCTTGCAATGGTTTCGGAGTTATCGGTAATTGTGATGCCTGTGGTAGAGCAACTCAGGGTGGTTGATACATTGGTGGCAGCAGCTGAACCCATATTCTTGTAGGTGACGTTGAAGCGACCGCTTTCGTTGTATTCTGCAACATTGTTATTGCTATCGGCATAGGTAGCAGCTTCCACGCTCATGAAGGGACCGCTTCCAGCAATCTGTTGCAATGTCCCAACATAGGTGACCCGATTGGAAGCAGTTGCCGTTACGGTATAGGTGATTGCTGAAGTTGGGGGGCTGGCAAGGGTTACAGTTGCCACACCACTGCTATTAGCCGTAGCTACGCCATAAATTGTATTATTATAGGTAATTGCTACCATAGCTCCCGAAACGCCGGTATTTACGGTGACCGTAGTTGCGCCAATCACAATGGTTGCAGGATGGGTCACAGTCATGGCGAGCGGGGTTTTCGAGCGCACTGTTAAGGCTGCATCTCCGAAAATGTGCCAGGTTTTGAACATGTTGACGCCATCAGTTCCATAAACATCCATCATATTGCAGGAGGCATTGTAATATAGTCCTCCAGTTGTGGTTTTGGTTCCTGCGATCATCAGATCGGTAAAATGATCCTGGGCCCGCATTGGTGAGCTCCAGCTTTGGTTGATACTGCTGGCATAAATTGCCACAGCACCACCATTGGCGTTGCGCATCCAGGCTTCGGCATAGCAGGTGAGAGAAACGAAATTTCCATTCACGCAAGCCACGTCCATGATAAAGGGTGTTTTGTTCCCATTGGTCAAAGCAAGGGCATTTGTATTGCTGAAACCGGTGGTTACCCAGGAGGTATCCGATCCATGCCCAACATAGTTGATGAAACCTCTTCCAGCATTAACATTGGTGGTAACCTGGGCTGCGGTTGCACTCGGTTCGTAAACTTGGTCAACAGAGGTGTAACCATAATTAAGCAGCTTGGTGCGGATATTGTTCATGTGGTTGATATCAGTTTCGCTGTCATCACCTGCAGTTGTTGCAGAATCGGATATTCCCAAAGCTTGCGACAGCCAGGTGGCAGAAGTATTCAGGTCTCTTTCATAAACGATGGCTTTATTTACCTGAGCTGTAACGTCGCCTGTAGTTTCAGCGGAAAAACGTCCGATAAAGATATCGGGATAATTGTCGCTACCGGCTACCAAAGAGAAGCTGGGATCGCTACCACCACCTCCGGAAGAGAGAGAGGGAATCTGGGCAGCATCTCCCACGAGTTGGATAAAGGCAATGGATGGATCAGCGCTATAACGGTTTTGGATATAGGTTTGCAGTTGAGCTGCGGTAGTTCCGATTGTGCTGAATTGTACAAGTTCGGTTTGAATGCCTTTTTGTTTTTTCCAGTTTACATAAGGTGCGATCTGGGTTAGGTAGTTTGTATGGCAGATCACCAACAACTTTCCGAAAGTATCGTTGACCGGGGTATAGCGATAGCTTTGCCAGTTTACAAAGTGGTTTTCATAGATGGATAAAAACTCTCTGGAAATGGAATTCCGGCTGCGGGTAAAAGTGTTTACAGTATCGGTTCCGTCAGCATAAACCCTGATCTTGTAGCCAGTGTAAACCCTCAGAGTCTGGGTTTCGGGATTGTAGGCAAAAGGGGTTGTTTTTACAGTGATACCCCGAAAATCCCTCAAAATGTAAGGTTCGGAAAGATCGGCCAGCTTGGATGGATAGAAATCTTTGCCCAGATATACGTTATCGAAGCTGTAAGGGATAGTGGCAGGATCGAGATCACGCGTTATCACGCCTTTGGAAGGCGCAACTTTCAGAGAAATATCCTGGTATTGAAGGTCATATACTTCCAGTTTTATTCTGGCAGAATTAGAGATAATAATACTGCGGTTAAAAACAGGTAATTCCGGGAAACCCTTGTCCTGGGTGACACCTTCTTTAGGAAGCCGGACTTGATACCATTCTGTGCCATTGATAGCCACTTTCTGCTTCTCGAACTGATTTATCCGATATTGCAAAAGGGTTTCATTATCCGATGAACTAAGAACCGTGAGAGAATTTTCTCCCAGTCCCAATTGCATCGTTTCAGCATTCAAACTCAGTGCCAGCATTATCAGTAAGCTGACCAGTAATACAGCTCTTTTCATACAGTCTCCTTAACTGCTTTGCTTTCGCCATGGCGAGAGCTTCACTTCTATTCATAATATTGCGGTTCGCATAAAGTTGCCTTCGGGGACAAGTGATTCACTTGCAGATAGTTGACATCAGTTGTTAGCTGACACACACCGAAGAGAATATCTTATGCAATAATGGTTCCCAATACATCTATTTTTCTTCAGTGAAAATTCTTGGAATCCAGCTCTTTTGGTCAATCTAGCCGTGATCATATCACTATCATACCACATGAGCATGTGGTATGATAGCAGTAAGATTGTCTTCTGATAGAAGCAAAGACCAAAGAGTAATGATGCAAGATAGGTTGTTTATTGGAAAGAAATCTCAGGAGCTTTCACCCAGAAGCCAGTTACCGGCTTTGGGCCTGGCAAAACGATCGTTCTGGATGGACTCCCCTGGATTCTGGAGGCAGGATCTATCCAAAGGGTATCGGCAAGGCCATCTTGAATATCCACTTTGCCCTCACTCACAGAAACAAAGAGGGTTCGAACTTGTTCAGGATTGATGTGTAAATCTGCCTGGCAATTAAGTTCTGTAAAGAATCCCTTCTTCCACTGGGTAAAATTAAACGCTTCAGTCAGGTATTCGTTGGTGGATTTGAGCTTGCTGCCTGGAAAACCGAAGCCGTTGTTACGATAGGAAAATTGGGTTTGCCTTGCACTGTCGATCCTCAGTTCGGCGATTTGCAGGCTGAGATCCAGTTTCAGACTGTCGCATGTTGAAATCTGGCTGGAGATGGGAAATGTCTTTTTTGCCGAATAGGGAGTAGCCAACAGCACTCCGACCACAATTATCAGTCCCAGCAGGCTAAGGAGAATTTTTTGATACAGCTTCAAAGGCCTGTGAACCTTGCCGGAATCCTGGATCAGATATGGTTGCCGGTGCAGTTTTAACAACCTATAGAGGATAAAGGAAGTAAGATATACTACTCCTCCCGCCCAAAGCACGTCACTGGCAAAATGTCCGCCCATGCCAATCCTTATCCAGCCGATTAGCAAGCCCCAGAGTAGGGCAAAAAGCACTGTCAGGCATGCCCAAAATCTGCTTTTGTGAAGAAGTGCAAAGCCCAGGGCAAAGAAATAGAAACCCATGGTGGCATGCCCACAGGGAAAGGATTTTCCACTGCTGGCAGGATCAATACTAAGGGGGGCTTCGTATTGATACTCACCTCCGAACTGAACCAGATCGCGGGGTCGTGGGCGTCCCCAATTGTCCTTTAAAATGCTGTTGGCAATCAGACCAGGTCCGATAACCATAGCCAAAACCAGATAAGCAGCTATCTTGCGATAGGGCAGAACCATGGCTTTACTGAAACTGAGAATGAATACTGATAAAGCACCCAAACTAAGGATCAGAGCTGGGATATTACCATAGTGATAGATGGCCAGTGGGATCGGGAGGCTATTGAATGCCCATTCGCCAAAACCGCGATAATAGCGGTTCTGAATGGTAAGATCAAGTTCCGTTGCCCGGAATAATACAGTTCCTGCTGCCAGGATAAAAACAGGTAACAGGAAGTGGAGGCTAAAAATGAAATGACGGCTCTGCTGAGCCGTCACTTCTTTATCTTGGATCATTATTCAGTTTTGGGTTCTTCTTCAGGAAGAGTTTCCACGGTTTCTTCGATAACTTCTGTGGTTTCTTCCATCGGTTCAGTTGCTTCCACGGTTTCTTCGATTACTTCTGTGGTTTCTTCCGTCGGCTCAGTTGCTTCCACAGCTTCTTCTTCGACTGGAGTTTCCACGATTTCAGGGATATCTTCAGGAATCGGAATTTCCACTACCGGTTCTTCAACAGGGATTTCTTCGATCGTCTGCTCGCTTGCTTCTTCTGCTAATTCAGCTTGAGCCTGTTCCTCAGCTTGTTCCTTTTTGGCGGCCTGGTTTCTGGCTTCTTTATCCTGTTTCTTTTTCTGTTGTTTGGAAGCCTTTTCGCGCATGAATTGTTCGTGGATGGCGATGTATTCTTCCTGCAGTTTAGGATCACGGCTAAAGAAGAAAGCCTTTACGGAAAGGATCAAACGGCGGTTTTCCATATCCAGTTCGATAACCTTGAGGGGCAGTTCTTCACCAACATGGAAAGCGTCTTCACTATGCTCCAGTTTGGGCAAGGCCAGATGGGAAATGGGAATGAATCCTTCCACGACGTCATTGCCCAAGGGCACGTCAACCAGCAATCCCTTGGGGATCAGCTTGCTGATTTTGCCTTTTACTTCGGTATTCACGGGCAGGGTTTGGTTCAAGGTTTCCCAGGGATCTGGAACTAATTGTTTTACTCCCAGGGCAATGCGATGTTGGGCTCTGTCAATGGAAAGGATCACAGCTTCCACATCCTGGTTCTTGCGATATACTTCCCTGGGATGATAAATACGTTTAGTCCAACTAATATCGCTGATATGAATCAGGCCGTCAATACCTTCTTCGATTTCTACGAAAGCCCCAAAGGCAGTAAGACTTTTAACCTTGCGGGTAAGTACTGTTCCGATGGGATAGCGGTCTTCGATGGTGAGCCAGGGATTTGGATCCATTTGCTTCATACCCAAAGATATACGCTTGTTCTCTTTGTCCAGTTCCAGCACGATGGCATTGATAGTGTCGCCTACTTTCAGGAACTTGCGGGCATCGGCGATCTTTTTTGTCCAGCTCATTTCGCTGATGTGCACCAGGCCTTCCACACCGGGTTCGATTTCTACGAATGCGCCGAAAGATTTTACACTTACTACTTTACCTGTGATGCGGGTTCCTTCGGGATATTTAATCTCGATGGTTTCCCAAGGATGAGGAACGAGTTGTTTCAAGCCAAGGGATATCTTATTGGTTTCAGGATCGAAATTGATCACTTTTACTTTAACCTTATCGCCGATCTGCAGCATTTCAGAAGGATGGTTTATCTTGCCCCAGCTCATGTCGGTGAGGTGTAAGAGGCCATCGATGCCGCCCAGGTCGATAAAAGCGCCATATTGAGTTATATTTTTCACTTCCCCGTCCAGCTCTGAATCGATCTGGATCTTTTCGAGCAGTTCATGGCGTTTCAGGCTGGCTTCTTCTTCCAGAACCTGGCGACGGGAGAGTATGATGTTACGGTGTTCTTCATCGATATTAACGATTTTAAAGGAGAGTTCCTTACCGATGAATTGGTCGAGATTGGGGATAGGTTTCAAAGACATTTGTGAACCAGGGAGGAAAGCTTCTATTCCGAAGACATCCACGATCATACCGCCTTTCACTCTGCGACGGATAACTCCGCTCAGAACACTGCCGTCGGTATGGGCATTCTTAATGCGTTCGATATTAAGCTGATAATCTGCTTTTTTCTTGGAAAGCAGCAGTTTTCCTTCGCCATTCTCAATCTCCTGGATAAATACCTTTACTTCGGTATTTCGTTCCGGCATGCCACTATAGGCAAATTCGGAGATCGGGATCACGCCTTCGGATTTGAAACCGATGTCCACTCGGACTTCCTTATCAGAAATATCCACAATGGTCCCCGTGATGATTTCACCTTTCTTGTAGTTTGAGAAAGATTCTTCGATCATGGACATCATGTCCTGACGTTCCTTCTCTTCCTGGGTGAGTTCTTTCGGAGGGGCAACCGGTTTTATTACAGGTTCTTCCACAGTTGTCGGAGCTGCGAGCTCTTCTGTAACTGGAGTTTGGGGTTCTTCCGTTTCTGCTGCCGGTTCGATGGCAGGTTCTACGGGTTCCTGGACTGCTGGGACATCTTCTTCGGGTGCGGCAATTGCAGGCTCTTCGATGGTCTCTTCGCCTTCAACTGTTGGTTTTGAAGTCTCGTCGGCCACAAGTTCCGCTTGCGGTTCCACAGAGGTGGTTTCCGTTTCTTTCACTTCGGGCTCGACTGGGTTTTGATCATGATTTAACATGATTCCTCCTTAAACATGGGGATTTCACCAATACTGCGGACGGTATCAGGTATCCCGCTTTTTTGTAAAACTCTATTATATACTTTTATAATTATCTCTTCCGGGGTTGAAGCTCCGGCAGCAAGGCCGATCTTTTCAAATCCGCTGAGGTCGATGTTATTCAACTGAACATCATCTTCAATGTGATAGGTGGGGCAATAGGACTCGCTTAATGCTGCCAAAGCCCGGGTATTGGCACTATTGAAACCACCGATGATCAACATTGCATCACTTGCTTTAGCCAATTCCACGGTGGCTTCCTGTCGCTGAGAAGTGGCAAGACAGATAGTGTTGAACACCCTCAGCTCCAAACACTGGGAAAGCAATTTGCATGCCAATTTCTCAAGATTATTCAGTTTCTGGGTGGTTTGAGAGATTAAAGCCAAACGTCTGCTTTCTGTAGGGGGAATTTCGCTATCAGCGCTAACAACTTTCGTTCTTTCATCTCCGTAGCTGAGCATTCCAATTACTTCCGGATGTTTGCTATCACCCAGAATCAATACCGGATAGTCTTCCAAAACCAGTTTCTGCATTAATTCATGCGTGCGGTTCACATAGGGACAGGTAGCGTCGATTATTTCGTTTCCGTTGGTCTTCAGCGTTTCCATCTCATCTTTTGTTATGCCATGAGAGCGGATTATCACTACGCTGTTCTTTAGTTCAGAAGCGTCTTTGGCAACTCTGATGCCTTTGGTTTCAAGATCATGAACAATACCTGGATTGTGGATAATCTCGCCCAGAGTATAAACTTGTTTGTCAGTTTGAGAGGCTTCCAAGGCCATTTGAATAGCTCGGCGAACTCCAAAGCAGTATCCTGAATGCCTTGCCAGTCTTATTTGGGGCGCTTTGCCGAGAAGAACAGCTATTTTACGATATAAAAGGTCGACCTGTTCCTGGATACTTAGTTCGCTGGTGTCTACTTGAATAGCGTCATCAGCAGGTTTTAGAGGAGCCATGGCTCTTTCTGCATCGGCTTTGTCTCGTCTGGATAGCTCTTCCAAAACAGCAGTAAATGGAGTCTCAATTCCCTTTGCAAGCAGTTCGAGATGACGTCTTTTTGCTCTTTCGTGCAAATCGGCGATCAGGTAAAACTTGGCTTCTGCCAGGGGGAAAACCACTGTCCCAATATCACGACCGTCCAATACTACTCCACCTTCAGCACCAAGTTTTCGTTGCAGTTCCACCATTTTAACCCTAACTGCGGGTATGGCGGATATGGATGAGGCCAATGCAGAGATTTCGGGAGTCCGGATTTCAGAGCTGATGTCCTGCCCATTAAGTAAAATAATGTTTCCGTCCCCACCCTGCTGAATTTTCAGATCGATGTTTTCCATCATTGTTGCGATTCCGTCGATATCTGTCAGATCGAGCTCTGCATATTTTGATTGTAGTGCGCAAGCCCGATACATAGCTCCAGTGTCCAAGTAGATATAGCCCAGTTTATTGGCTAACAACTTAGCTGTGGTGCTTTTCCCGGAAGCAGCCGGACCATCAATCGCAACAATAATTCTTTTCATCTATAAGTATTTATCTCCAGGAAATCACCTTTTTTGAGGGCTTGAAATGCAGTCAACCCTTTTTTTGCTTTTTGTGTCCTAAGTAAGATAAAATGTGTTTTTTGTCTCAACAATAAGGATTTGAGTTCATGTATTGACTGGACGACGGGGAAATACGGCTTATCCAACTGGCCTTGAAACTCAATCCTTCCTTTCTCCTGACCCGATTGCCACGCAAATGCTTCCCGAAAATCTCCCGAATCTGATTGGGGTGGCATACCGGTGGAATCCGGGTGGCATCCGGGGTGATAAGAAGGAGGTATGAATATCCAACTTTCAGAGACCTCGATTGTCAGACAAAAAAAACCGGCTGTTTCCAGCCGGTTATATGTTTCAGATCAACTTGGTTACGTTACATAACTTCGCTGAGGATCTTAGTCATCATAGCCTGGGTATCGGAATCAACCATGTAAGACAAGGGGAAACCGAAGATATAAGCTTTGCTGTTATTGTTGTTGATTTTACGGTAAGCCACCACTTGATTGTTCAATGCATTATACTGAGTTTCGGTAGGCGGGAAGGCAGTTGAACTAACAGGTTTACAACCGAACTTATATAAGGTATCGCCCATGAATTTATCAGTCGGGAAATAAGTTACATAGGGTAAACCCTGGCGGGTATTGACTATAGTATTGAACGAGGGAGGTGTTCCATATTGCAGGTTCATATCACCGTAACCCGACATAGCAGTAACGGCTTTCTGGAAGAAATACCAATTGGCAGGGTTGGGTTTGTTGGGATAAGGAAGATTTGGCACGCCATCCAGCCCGATATAGTTTAAAAAGGTTGTTCTGGCTCCGAGTTTGGATAGGTTATCCAGTACTTCAGACAATTTGTGGGTGTGCGAGATAACCATATTTCCACCCTTTACCATATATAGGGTGTAAGCATCCACATCGTTTTCCAGGTTACCTGGATCGCCGGAGTTGTCACTATGATAAATCACCAGTTTATATTTCTGGATATCACTGAAGGCTATGGCTCGACCACGGGTATCTTCGGCAGGATTGGGAACTCCTGGTTGGGAGGGATCGGCTGGACGTGTATATACAGTTACGTTACCAGTGTAATTAGCAAGCATATTAGCATACTTGGCATCCACGATCTCGTCAGGAGATTGCGTATTCTGGTTAACGTCGTCGTCGATCACCAGAATTCCCTGGCGATTACTGGGTTCGATATAGCTGTGTAGATAGAACTTGAAACTGACGGGTTGCGGGTCAACCTCACCTTGTAAATCAACTACCCGAACCTCAAATTCATGTTCGCCAGGACCCGAGCCATTGGGAACTGGAAGCTGGCCGCCTGTCAAGACAACTGATTGGCCCAGAGGTGAATTAACCGGAACGCGAAGCCAGTATTTTCCATTTGCATCAGGGCCAACAATTGAATTAGCATAAGGCGGGAAATCGTAAGGATTGCCATCATAACGCAAATCAAAATGGGTGATTTCACTGAAGTAATTCTCATTTGACACCCGGTCTAAGACCACGTCAACTTTCTTGGTATAGGGATCCACAGCGTAAACTGTGGTTTCACCAGCGGTGTTTCCATATTCACCCCACCAACCCCAACGGATCCATACTTTCATGTTTGTTGAATGAACAGCTGAAAGCCTGCCTTCCGTATCCTTGAAGAAAGGAGTGGCATAGCGAACCGCACCTTGCGAAGTGGTATTGGGAAGAACCTCTTCTGTGGAATCGTCGCCGTAATCTTCGTAGTGGTAATTACTCAAGGCATAGGTCTTGGTAGGATAGATAACAGTTTTTGGCTTGAACCCGGGCTTAACCTTGAAGTTAATAACTGTATTGGTGTCGGGAACTGAGACAACCCCGGCCATGTCGTATACTCTTGCCGTGATGCGGGTAAGCCTGTTCAGAAATGCGCCGGTTTGTGGATCATAATCATATTCCAGGCCGGGATTGGTATAACGGGTAAGCAAAAATTCGTTGATCTTACCTGTTTCATTATCCTCGCTGGTTGTGGAAAACCATGCAGATTGAGTACCTGGTATCACAACGCCCAGGGTGTCTGTTTTCATCATCTGGAATTCGTATTTAAAGGGAAGATGAGGAATGAAGGGGTCAGTGTCCTGCATTGAGAATTGAAGCTTCATGCCAGCCCCCACCATTTTGTTGTCGGGATTACCCTTGGTGGTCGAAATCGTACAGGTTGGACGGGGTGAGGTGGTTTTGAAATTACGCCAGGCTGGTTGAGCAGTAATCGCACCACGGTTATCAATAGCCACTACTTCAAATCTGCTGTAATTAGTGATTGGATTGCCCTGTGCATCAGCGGAAGGGAAATTGATCACTGCGTATTTTTGAGAAGTCCAGATCGAACGGCGGGCCTGAGAATCATCCAAAGGAATGGATTGATCGGCTCCGGGAAGGTAATGGATCACCCAACCCGGTCCCAAGGGAAGCAGATTATCAGGTGTAAGTTGAGCAGCGGAATCAATATATTGGTAACCCGGAGTGGCCACTGGATTGCCATTGTCGTCCAGAATTCTGAAAGCATAACCGGCGATGATCCCATCCGGATCGGTTGCATTCCAGTATATACGTTGCTGGAACGAATAGGTGGTGGTGGTGTCATAACCCGCTGCAACGTAAGAATCATCCCAGCCTTCAAAAGAGGTAATCTTGATTGTCGGCGCTAAGTTGGCAAAACGGCTTCCGGACTTGCCGCAACCGGACACCAACATCAATATAGTCAGAGTCATCACAATGATGGACAAGAGCTTAACACTCTTAACTTGCATCATTCCTCCCAAACATCTTGTTTAATATTCCTTACTCTTAGCACTGAAAATCAATGCGATATATTCGTCAATAGATTTGTTTATTCCTTTCTGTTCCAGGCTGGCCTTCACCAAGTTCAAATATAGAACAGCGGTAGTGATTCTTCCAATGCCACCAGGAACAGGTGTGATGCCCAAAGCCTTATCAAAGCAAGAGTTATAATCCACGTCTCCCACATAATATGAATTACCGGACACGTCTTTAAGCTCATTAATTCCCACATCAAAAATATAAGAATTTTCTTTGATCATCTGCTCCTGAACGAAATTGGGAACGCCAATGGCAGATATAAGAATGTCGGCTCTGGAAGTAACTTCTTCCAGATTTTGCGTTTTACTATGGCAAACCGTAACCGTAGCGTTGGCAAAGCTCTTTTTCCACAGAAGCATATTGGCCAGGGGTTTTCCCACCACATTGCTGCGTCCCAGGATCACTAACTCCTTGCCCAAGGGTGTAATATTGTAATATTGCATGCAATACAGAACAGCAGCAGGAGTGCAGGGTAGAAAGCCATCGATTTCCTGCATGATTTTTCCCAGGTTTACCGGATGCAGGCAATCCAGATCCTTGGCTGGAGAAACTGCGAGGTTGATGGAGCTGTCTTTTATCTGGGCGGGAAGCGGTTTCTGGATCATTATTCCGTTTATTTCCGGGTCGTAGTTAGCCTTTTGTACGATTTCCATTAGCTCTGATTCAGAGGTATGGGCTGATAGGGTTTCCGACTGGCATATGCAACCGAGTTTTGCTCCACTGCTGACAATGCTTTGCACGTAGTAAGAGGAAGCAGGATCCTCACCAACTTGGATCAGCAGCATTTTGGGCCTCAGTTTAAACTCTGCAATCAGATCTTTGCTACAACGGTTGATAGCCGCAGCTACTGGTTTTCCGCTCAGTTCCATGGTTATTGCCTATCTCCTTCTATCTCTCTGCGGATGCGCAGGATTCTGCATGACCTTCCACTATCATCGAGTTCTACTAAAACGGCATTGACCTGCAAACCCTTGTCGGCAGATTCGTAGCGGTTTGGAATCGAAGATAACATTTTTTCAACGATAATCTCTTTGCGCACTCCGATCACACTGTCGTGCGAACCGGTCATGCCAATATCCGTGATGTAGGCACAGCCTTGGGGGAGAATTTCCTCATCTGCAGTTTGAATGTGGGTATGAGTTCCCAGAACAGCAGCCAGTTTGCCATCGGCAAACCAGCCCATAGCGCGTTTTTCGCTGGTTGATTCCGCATGAAAATCCAAGATAATCGGTAAATCTGGATATTTTTCGCGAGTCGATATGAGGAATGACTCCAGGGTTGTGAAAGGGTTATCACAAGGAGGCATGTATATCTGCCCGCACATGCAGATTATTCCGAGTTTCAAGCCGTCTTTATCCAGAATGGCCATGGGGTTGCCTGGCGTTATAACAGGATAGTTGAGGGGTTTAATGATCCGGGCTTGGTTTTTGATGAATTCCAGAGATTCTGCCCTGTCCCACAGATGATTTCCTCCCGTAACGGCATCAACTCCTTCCCGGAGAATCGGTTGGAGAGTTTTTTCGGTGAGCCCCTTGCCATCGGCAAGATTTTCTGCATTAGCGATGATAAAATCCGGCTTGAATTCATCCTTCAAGCCGGATAAGCTATTTAACAACGCATGTCTTCCGGCTTTGCCATAAACATCGCCAAAGAAGAGTATTTTCATTTATTTTGCCATGGCTATCTGCCGAGTTTCCCTGATCACGGTTACTTTTATCTGACCGGGGTATTGAACCTGCTTCTCAATGGAAGCAGCGATTTCGGTAGCGAGTAAAGTAGTCTGGTTTTCATCAATAACTGTAGGTTCCACGATGATGCGGAGTTCCCTTCCGGCTTGGATGGCATAGGATTTGTTAACGCCTTCCACTCCATTCGCGATTTCTTCCAATTTGGCCAAACGCTGCATATAGGTTTCCAGCATTTCACGCCTGGCACCGGGACGGGCACCTGAAATTGCATCTGAAGCCTGAGCCAAAGCGGCATAAACAGAAACTGCTTCCACTTCCTCATGGTGAGCTTCGATAGCGTTTACAATCAGTTTGCCTTCACCGTTCTTGCGAGCCAGATTAGCTCCGATAATGGCATGTGTCCCATCAAATTCGTGATCAACAGCTTTGCCGATATCATGTAATAATCCGGCTCGACGGGCTATCTCTTGATCCAGATTCAGTTCTGCGGCCAGAATTCCACATATCCAGGCAGCTTCGATGGAGTGTTGAAGCACATTTTGGCCATAACTGGTACGGTAATGTAACCGTCCCAGTATCTTGATAAGGTTGGGTGAGATATTATGGATATTAGTCTCCAAGACTGCTTTTTCACCGATCTTGACCAAGGTTTCTTCCATTTCCTTAGTGGTTTTGGAGATCACTTCCTCAATTCGACCTGGATGGATTCTGCCATCGGAAATCAGCTTTTCCAGAGAAAGTCGGGCAATCTCACGGCGCACCGGATCAAAGCAACTAAGCACCACTGCTTCGGGAGTGTCATCGATGATAAGGTCAACTCCACTGGCCTTTTCGAACGTGCGGATATTCCTGCCTTCCCGTCCAATGATGCGTCCCTTCATTTCATCAGAAGGTAGCGATACTACAGAAACGGTGGTTTCGGATACGTGGTCTACTGCCATTCTTTGAATGGCGGTGGAAAGGATTTCTGCAGCTTTCTTGCTGGCGTCCAGCTTAAGCTGCTCCACCGTTAACCGAACATCATTGGCAGCCACTTGCCTTGCTTGAGAAATCAATTCTTCGCGCAGCCTGGATACAGCTTCTTCTCTCGATAATCCTGCAATTTCAGCCAGTTTGTTCTTTTGTTCGGTGATCACATTTTCCAAATCTTGTTTACGCAGGGCAACCTCGTCTTCTTTGGATTTCAGCCGTTTCTCCTGGTCAGCAAGATTGCTTTCTTTCTTATCCAGGGAATCAAGACGTTTATCGAGACTGCTCAGGCGTTCGTTATATTTCTTTTCTTGAGCTCGAAGCTCTTTCTGGCGTTCCTTTACCTCTTCATCCAGAATGCGCTTTTGTTTGAACCATTCTTCCCGGGCTTCCAGGATGGCTGCCTTTTTTGCGTTTTCAGCTTCATGTTTAGCGTCTTTCTTCAAATCTTCGGCGATTTTTGTAGCTTGGGAAATCAGCTTGAAAGTTGTGTTACGTTTTGATATGTAGATTACCAAGGCAATCGCAAAGCCCACTAAAGCTCCGACTGCCATGGCCAGGTATGGATTTATGCTTGGCATATTATTTTCCTTATCTTTTAATCTATTTAGCCTTGATCTCTCAAAGCGAATAAAAAAGCCCGCATGAACCGTGTAAGCTTGTCATCCAAAAGCCAAGCATAAAGTGGGCACCTACCTTTTGAGCTTTATGTATCCGGAGCTTATCCGGCACGCATGCTGCCCATGGCTCGATTCCCGTTCCCAAGATAGCTTTTATGCAATTCATATCACGAATTCTGCAGGCAATCTGCATTTATGAAATAATTTTGGAAATCATCTGGTTCAAGCGCTCAAGCTCAGAGCCTAATTCCGTGTTCCTGTCTTCCAGAACCAAAACCTTTTCTTGCTGTTGAAGGCAGATCAGAAGCAGCAGCTTGGTAAAATCAAGGTTATCATACTGCTCGCTGAGATCGCTGATCTGGAGATTGACCGTCTCGGCAACCAGTTTGGTCCTTTCGGGATCATCGCTGCGTAAACGAAAGCGACGTCCGAAGATCTCCACTTCAACAGCGTGCATCTTACTCCCCGATTTCCACTACGGGGATGATGCTGTCAATTTTTTTAATGGCACCTTCTGCCAGAGACTCGAACCCGGCAAGCATTTTTTGCAGTTCGCTGTATCTGCTTTCCAAACGATTATATTCTTCCTGAAGCGTTCTATACCTGGTTTCCTGGGCTTCATTCTGATTCCCGTTGGCTTCGATTTGGGCAAACAGCTGTGAATTTTCTTCGGTTAACTGACCAACCTTGTTTTCCAAATCTTCCAGTTTTTGCTTATCAAGTGTATACTGGTCTATCAGTTTTTGTATCTTGTCTTGCAGGTTTACTA
This sequence comes from uncultured Candidatus Cloacimonas sp., assembly GCA_964572925.1. Classification (GTDB taxonomy): domain Bacteria; phylum Cloacimonadota; class Cloacimonadia; order Cloacimonadales; family Cloacimonadaceae; genus Cloacimonas. Next base: position 8,977 of record CAZNGW010000013.1, on the reverse strand, counting down.
CATGACTTTCCATCTTTTACCTCATTGTGATCTGCCAAGTGTCTTGCAGTTTCTTGATGATAGATTCAACAAGTTGATCTACTCGTTCATCTGTCAATGTTTTTTCTTTGTCTTGAATTCTCAGATGCAGAGACAGGCTGCGAAGGCCCTCAGGGATTTGCTTCCCTCTGAATTCATCGAATATTTTTAGTTCGGAAATCAATTCTGGTGAAGTAGCTATGATGACTTTTCGGATCTCCTCGTAAGAGATTTGATTAGAGATCAGGAAAGATATATCCCGGTTGACGACAGGATACCTGGAAATATCCTGATATACTCTCTTTCGGTTTCGGGTAGCCTCGGTCAGCGTATCGAGCTGGATCTCCAGAAGCCAGATATCCTGCTTCAGCTCTATAGTATCAATGTCAAATGCCTGGGCGATTTCGGCTTTTAGTTTGCCAAACCAAGCGATCTGATTGCCATTGTAAAGATACTGAGCGCTTTCCCCAGGATTAAGGAAAGGTTCCTTGGCAGCCTCGGTTTGATAATCCTCAAGGTTCAGCAAGGCAAGCAACTCTTCCACTACGCCCTTGGGATAGGTGGCATTAACCAGACTTGCTTTGTCCTGCCAGTGTTCATTACGGTTATTCCCGCAAAGAATTGCGGACAGATGGTAGGGTTCAAAGCTTTGGTTGTCGGTTTTGTGATAGGTTTTTCCCAGTTCGAAGAGCTTGATGTTCTTTTCCCCATGATTCAGATTATAGCGCAAATTCTGTAAAAGTTGCGGAATCAGCGAAGTGCGCATAGCGCTCTGATTGCTGCTTTGGGGGTTTTTCAACTTCAGCATGTTCAAAAGGGTGTCCCCCTCAGCATAACCCAGTTTCAACATCAAAGCCGGCTCAGAAAAACTGTAGTTCAGGGTGTCGTAAAATCCACGCGTAACCATATAATCTCCTGCGAGTTTATTAACCCGGTAAGCGTGGCGATCCATGATCTGGCGGGAATGGCTTTTCGAGGGAACCTTGTCATAACCGTCCAGACGTGCCAACTCTTCGATCAGGTCAATTTCTCGCTCCAGATCCACCCGGTAGCTGGGTATCTCATAATAGTGCGTATGGACGCAATCAGGCAATTCCGTAAACTCAGCTTGCCCCTGTTTAACCTCTTCCGCATGGTGACAAAAGACTTCATGCAGGTCACTTATCTTTCCCGGCTTCCAGTTTCCGTATTGCAGGAACCTCAAACCCAATTTCTCCAGATAGTCCCTGATCACTGCATCCTGAAGCTCATATCCGATAACCTGTTTGTATCTTCTGGGTCTTAAGCCCAGAATTATCGGTCTGGATGGATTAGGCCAGTTGTCATGAACGCTGGGGCAGAGCTTGGCCTTAGCCAATACGCAAATCAGACTGGCAGCTCGTTGGGAAGCTTCTGCAGTGGCATGATCGCTGAGATGGCGTTCAAAGCGGTAGGAAGAATCGGTACTCAGTTTATGCTTATAGGAAGTTTTACGGATCGAACCTGGATGAAAGGCAGCGCTTTCCAGAACTACATTAACGGTATTGGGGTTTATCCCTGAGTCTTCTGAGCCCATTACACCGGCCAGCGCTGAGGGACAGACCCCATCCCCGATTACCAGATCCTCGCTATCCAGTTTATAGGTTTTTCCGTCCAGGGCAGAAAAGAGTTCATCTGTATCTGCTCTTCGGACTATAATAGCCGGGGTTTCTTCGCCGGGAATACTTCTTAGCCTGTCATAATCAAAGGCGTGCAAAGGATGGCCGTATTCGAGCATCACAAAGTTGGTTATATCCACCAGATTACTTATCGGCCTCAGGCCAGATTTGATCAATGCTGTTTTCATCCAGAGGGGAGACTGACCAGTCTGCACACCGGTAAACAGCCTTGCTGTATAGCGGGGACATTTTTCATTGTCTTTGATCACCAGTTTCAAAGGCAGGTCGTTTTCTGCAAGGTAAGCTTCTGCGATATTAGTTTCTGGCTTTCTCAGGGGACGGGATAGCTTTGCGGAAAGGTCTCTGGCGATTCCCAGGTAGCCAAGCAAGTCAGGGCGGTTGGGGGTTATCTCCAGCTCAAAGATGGTATCGGGCAGTTCATAGAGTTCATTTACACTAAGTCCTATTGCCGTGTCTGAAGGCAGTTCGATTATTCCGGCATGGTTGTCCGAGATGCCCAGTTCTTTCTCAGAGCAAAGCATTCCATGCGATTCCACACCTCTAATCTTTGCTTTGGCTATGGTAAATTCGGGTAACGCACTGCCGGGCAGAGCAATGAGTGCCATCATTCCACTACGGCAATTGGGTGCGCCACAAATCACCTGGACATAGCCTTCAGGCGTTTTTTCAGGATAGGCGAAACTGCCTATGTCTACCAGACATAATTGCAGATGATCGGTTTTGGGAACGGGATCAGCGGAGATTACTCTGGCGCTGATGACACTTGCCGGTAAGGCAGGAAGTTCTTTCACGGCTTCCACTTCGATGCCGGCAAAGGTGAGCAGTTTTTCCAGTTCGGGGGTGCTTTCGGTTAACTCAATATATTTCTTCAGCCAGTTAAGGGAAATGATCATCTCAGCTCTCCTTTGAACTGTCTCAGCATACGCAGGTCGTTCTCAAATAGAATTCGCATATCGGGGATGTTATATTTCAGCATGGCGATCCGTTCAATTCCGAGCCCAAAGGCAAAGCCGGTATAAAGTTCGGAATCTATTCCCAGGATATCGAACACATTGGGATCCACCATTCCAGCTCCACCCATTTCCAGCCAACCGGAATGTTTGCAAACCCGGCAACCAGAACCACCACAGACCACGCAGGAGATGTCCATTTCTGCACTGGGTTCGGTGAAGGGGAAGAAGTGGGGGCGAATCCTGCTGCCAACTTTACTGCCAAACATAATGGAGGCAAACTGCTGCAGAGTATCGGTAAGATCTGCCAGGCTGATGCCTTTGTCTACCACCAAAGCTTCCACCTGGTGGAAAACCGGGGAGTGAGAGGGATCAGGCTTGTCGTTGCGGTAACAGCGTCCCGGAGAGATTATCCGGATCGGAGGAGCATAGCGTTCCATGGTGCGAATCTGGACTGTGGAAGTCTGTGTCCTCAAAAGACCGCCATTTTCCAGATAGAAGGTATCTGCCAGATTGCGGGAGGGATGATCAGCGGGAGTATTCAAGGCATCGAAATTGTGAAAATCGTCATCGATATCCGGTCCTTCGGCGATCTCAAACCCCATGCTGAGGAATACTTCATCTATCTCACGGCGAACTATGGTGAGTGGATGAAACCCGCCCCGTGAACTTTCAATGCCTGGCATGGAAAGGTCGTGGGCGTTGGCTTTATTCACTTCAGACCAGGTATGCTCCCTGATCGCTTTATTTCTTGCTTCCAGCAAGGTTTCAATCTGGGTCCGGCTATGGTTTATCTGATTACCGAAAGCGGGACGTTCTTCGGGTGCCAGCTCTTTCAACCGGGCAAAAAGTCCGTTCAGCACGCTCTTTTTGCCAAGATACTGAGCTTTAACGTTCATTAGATCGTTTGCAGTCCGGCAGGCTGCAATGTCGATCTCTGCCTGCTTTACCAATTCTTTCAGCTGTTCTTGCAACGTTTCCTCTGATTTGTTTTAAATGGTCACACGGATTTAACGGATTGGACGGATCAACACGGATTTATCTTCTTTGTTTCCGTCCAGATCTTACGTCTAACTTCAGGCTTAGGTCCGTAGTTCAGCAACAATCCCAATTCGGTGTTTGTCGCTTTCAGATAGTTAAACAACTGGGATTCATGTTCCAAAGTCAACGCTGCTACAGCTTTCAGTTCGACTATTAGCCTGTCGTTCACCATGACATCGGCAAAGTATTCACCTATCACCAAGCCTTCGTAATATACTTTGATTGGCTTTTGAATCTCTACCTTTAGTCCCAGTTTGTTAAGTTCATATTTCAGCGCATTTAGATACACTTTTTCCAGATAACCGAATCCCAAGGCATTATATGTTTTATAGAAAGCGCCTATTATCTTCTCAGAAAGCTCATTGTCCACTTTACTACTAAGCATAAATCCGTGTTGATCCGTTTAATCCGTTAAATCCGTGTAACTATTCACCCCAAAAAACCGCGTAACTATTACCCTTTTGCGATCTCAACCAGCTTGGCAAAAGCCGGGGCATCATGCCAGGCCAGGTGAGCCAGAGTTTTGCGGTTGATATCTATATTGGCTTTGTGCAGGCCGTTGATAAAGCGGCTGTAGCTCATGTCGTTAATGCGGCAGGCAGCGTTTATACGGGTGATCCAGAGGCTGCGGTACTGGCGTTTTTTTAGTTTGCGGTGGGCAAACGAGAAGGCCATGGCGCGTTCCACGGTTTGGCGGGCAACACGGTAAGTTTTGCTTCTGGCGCCAAAATAGCCACGGGCTTTCAGCATATAAGCTTTTCTTCTGCGATGGGCGGCAACGTTATTGGTTACTCTTGGCATTTGTCAATCCTCCTGATTTAGATTCCCAGCATCCGGTAAATTCTTTTTTCGTCTGCTTTCACGACGATGGCACTGGTGCGCAGGTTGCGTTTCAGTTTCGGTGATTTTTTGGTTTTAATGTGAGCGCTTTTGGCATGGTGGCGCACAATCTTACCGGTGCCGGTAACCTTGAAACGTTTGGCGGCCGATCGGTTGGTTTTGATCTTAGGCATTTCTATCTCCTTATCTTTAATCTTTTTTTCTCCGGGCTCTGTCCCGGAATAAGTCAATAATAAAAACAGTTCAGCCCTGACGCATCAGTGTCCTATTGGCCAAGCCGGGCTATTCTAGCTATCTTTCTCGGGATCCGGGGCCGGAGTGTTATCAGCCACGGGAGCGGGATTGGCAGTGGGGGTTTCGGCCGGTTTGGCATCTTTGGCCAGAATGCGGTCGATATCCTTTTTGGGGCTTACCACCATGGAAAGAAGATTACGTTCGGCAACGGGCTCGCTATCCACATCTGCGATATGGGCAAGCTCGGCTTTAAGTTTATCCAAAACTCTGTAGCCCAGCTCTTTATGCGCCATCTGGCGACCCCTGAAACGGACGGTGAATTTCACCTTGTTATGCTGTTTCAGGAACTTGACGGCATTGTTTTTCTTGAAGTTGAAGTCGTGCTCTTCGGTATTCGGACCGAATTTTATCTCTTTCACTTCCACTTCATGTTGTTTTTTGCGGGCTTCTTTGGCTTTTTTCTCTTTCTCGAAGTAGTATTTGCTGAAGTCCAGTATGCGGCAGACTGGCGGATCTACATTGGGGGAAATCTCCACCAGGTCAAGATCAGCTTCTTCTGCGCGACGCAAAGCTTCACGTATCGGGACAACTCCAATTTGTTTCCCATCACTGCCTATCAGGCGAACTTTGTCAGCGTCGATCTGGTTGTTGATGCGCTCTTTGGGCACCACTTCCTTGGTCTTTGCCTTACCACGTTTGATCCGGATTATAAGAACCTCCTTCTTACCGGAAATGAAAAAAGCGGATACCGATGGTTCCGCATTCTTCACAGTAAAGAGTTTACTCTTTCTTGCATATAGTTTTACAGCCTTAGTAGCACTGTCACCCTAAGGCAGAAGCATGCGGCTTCATTTCATAGAAACCAGAATTTGTGTTGAGGGTATCCTGTCAATTACTTTCTGCGGCTAACGTTGTTTTATCTTATACATTGAAGGAGCATTAAGGGTCAAATAAGCGTCTGACCCGTATTTCACGCTTATTGCTCGCTTAATGAAAAAGAGTGGATTTGCAGTATGCGAAAGGTTATCAGTTGGTTGCCAGGTTTATCTGAATTTCACGGTTTGCCAAGCCGTGAAAGAAATATCGGAAGCCTGTTAAATCTTCCTGGCTGTTGTCTATCACTTTTATCTGAAAAGCGCTGTTGTTTAAATATCCTGCCAGAGCATTTCCCAGCAGCGCTTCGCTTGAAAATGATTGAGCACTGGAACTAACAGTCGTTCCGTCTTTTACCGGTTTCGCATTGCTGATTTCTATCAAACCTGAATAGGAAATGCTCTGCGGAGGTAACGTGAATTTCGTGAAGGGTTTCAGTTTGAAGGAACTACCCAACATGGCAGTTTCACACTTGCCATCAAGCCGTTCAATCAGATAGTCGCCAGGCGGTAAAAAGAGTCCCAGCCAGAGATGGTTGTAGCCCAGGGCATCAATGGTTTGATCTTCGGGAAGAGGTTGAAACCGGAACCTCTTGTTGGTTTGCAGATTGAAAAACTGGATGTAGCTAAGCTTGGGGGTAAAAAGCGGATCGTAAAAGTTCACAGTGGCAAAGCGTAGCAGCACAAGTGAATTCTTGCTCACATTAAGCTTCCGATCGCTTTTTCTGAGAGGCAATCCAGTTACACAGCCAGCCAGGAGAACGGCGATTGCGAATACAGCCAAGATGCTAAGTCTTTGTTTGGTCATGTGATACACTCTCTTCTCGAAGATGGGCAGACGCTTCATCAGCTCACTTGAGATATACGAATTTGCTGGTAAGGATTCTACCGTTTGCAGTTTCAGCTTTCAGGAAATATACCCCTGAGCTGAGGTTTGAATTTCTTGCAGGTAGTTCGAATTCGAGTTCCCAGGGATTTTGCGCTTGCAGCATTATCTGACCTTTCAGATTGTAAATACAAACCTGTTTGATGCTTTCGCAGGTTTCCAGCTTCAGGGTCTGTCCACACTTCAACGGATTTGGGTATACCTGAGGACTCAGGTTAACCTGAGGGATAAGCTCATCTGATACCGGGCTCTGCTGTGTCCATAGCTCTGCTGCATCCAGAAAAAGCGGAGTTTGAGAATAAGCAGGGTTGCCACTCATCGCTACAGACCACAATATCTGTCCCGTGGAAGGCTGGTAATGGATCAACATCAGATTTTGGGGGACTCCGCCAGCTCCTTTCAGAACGGTTAACTGACGCTCTGCACTCACTTGTGGATTCACACTCAGGGAATCTATCATCCTGCTGTAACGATAACAGGGAACCGGGCTGTAGAGCTTGCGAAAGTGATTTGTAGCTGCCAGATTGTCACCATTCAAGCCACTGTATTGATCTTGACCTCGCCGCATCGTTCCGGTATTATTAGTCTCGATGATGGCTGCCTGGCAGGAATCTGCCCACTGCTGAACGCTGTGAATGATTGTCCCTCCGACGTGATGCCCGTTTGCCAATGAATAGAATAAATCTTCCGGTGTGTGTTGCTCATCGCCATCAAGATCATATCTTTCCATCCCCTTACGGATGTCAAAAAGGACATTTGTCAGGTTAGTGGGATCGGGGTGATTGTGGATGTTTCCCATATTCAAAAAAGCCGCAGAACCGCTTTCTGTGATGGCAGACAAAGCCCCTATCAAACCCGGATAGGTGAAGGACATCCATTTCTGTTCGTCGGTTTCGGCAGGATAATGAATAACCAGAAGCGGATTTGCCAGAAGTGCGTCATTTGGACTCCAGTCGAGCAATCTGCTTATCACCAGATCACCTTGCAGCTGGGGATCAAGACTGGTGGACACTCCCCAACTCGAAATCGACGAACAGCCCAGCTCTGGGTCCTTGCCATTCATGAATCCTGTTATGTCTACGATGGCGTTCACAAAAAGGATGTCGTCCAGATTCAAATTCCTTTGCAGGCCGCTGTGATACATCGAATATCCCGATGCAAACATGCCGTCTCGCAGTCCCGATGCTTCATCACTGAAACGGCTGTCGGTATTGAAGTTGTTGCGGTGTAAATTGAGGTAATACTCATAAGTATTTGGATTGGCTCCGGTTACGATGGTGTAAAAATAGTTGCTGAATACATTCATGATGTTGGGGGCCAGAAGGTATCCCATGGCATAACCACGTTCGTAGTGAGTGCCCCAAACCTTAAGGATATATTTATTGCCGATCTGGCTTAGTTGCCCGTTGACAATAGAAAACCCCCTGCTGAGCGTTAAAGATATGAATATCAGGAAAATAAGAACTTTAAGTTTCATTGTTACCTCACGATTGCTATTATGTAGAGCAGGAAATCAGTGTCAAGCAGGATTTAAGAGAGTAGATCCGTCAGCAAAGATTGGGGTTGATCCCAACAATAATTATTATTCGATATACTACCACTTCACCAGTTTCATAGCTTTTTGGGCTTTGTCACCAATGTTTAGCTGCAAGAGATAGACTCCGGAAGCAACAGGTCTGCCGTTATCGTCACAGCCTTCCCAGAATATGGAATTCTCACCTTTGGGGTAAAAGCCGTCACGGATAGTACTCACCAATTGCCCTTTCAGGTTATATACTTTCAATTGGACATTGGATGCTTTATCAAGGTTGAAGCTAATCTTAAGTTCGGAAAGGAAGGGATTGGGATACGCAGATAGACAGGCTTGCACAGGGAGTACCAAGTCATTGGTGGAAACGGGAAAACTCCACTCGTTGCAGCCAATATCGATTGACGAACCATAAATCCGGAGATTGCCATAAAGGTCATATTCTGGCAAATACAAACCTGTGGTGTCTGGAGTTCCTGCATCACGGCATTGAGAGCTATTGCCTAATCTATAGGACATTGGGTCATCAGCAATCCCGCTGCAAAATCCTGGATCACCGGACAGCACTACACCATTGAAGCTGATCTGGTTTACAGCCGACGAAGAAAAGCTATTGGGATAACCACGAATGAAGTTATTTTCAAAGCTCACATCCGAGACCGTATTCGGATAAGTGCCCTGGCAGAGAATTTCTAATTGCCCCTCATTATCAAAGATGCAATTGGCAATCCGTAGATTACCATTCAGGATGTTGGCTATGCCTCCTCCACGGTTGTTGGCGAAGGTGCAATTGCTGATCACTGAGGTGGAATCGGTGAAGGCAGCTATAAACACAGGTGTGTAACCTCCACTTTGATTATTTGCAAGCATCACGTTATTCATGATCAGGCGGCTATCAGAATTAAAATGTGCCGCACCGATGCTAACCACAGGTTTGCCTTCATAAGCCA
>CAZNGW010000012.1:0-53082 GCA_964572925.1 uncultured Candidatus Cloacimonas sp. | reverse complement strand
ATCTGGCCTTTGTTTACAAGGGATACAATGCAGATGGTTGGTATTTGGACGATGTAAAGATCGAGGAATACTTCGACTATCCCGCTGGAACCCCTGTTGTCGTAGGAACTGAGACAATAACAGTTTCAGGTGGCAGCGCCAATAACAGCAGTGCTCCGGTTCCCCCTGTTAACAATGCTACTTTCATAGCTGCAGGAAGCTTCAGCCTGGAGCTGATTGGTGCCGGTCCCTGGTCTATCACTATCGAAACTACAGCACCCTGGGGTGGTTACTACCAAAACGGACAGTGGAATTCTGTACAGAATGTGGGTGGATTCATCACCTTCGTGCTGACTGCCAATAAAGACATAGTTGTTCCCATCGTTCTGGGCGATTCCGATCCGACTTTGCCGGTCGAACTCAGCAGCTTCACAGCCACCATCACCACTGATCTTTGCGTGAAGATTGCCTGGATAGCTCAGTCTGAAACCAATCACAGCGGTTACAACATTCTACGTGCCGAAGCCAATGATCTGACCAATGCCATCAAGATCAATCCTACTTTGATTGATAACGGAACCCCTCTGGGAACTCAGATCAGCTATAGCTACACAGACGTCGAAGCTTATAGCAATATGGTTTATTACTACTGGCTGGAAAGCATCGCCCTGGATGGTGTATCCGAATATTTTGGCCCCTTGAGTATTACCATCGGCGATCCCAGTCAGCCACCTTTGCCCCCTGCGATCCCGATGTTCACCAAGCTGCTGAATGCCTTCCCGAACCCCTTCAACCCCAACACCAATCTGCGTTATAGCCTGAAGGAAGCCGGAAAAGTGAATATCAGCATCTACAACGTGAAAGGCCAGCTAATTAAGAGCTTCCAAAATGATCACGCTACACCCGGTTACTATCAGGTATCCTGGGATGGACGCGACATGAATGGTCAGCCTGTGTCCAGCGGTATCTATATGTATCGCATGACCAGTGGCAAGTATAGCGAAGCCAAGAAAATGATCCTGGCTAAGTAAAAGAAGAAATCGTTGCAGGTGATAACCTGCAGAATTTGATAGTGAAACCCCGGATTTCGGTCCGGGGTTTTTTTGTAAGCCAAAGCCAGCTGAAGCTCCTTGGCACTTATATTGATTTTTATAATCCTGTCCTTCGATTCAAGGGAGCATTAAGCGTGCAATTAGGGTCGCACCCTTAGTGCACGCTTAATGCTCCCTTAATTGGGAAAAGGCATAATGCAAATCGGGATATTCGTATGCTAAGAATATTTCATCCCAACTAAGAGGGCACCTTTGTTCCGGGGATCAAAATTAGCTGGGCTGCCAATCTCCGAAATTGGCTACAAACGACTGAGTCGTCTGCAGCGAAGGCCTTTGGTCATTGTGGCAAATGGGAGTTTGCCACCCATACAGGTTGCCTGTTTATGGATTTCTCGCTTGATTTGAGAGGGGCCTTGCCAAGAGAGTATGCTTCATTGAGAAGATACTGCAAGATTCGGCTGAAGTATCAAGTCAAAACTGATCTTGCTGCTGTTCTTAGTATGTCAAACCATATCCATAGGGAAAGAGCGGATTATAGTTATCATCGCCAAGATTCCAGTTTTCATCGTCATAACGTGGCCAGGAAAAGCTTAGTTTGCCTTGCATGGGATAATCGCCAAAGATCACGTCTGCAACTCCCTGGCCTTCTGAACCAGGCAGCCAGGCAACTACAAAAGCTTGTGCGGATTCCAGTTCCTGTTCGATAACCAAAGGTCTTCCACAAAGCATAACACAGACAATGGGAACTCCCCGAGAACTGATGTTTTTGATCGTTATGAGGTCTTCCGGATGAAGCTGGTGAAGATACAGATGCGTCCCATAAGGACCCTGTTTCATGACAGGGATTGGCTCAAGCGTGTCATCAGAACTGGAACCTTTGCTAATGCGCAGTCCTTTGGCAAGCCCTTCCACTCTGATGTCTCCCAGCATTTCTGCATAAGGAACTTCCCCGATAACCACAATGGCAACATCATGCACGGACTTATCAGCATCCGAACCATCCTCACTTAACACTGCATTGGGGGCTTCCTTTTGGATGCCTTCCCAGATTGATGTTCCGCCAACAATCAGAGAATTGTAGGAAGGAGCTTTGTTTTCGGCGGCATCTCTCGTTTTTCCGCGATCCACGTCATCATATATGCTTGCATCTATAGGCTGTTTATCATTTACACCCTGCCAGGCGACAGTGAAACCCCCACATTGATGGCCTCGGTTATGGGCATTTTTCCCGGTTACTAGGATGCGTGACTCTTTGTTCAAAGGAAGTAGCTGTTTGTCGTTTTTCAGCATTACCAGAGACTTGCGAACCGCTTCCCTGGCAACTTCACGGTGAGCAGGACTACCGAAGCAGGAGTGATCCAAAGAGAGTTTACGTAGGGCTGGGCGGGGTTTGTCGAACATACCAAAGGCATATTTGACTCTGAGGATTCTTCGAACAGCATCATTCAAACGCTGAGCTGGTATTCGCCCACTGGCCAGACCGGCCTTTACATGGGTTATGAATTCCTTCCACCTGGCTGTAATCATAAACATATCAATGCCAGCGTTCAAAGAAAGGATAACTGCTTCCCGATAATCTTCATCCAGATAGTCGATGCCATCCCAATCGGAGATCACAAAACCATTAAAGCCAAGCTCTCCCTTCAAAAGTTCGGTAAGCAGATAAGGATGGCCATGGCACTTTTTCCCATACCAACTGCTAAGCGACACCATCACGGTAAGGACACCCGCATCTATAGCTGCTTTATAGGGTGGCACATGCAATTTCCTTAGCTCCGCTTCGCTGATGCACATATCGCCTTGATCGATTCCGTGTAAGGTGGCACCATCGCCAACCCAATGCTTGGCGCAGGCGATTACTTTTTCTTCGCCAAAATCGCCCTGGAGCCCTTTTATAATGCGAGGTGCATAAGCGCACACAATCGCAGGATCTTCTGAATAGCTTTCGTAGGTTCGTCCCCAATGATCGTTCCGGGCAACCGCCAGGGTTGGTGCAAAAGTCCAGTCCACACCCGTGGCGGCAATTTCTTTGGCTGTAACTTCGGCAATCCGTTCCAGAAGATCGGGATCGTGAGCTGCGCCCAAGCCGATATTGTGAGGGAAAACAACGGCTCCGATTACATTGGTATTTCCATGAATAGCGTCAACCCCATAAAGAATCGGAATGGGAAGATGATCTGCATCATTAGTCATCGAAGCAGCCCAATAGGCATCATTCATCAATATCCAATCTTCCGGTCGATTTTCACCCGGGACAGATCCTCCACCACTCAGGACAGAACCCACGTGGTAATCTTTCACTTCCTGGGGAGATATAAACTGACGTTCAGCTTGAATAAGCTGCCCGATTTTCTGATCGAGGTTCATCTTATCTAATAGTGCTGAAATCCTGGCTTCGATATCTATCATAATCTTGTTCTCCTACGAGTTATTTACCGCAGCAAAAAAAGCAGAGTCTGTTTTGTTTGGTGTCCTGGTTTCCCGCTTGCATTATTATAGCATTGCGGGTGAAATACGGATCAGATTCGTAATGCATCCGTATTGTTACCGTAATTCATGTTACAAAGCTCTCAGGTTGCCTGCCTGGCGCATTATGCATCGGCAAAGCTAACTCAATTCTATCTCAATGCGTGTTATCTGGCGGGAGCGAACCAGTTCCGCAACATCAGAATTCAGGCAAGCTCCCTCAATCTCCAGCTCGTGTCCCTGCAGGGTCACAAGTTTCCAATATACCGGCGAAACTCCTTCCAGCCCATAGGTGTGCCTGCGTTTCGGATTGCTGTATGTAACCAGAACCTTGGACAGAAAAATGAAACTGAAGCTGTTTGCAGGGAATTCCACATCCTCCCATTGTCCCTCAAGGTTTAGGCGTCTGCTTTGTTTTTCCTTGCAGAACAGCCATTCCGGGAGTGCAGGTTTGAAGCTGAGTCTCAACCCGCCATCAGAACCAAGATAAAAAGGATTCAATCCGGTGCACATGATTTGCAGAATGTGGATAAATTCTGCAGTCGCACCGCTCAGCCTGGCCACAAAGCCATTCCCATGCAGGGATGGATCCGGATTGGCACTGCTGGAAATGAAAGATGAGTTTTCCAAGATACTCCGGCCATAGGTTTCGGGATCCAGAAATGGAATAAGGACGTTACGGAAATCGAGGTAGAATTCCTCATAAAGTTCGTTACGCAGCAGTTCCAGCATATACTTGTATTCCATGTGCAACCAGATGGATTCGTTTTCAAACCAGCCGGGTGAGAAAGTTCGAGCTCTGCCGATCTCCATGGGTTGAGCTTCCAGGGAAGTATTTACCTTATACATCTTTAGTTTGCGGTCGTAGAGGTCTCCTGAGCGGATGGCATCAGCCAGCTTTTTGGCTTCTTCCCGGCTGATTCCACTTCGCAAATAATGCACCGGTCCTTCCAGGAAAAGTGGGAGAGGTCTATGGCTGAATTTTAATGCCCGATAACATGGGAAACCTCGGGGATTCAACTTTGGTCTGGATTCACCCTCAGGATCGTGGATGGTAATCAACTGATATTCCAAAACCTCGTTGATGAAGTAAGTTGGTGGAATCTCTGTCCCGGCAAGACTGGATTGGGCTATTCCCTGATTGACCTTGGTAAGGGAAGCCTCCAGAAATGAAATTAGTTTATCGCGGGTAAGAGAGTATTTTGTGCCGATCAAGCCAAGCCTGGTTTGGGAGCGGAAGTTTTCTTTTAAACAAGTGGATCTGTCCCAGAATTCAAAGGATGAAACAGACTCGGCCAGGAGTAATGCCAGTGCTTCCATGAAAGCAGCCAGCTCGGACGAAATGTCCAGGAATGTATTACCGGGAAGTTCTGAAATTGCGTTTTTGAGGAATATGATGTGGCGCTTAAGCTCGAAGGTTTCATTCAGGCTGGAACCCAGCAACCCTGGCATACCATTTAGAGCGTCGTACCAACCGGGCTTGTCGGTTTCCATTTCCACTCCGATCCCTGCTGGATCGAGCGAAGCAAGTTTATTGATTATCAGCGAAAGCAGGATCTCAAAGAGGGTGCAGTAATACACCTCGCCTTTGCCATTTGCGATTCTCACGCAGTTATGGTCTGATTTGCGCGAAGAGATCAATGCTTCCTTTTGGGAGTCTTTGATCACTGCCCCAAGTTGCATGGGTTTATCTGCCCAGATTACATATTTGTCGTCTCGGGGAACAACGATGTGTGCATTGTCGTAGAAACTGAACTTGCAATTCTGAAAGAGAATCCAGTGCTTGTTTTCCGGGAACACCGCAAGATAGTTTTCCAGCAGATCAAGATTGTAGGTCCAATGGTCTATCCAATATCCTTCTCCGTGTTCAGTAACGAAGCTTCTGGAGCTAATGGAAATCAATTCTCCCATAAAAGAATCTGTATCTTTGGGGATTGGGATTTCATTTTCATCCATGCAGAGGAGTAGCTCACCTGGAGTCCAGGGTTGTTTAAGCCAGGTAACAAGGAATTTGAACTGGACACCGGTATAAATAGATTCTTTAGATAACAGGCTATTGAGAGCAGGGCTGTCTGGCGTGCTGAAACGTGTTTCTTTGATGATCAGAGGATTGAACCCGTCAAGTTGGATCAGACTGAAAAATAGCTCCAGGTTCCCCTCTTTTAAGTCGGGATTGAAGAATAGATCACTACGCCGGTTTTGGTTTACATCGCGGAAATTGCCATTTCCCTGTGAATATGGAGTTGGATTGAGGCGATAATCGTTGTAATCCCTTTCCAGATCGCCATGTTTGCGCGAGTAGAGGTGAAGAACAGCTTGGTTTGGACTGCTTCCCAAAGTGGTGGGGAATCCCCCTCTAAGCACATTGTCGAGAAAAGTCTGCCTTGCATACTGATCCAGCACGGGTTCGGCGCTGCAAACGAAGCTATGCTGGGTTAGTGCAGATATGATCTCCTGGTTCACGACAGCCTTGTTTTCCAGATATCCCTTTTGGGTGATATTGGGAACCAGGTTCTGTACCACCCTTACAGAACCAGCGTGACCAATAATAGAGAGATAAGTGTAAGTGCGATGTGGGGCCAGCGTGGTTTCAAAAGACGCAAACGCGCAAGGCAGACGGTTCTCATAGATCTGATGTGAGGTGAGTTCATTGAAGTTTCCGAAAATAAAACGTTCCGGATAGTCGTAGTCTCCCCGGATCCCAAAGATCCTGACCGGATCATATACGATTGGCAGAAGTTTTCCCGTATCGTCCATCCCCAGATAGAAATTACCTTTGTTGATTTTCACTACATCCGGTCGGTCAGCAGGTTCAACCTTCAGTTTGTAAAAGGGGACTCCGGACTCAGTGTTGGTGACTTCCACAAAGGCTTCAAACAAGCGCCGCAAGTGTTTAAGTCCCCAGTCGTCCAAACCGTAAGGGATTATCAAGGGTAGGCCGTCCAAGACCTGAATCCTTTGAGGATCAGGATTCAGGTTTTGAATGGAAAGCTTACGAGTCAAGCCGGCATAACCTGCTTCCGGAATGTTGAAATAATGAACAGTGAATTTCAGGCCAAGGCTTCGGTTTTCCTCTTCCAGCTTTAGTTCAGCGGGACTAATGATCATGCGCTGAACAATATCCATATCTTTATCATGGAATTTATTCTGGAATGGCTCATAAAATGATCTGGAGGGATGATCTGGCAGTTTGATGAAGGTTCGGAATCCCTGGGTTGAAACAAGATTATATGCCCAGTTGGCAGGAAGGAACTCCATGATGGGGTGGTGTTTTCCTTCCACCCCCATACTACAAACGCATTGACCTCGATTTACATAAAAAGTCCACATGGGTATTCCACTTTTCCCCGCCACTCCGGGAAAAAAGCTGGAGAATGCTTTGCTTTGGTTATATCCGGTGATCATAAAATCACCGTTATCCATCAGTTGATAAACTGGTTTTGAATCCGGTTTCAATGCCTTACATCCTTTTCAATTTCAGTGAGATAAAATGTGGGTCAGCCGAAACTAACCAGGATTCGGCTGACCCATGATTCATTTATTCTGTGGTTGCGGTTACATAATAGAATTTATAGGCAGTTCCGGCTGGGCCTGACCAGGAAGCCGCACCATAAGTTCCGCCCAGAGCTGGGCTGAAAGTTCCATATGGATCATCGGAGGCATATACTGTATAAGCGGTTGCACCAGGGATTGGATCCCAGCTTATGTTGATGCCTGTGGGGGTAGCGATTATCATAACATTGGATGGTCCGGCTGAACCCATGTTATAAAAATAGAGATTATCTATATACATGGTTCCCAACGGGCTCTTCGAAAGAATGTATTGAGCCATGTGGCCGGTAACATCCAGATTGGTGAATGAACTGAGCGGTATGTCATAGGAAATCCACTGACCAGTAACTGGATTGGGGTAGGTCAGTTCGTGTTCAGTGTCGTCGCCACCGCTCCAAGCGCCATTCGCACCCCAATCAACCAGTTTGAAGCGGAAGTCATTGCTATCTGGAGTCCAGAGATCAATGTGGACGTGGGTCATTCCGGATACATCAAGTTGGTTGGCAGCCGTCTCAATTCCCGCATAGTTCAGGTTGGTGTATTTAATCACGCTATTCCCAAGGATTGAGGTTAGTTCAAATGTTCCCTGAGACCAGGGTGTGAGCAAGGTATCCACAGGAACGTTGGTATAACTGTCACTGAACATGGAAATAACGTTTGCGGGTGCGTGGGCAGGAATCGGAGGCAGTGAATTGGGATACATAATGGTGAAAGCCACTGAGTAGGTTTTTGTGTTTATCCCATCTTGGGCAGTTACATGCACTGTTGCAGTTCCGGGTACCCCCGAAGCCTGTGTTATAATGTAATTTGCATTGGGGTCGCTGAGTGTTACGGAAGTTACCTGGGGTGCAATGGTGGTGCCTTCCAACATACCATAAACATAGTTTTCCGTTAGTGGCGCAAATCCCGGAACCGTAGAGCCGGCTACTTTCAGGTCAATAAGAGTGGCGTCTGAACCAGCTGTGATCGGGTCTTTCCAGAAGTATAGGTTGGCAAACCAGACTTCACCGTTGCCCACAACTTTGAATTGGAACACATTGGCCAGATTTACAGGTGGAACAAATAAATGCAGAGGAATATCCACGCTTACCCATTGGCCGGGTGTGATGGAAAGTGTATATGCCGTTTCTGCTCCTGGGCTGATCAGGAAGAAACTCAGGTTTGTGGATGTAACTGTCCAAAAATCCAGGTGCAGAGCTTTATAAGCAGACACATCCTGATTTGCATATTCGGTGCCCTGATAGTTCAGGTTCTGGTAACGTAGGGTATTTATGCCCGCCACTTGGTAATCCACAGTTACTGAAGTCTGCTGACCCCAGTTGGGATTGAAGTTCGTGCCAGGAACATTGGCATAATAATCACTATATATCGAGATCACATCCTCTGAATCTTGTATCGGATCTGGAGGTGCAACGGTCGGGAAGGCAGCTGCCGTGGTAAAATTCACAGTATAGGTAAGAGTGGTAACATTGTCTTCGGCAGTTACAACCACTGTGGCTGATCCTGGAACCGAGGTGGCTTGATTTACCACCAGGCTGGCGTTGGGATCGTTGACTGTGGCACCAACGGTTGGCGTGGGGTTTCCGAAAGCAACTTCATAACTGTAGCTCAAAGTGCCGGGGCTGAAACCGGGAATGGAAACACTGTTCACTCTCAGATCACTGAGGGTGGCATCACTGCCAGCCGTTGCATTGCTGAAGAAATAGACATTATCTACGTAGACTGTATTTGGATCTCCACTAATGATGAGTTGTGCCAGATGTGCCCTGGTTACAAGATTAGTAAAATTGGCAAGTGGGATATTAAAGCTGACCCAGTTTTCAGAAACCAAAGGAGGAAGGGAAGAAGCAGTGAAACTGAGTTCATGTTCCACATCGTCTCCCCCTGACCATACACCATTCGCACCAAAATCCACAAGCTTTATCTTGAAGGAAGCAGGCAAAGCAGTAGGATCAGGAGTCCAGATATCCATGTGGAAATGAGTCATGGCGGTGGCATTAATGGTATTCGAGGTAAATTCTATGCCTGCAAAGGTAAGGTTGGTATAGAGCTTTGTATCGTTGCCGGCGATCTGGACATTAGCCACATCAGCCATATCCCATACTGCTGACCAGGTATCTACAGGAACGTTCGTATAGGCGTTGCTGAACAACGAGATCACGTTATCAGCTGTTTCGGTGGGCATAGGAGCGGCAACAGTGGGAACTGCAGGAGGAGTAACGTTTGCAGTAGGAACACGGACGTTGTCAAAATAGATCTGATAATCCTCAGTCCTGGCTGCAAAATCCGGTATGATCACGATCCGGCTGTAGGAATTCCCGATTGAAGCAGAAAAATCAAAGGTGAGTTCCTGCCATTGGTTTACAACCGTATTTGCCACTTGCAGCTCAACTGGTGTGCTCCCTCCTTCAAACTTGACGGCTACATTGCTCAACCGTGGTTTATAAACCATGATCTTTACGATGGAATTAGCGGCTGTAAACTGGAAATCAGCAATGTCATCCGAAAAACACAACGCCCAGGGCTGGCCTGAAGCAAGTGCTGTGAAATGGGCTACAGTAGCTGAGGTATTTATCCCTCCGCTTACCGGATTGGCTGGAAACAGCAAAGCAGGATTGGCCCCATCTTCACCCACTGTCCAATTCCATCCGGCTCCAAGGCCGGATGGTTCAAAATCAATGGTTGTGTATTGGGCGAACATCTGCACACCCAGAATGAGCATTGCGCCCATTAGAATCAAACATTTAAAGGTTTTCATAGTGTTTCTCCCTAAATATCTTTTTTGTCTATTCAGTTAACGCTCAAGTGGATCAGCACGATCATTTGAGCACTACCATGCGATTGGTTCCCACAGTTTTTCCGTCCAGGGTCAGGCTGTAGAAGTATACTCCAGAAGCCAGACTCTGGGCGTTAATGGTACTTTCGTAGGATGCAGGTGCTTGATAACCATCCACAAGGGTGCTGACGATGCGACCTCGCAGATCATATACCTTAAGCGTTACGTGACCTGCTTTGGTGATCGAGTAGGATATTGTTGAGGATGGGCGGAATGGATTCGGATAGCAGTTTCCAAGTAAAGCAGGTGCTGGAATAACCGTTTGGTCATCTATAGCAGTAGTATGATGCCGGAACAGCACATTATCCACATAAACAGTATTAGGATCACCGGAGATAATCAGCTGGGCTAAGTGTCCGATTGTAGTTAATCCGGTGAATGCAGTTAAAGGGATGTCAAAAGTAACCCAGGCATCACTCACCAGAGCCGGAGTTGTGGAAGCATCGAAAGTGAGCTCGTGTTCTACATCATCACCTCCACTCCAAACTCCATTGGCACCAAAATCCACCAGCTTGATCTTGAAAACGGCTGGCAGGGCTGTGGAATCATGAGTCCATATATCCATCCTGAAATGGGTCATCCCGGTTGCATTTATGGGGCTGGAAGTAAACTCAATTCCGGCATAGGTAAGGTTGCTGTATAGTTTCATGTCATTGCCGTCTATCTGAACGTTTGATACATCTGCCATATCCCAGGGAGCTGACCATGTATCTACAGCAACGTTTGTATAGGCATTACTGAATAATGAGATCACATCCGCAGACGAGTAAGTTGGGGTAGGAGCAGGCACTGCAGGACTGGGATTTTCAAGTTGCTGTGAAAAAGTAATATTATCCCAAAAGATTACGTTGTCGCTGGTCCGTCCAGCCAGGTTGAAATCCGGAAAAATGATGATCTGGTCATTGGTTTCACCTATTCTGCTGGAAAAATCAAAAACAAGTTCTTCCCATTGGTTGATTAGGGTATTGGGCACTTTGATCTCGCCTGTGGAAGCCCCGCTGGCTGAGGCAAACTTGATCCCAACATCGCTGATCACGCTCTTCCAGACCATGATCTTAACAGTGCAATTACTGGGGCTGAAGGTGAAAGTTCCAATATCGGTACCGTGTAGTGATTCGCATCCAGCCCAGGGTTGACCAGCTTGCAATGCGGTGAATTGCGCTACGGTAGCCGATGTATTGATCCCGGTTGATTGTGGATTGGGCATGATCACCACAGGTGGGTTGGTGGCGTTTTCAAAAACAGTCCAAGTCCAATTGGCACCATAGCCTCCCTGCTCAAAATTGATGGGGGCTAATTGCGCTTGAAGAGTGGAACCTAACATCAAAATGATCAGGACTCCAAACAAGGTAATTGTAGGTTTCATGATGTTCTCCTTTATAATTCGGATTTGTTTCTTATTTATCATTACTCTGACGAGCCAGATAGTTAGTGAAAGACTGCTTGGGAAGGCGATTTTCATAATACACTCCCCAGTTTTTTTCTATCTCATTTGGTGGCGAGGATTCACCTCCTCCTTTCCATGGTTCATCGAAGGCTTCAAAGAGAAAGGTACAAACCTTCCTGGAATTAATCCATGAATCCAGAAGGGTTAGAAACCTCTCTTGAGCTGCGAGACCCACCTCACCTTTAATAAGTGTGCCTTGTTGTCCCTCTCCTTTTTTTAAGGAATCGTAGTTCGTAGCCCAACCTATCTCTCCCAGAATGAGTGTGTTATGAGGATGGATTGCTTGGACTTCAGCAAGCGTGTTGTCCAGCCACGAAAAAGCTGTTTCTAAAGTTAAGCCATTCCAGAGTGGATAAGCATGAAGAGTAATAAAGTCCAGTTCATTAGCAAGAGAGACGCTTGGGGGTTTGTTCCAATAGTTATAATCATCTGCAGTGGTTACCGGAACAGAAGTAGAAGATCGGAGAATCCTTATATAGCGAATCAGGGTTTGGGTATCAAGCCGGTGCCCAGACCAAAATACCTGAGTTTCATTACCTACATTAACTGCCATTATCTGATTGGGAAATGCATTGGTTAATTCAATTCCTTTCAATAGATTGGCGATATTGGATGCTTTTATCTGGGGACGCTCTTCTTCATTATCAAGCCATATCCCCAACATCACTTTTATTGGAAGGTTGTTATCCCTGATCACTTCCAGGATCTTGCGCGTATCCTCATCCGCATTATAAACACGGATCAGATTCCAATGATTGCCAATGATCTTGAGATCCTGAAGAATTTCCTCTTTTGAAGGTCCCTGAACTCCTGGGGCTTGGCCTTTGCGGTAAAACCCATAGGATACTGCTTTGCCGATCCATTTGCCATCCAATTTGGGATTAAATTGCCTGATCCGGAAAGGATCGGTGCGTGGTACTTCCTGGTCAGAGCTGAGCAAATCCTCAATGTCCTGGGCAGATGAAGGTTCCGGTAATTTAGTCCTAACCTGAACGCAAGCCTGGATCGTAAGAGCAATAGCGACTGTTGTCAGGATCCTGGTGATTGCTTTCATCTGTTTGTCCCCTATAATTTGACCCGCACAGTCTGTAGGGAGTTGACCGCGATTTTGATCCAGGCAAAGCGGTCTCCAAGCTGCAGATTGATGTCGATCGGCTCCAAGGTAGTATTGAGAATTTGAACACTAAGTAATCCAGCAGGAGATAGTGTAGCGCATGCATGCAGATCATCGGGATTGAGGTTGTCTGTTTGCAGTATTGTCTTCACTGCTCTGTCGCCAGGACGGATGGTTCTGCTGAACTGGGAGAGAATATAATAGATGGGAGTATAATAAACGTATTTGGAATCCGTGTCGATCATGATGGGAGCACCGCAGAAATTTCCGACATGATTGGGGCCGCCATTCTTGTCCAGAACTGCATTCCAGTCTATCCAGCCACTTACCCAATGGTCAAGGCTCACAATAATGTTCCTGGCATAGCGATGAACGGGAGTGTAGATGGGATGATCTTCTACGTTTACTCCCTGCCAGGTAACAGAATACGCCCAGTCCGTGGCAGTTTTACTCCACCAGAAGGAGTCGTTTTTGAACCAGTTCTTTTCCTTGAAAGCTTGTGAATCGGTTACTCCGCCAGGGGCATCTTTACCCAGATCGTCAATGCAGCTCTCAGTATGCATGATCACCATATCAGGATGCTTGGCATGTACTCGTTCAAATACGTCCTCATACACGCGGTTGGTGCTTTCATACCAATGAATCGCAGCCCCATATAGATAGGGCATAGTTTCCGGATCTGCATAGATATGCTCCGTCCACTTTTCCAATCCATCGCGGTTTTGATCGTAGATCAGCAGTTTTTGTTCTGCATGTGAGCTGTTTTTTAGCTTGGGACCCAAGTAGCGTTTGATAAATTCGTTTTCGGTTTGGGGATTGAAGTTCATGCTTTCCCATTGCCCATTAACTCCGTGGGGTTCGTTTACCGGAGTCAGTCCCCAGATTTTAACTCCTTCTTTCTCATAAGCGTCCAGATACTTGATGAGGTAATCCGCATATAAACTTTCATATTCGGGCTTTAAAGTTCCCCCTGTGCCTTGCCAGTTGTTTTCTGCAGCACCGGGAATATACCAGGTTTCTATATCTTTCATCCAGGGCGGAGCTGTCCAGGCAGAGGAAATTATTTTCAGTTGCTTGTCTTTTTGCTTGGCTTTGATGCTAAGTGCTTCTTTGATCATGGGCAACAGATCATAGGACGCATCTTCTATACTGGAATAACGCTTGCGGTCAAAGCCTTTCTTGTCTTCAGCAATGCTGAACTGCCTTAGGCTTTCGTCGTTGGCATTGTCCGCATAGGAAGACTTACCTTCCACACTGAAGTCGCAACTGCCAATGTGGGTTCTGGAAAGGCTGAAGTTTGCCCCCTGCTCTCCAAACAGGTTCTTCATAACCTGCTTCCTTGCCCTGGGTTTCAAATGTGCCAGAACATAGGCAGAAGATTCAGTAAAAGAGCTTCCGATTCCGTCGATCATCTGCCTCAGGCTGTCAGGATACACGCAGAGGGTGACCCCTGAAGGTTGCCCAACCGTAAAATCGACGTTTTCCTGCCTGGCAAGCTTGTCTCCTGCTGCAGATGTGCTGATTATCTCAAAGCTGGAAGAAAGCTTATCTGCATTGAATCCCCACCCACAGCCAAGCATACTGCCCGCCACTAAAGCAAATGTAAGCTGTTTCAGGGGGATTCTCATGATCATGGTTGCTTAGTTCTCCTGCGAAGCGGTTTTTTGGGCACGGCGGGTTTCCAGTTCAGCCCTTATCTCATAGGCCCGGTTTTCAGTTATGGTATACTTGGCTATAATCCAGATAGCGATGGCAGAGGTTAGGATGGGGATACATACATCAAATATTCTCAGGAGAAAGAGTGTTTTGGCTTCCTGTCCCGCTCCCAACGCCAGATCAAATCTTGAAACCTTCAGCAAAACCCCGGTTAGCAAGCCAGCCAGAGACATGCCGATCTTAACCATCCACCAATAGATAGCTCCAAACACCCCCTCCCGTCTTTTGTGGGTTGTTAGTTCATCATAATCGCAAACATCGGAAATCATGGCTCCCATCAGGGTAAAAAGAGAACCTACCCCAAAAGCTACCAAAGGAGTGGCGAAGAGCAACCAATATGGATGAGCAGGATTATATCCTATCCATTTCATGGCATATCCGAGTAGTGATAATGAGATAGTGATAAGGAAGGTATTACGCTTGCCGATACGGGTGGCAATCCAGCCTGTAAGCTGAATCACACCCAAAGTAAAGATCGAGGTAAGCATTCCATACCAGCCCATGAGTTTTCCTGCGCTTGCATTGCTGCCGCTAAACAGATAATAGATCATTACATAAATAGAGAAGGATGCGCCCAGTTGGAAACCGTTGAAGACAAGGAAAGTTGCTCCACAAAGCTGAAGAAAGGGCTTGCAGGTGAAAGTGGTTTTAATGCCCCTGAAAAACTCCACTGTATTTTTCCACACACCTGAGGCAGCTCTTTGCACGGGTTCCAATACCTGGGTCTCTCTCAGGAAAATGGCAGGAATTATTCCCAGGGCAGCAACTGCAATACCAACAGCCACAGCCAGGGTGCGTGCTCCGTGAACCGTATCCCTGAATAATGCACTGGACATTATGGCATAGAACCAGGGAACTCCCAACCAAGCCAATTGGCCTACGGTGTTGGCAAAGGTATGAAGCCTGGTCCGTTCATGGTAGTCGGGAGTCATTTCATAGCCAAAAGCAACAAAGGGAGTGGCATATAGAGTGTATGCCAGGAAGAAGAGGATGGACATCATCAGGAAATAGATGAAATACTTGGTGAAGAAACTCTCTTGCTTGCGGAACTTAAAACTGGCAAGCGAGGCAGTGCCGTTGCCTTCCATTCCTTTAACTTCTATACTGAGGTTGTTTACGGATTCCAGATCCAGAACCTTGTTATCAAGTGCGGCGTTCTCGGTTGTCAGCAGTTTAAAATCAGTGACTTTAAACTTATAAAGGTTTCCCTTCCCGTCTTTGGATTTGGCTTTGTCCAGATCCAGAAACCAGGTTTCAGGAACCCGAACTTTGTCTGAAGCAGCTTCGTTGATAAGTACCCGCATGCTTTGATAGGCAGGTAGTTTTACGTTCATTTCGATCTGAGGAAAGCCGGAGATATCGGTATAAAAACCTGTGTTATTTTTCTTTGAAAGCAGCTCAGGACCATATAGCTGGAAACTTGCATTGGGCTTTGCCGCATCGTAGTTAAGGCTGATCCCTTCGTTTTCCACCACCCTGGCATCCTTTGCTTCTGAAGTGATTATCTGATGTTGTTTTACGGGATCCTTGCCAAGGATATCAATGTATCCGGGAGGTAATTGCCACATAACTGCAAAGATCAAGCCAGCGAGCAGTGCTCCCACGAAAATGAAAGGTCTGCGTCTGCCCCATCTGCTGCGATAATTATCCGACCAAAAACCCACCAGCGGGTCAGAAACGGCATCAAAAATCCTGGGAATGGATCCAATCAGACCTACCAGGAAAACGTCCATGCCCAAGCCCAGGTTCAAAATCACCATCATTGCCGGTAATGCTGCTGCTTGAAGATTGTTTACAAACATGCCCACTGAGTAGGCAGACTTTTGAGCGAATGAAATTCTGTCTTCAGGTCTCGTAATATGATGTGAGCTTTTTCCCATTTTGCTTTTCCTTTAGTTACTCAGATAGATGTCATCGAAATATAGATTTCCAAACAGCAGGGTTCCAGAGCTGTTGCGAGGATTCCACAAACCCAGGAACTTCACCTGGCTAAAATTGACTGCAGGGAAGTGGCTGAGCGGGATTTCATAGCGCAGCCAGTTTCCGATTAAGGTGGGAGTGTATGCCGATAGATTCACTTCCGTATTACCACCAGAATTGTCTTCAAACTTTATCCCAAGCTGAGTGATAGTTGGCATCGCACTCTTGTTCACATGAATTATAAAAGTAGACCAGTTGGAGATATCTTGCGAGCCAAAACTGAAAGCAATACCTCCCCAGCCCATACTCAGATTAGTGTAATTCACTCCCAACACATAAGATCCGTCCAGAGGCGGGACAGCTGTGCTGGTGGGGTTGGGTTCAGCTGAGTTTCCGCTCCAATCTGCACTGTTGATAATCTGGCTGTAGGGAAGCATGGGATTGGTATGAGTTTCGGAGTAGATTCCCATAGCGTTTTGGGGAGGTCCGGTAACAACTGCTGTGTCCGTTCTTTGAACCCCTTCCATGTCTTGATATGTAACTGTCAACACTGTGCCGGCGCTTACTGAGATGGTGTTCGTATTGTCGTCAGTTGCTCCGAAATTGATTGAAGCGATGCCGCTGCCAAGATAATTCAGGGGGATGGACACGTTGATGGTGGCACGGCCGTTTGATACTTGAACGCTGGGGCTCGTGTTCATTGCAGCTCTGTCAATCAAACTAAGCTCAGCCCCTGAATCCACAATGGAATAACTGGAGGCATCAAAACTGACCGATGCAGGGGCAAAACCTCCTCCATCCCAGTAAATATCATCCAAAGCGAACTGACATTGAGCACCGCTCTGTTCCAGGATTATAAACTCATAGCTCAGATTTTGCAGATCCACATTGCCGCGAATATCCTGGATCGGGACTATCGCTTGACCCCATTCTCCGTTGCGCTCAAGGCCAAAGGCCGTTTGGTTGGCAGGGAAGAGCACATAGCTTTCGTGGCTCTGGGTATCGTTGATGCCTATTTTGAAGCTGACATTGGCAGGGATCTTGATCCTGAACTTGAGATTTCCGGAGGCAAAACCGGATAGATCCAGAGAAGAATTGGAGCTGATCCCTCCTCCAAACCAGCCCACTCCGGTAGTGTTCCAGGAGATTACGTTGGAACCTTCATAAGGAGGGATGTTCCCGGCAGTAAGGGTATTTTCCCAGACATATATTTCAGAATCAACGCCGATCTGAAGTCCAGCATCAACCGGAGTTTCATCGGTAAAAAGCCCGAAAGTGTGGATGGGAATCAACGATTCAGAAGCCTGATATACCCGCACCCAATCCACATACATATTCTGTGGCCAAACCGTGCTGGCATCAGGAGCACCTCCAAGATTTCCACCTACGGCTAAATTGAGGACCAGGAAATACTCCTGAAGAAATTCACTCATCGCAGTTGGATCAAGCACCTTCACAAAATAGATGATATCGTCGATTCTGCCTACTATCCTGCTCTGATCCCACTCAACTTCATAAACGTGATAGTCGTTTGAAAGGGGTTGGCTGAGACGTTTGGTGTTCCCCTGCGAGGCATGGGATTCAGTAGCTTCGTCCCACCAGTGCAAGGCAAAGAGACTGGTATTAGCATCATACAGGTGGGGGCTAAGCTCCATGATATCCATCTCGCCACATTTTGGCCAGCCTACGGTATCAATGTTATTGCCCAGGGTCCAGAAAGCAGGCCACATACCAGTTCCAGTCGGTGCCTTGATCCTGGCTTTGGCTTTGCCGAATTTGAAGGAAAATTTGTTTTTGGTGTTGATGCGGGCAGAGGTTATGGAGCCATCACGCTTGCCAGGGACAGCATAGTTTTGTGAATCCCACAAAGCTGAGATCACAAGATTGCCATTTTCTACCTTCACATTTTGCTGATTGTTGGTGTAAAGCTGCCATTCGTCGTTGCCCCAGCCGTCTGAGCCATAACCAAGGTCATAACTCCAATTGGCTGGATTTGGCACAGCAGTGGATTGCTCAAACTCATCCGCCCAAACCAGGGTGTAGTTTACCGGAGTCGTGGTATCCGAAACCGGCTTGGGTGCGGTAACCTTGTCGCAACCGAAAAAAAACAACATTAGCGCTGCCAGTAAGGTCAAACTCAAAATCTTGATCGCCATGTGAACCTTCCCTTTATGTATCTAATTTAAACGTTCTGATTCATAGCGGCACAAACTGCTATATAGCAGAAATTGCATATACCCATATCTTGTCAAGCTTTTTTTTAAGCGTTTCAAAAAAATTCCAGCTCATCTCAGGAGAGAGAATACAGAAAACTGTCCAAGGCCTCTGTTGAAAATCATGAATCCTGATTGGTCGTAACTGTGCATGGCTGATCATGCGGAAGGAATAGACAATTAGAGCTTTCCGTCCTCCTCCAAGCAGGCTTGGTTACTCTCTCTCAACTTCATGCAGCGATGTTCGACATCATTATGAAAACACAATTCAAGAATCATCTGCCGGCCCAAAGTATTTCTTGACGTAATTCTCAGCTTGTAAATAAGTGTTTCGTTGCTTTATAGCAGATGTGGCCAGTTTACCTTCAAAGATAGGCACAAAAAAAGCTCTTGCTATAACCCGCAATGATCGAAAAGGAATTGGATACAGCTCATGAGCGTCAAGACACACAAATATATAACGATTAAGAAGCAGATCAAGGATCGCATCGCAAGTGGAAGACTGGTAGAGAAACTTCCAGGAGAACGGGTTCTGGCAGAAGAACTTAATGCTTCCTATATGACCATTCGCAAAGCTATTGCTGGGCTGGTGGAAGAGGGTATCCTGATCAAGAGTGGAACCCGGGGAACCTTTGTCAACCACAAAAAAAACAATTCCAAACCTACTCTGAACATTGGCTTCTTCCTGGACGAAGAGATCAAGGAGGGAATCTCCAGCCCCTATTATTCACTTATCTTCAAGTCTCTCGAAGAAGAGGTCACCAGAAACGGATACAACATGCTATTCTTCTCAGATTTTGATGATCTGAATCCCCTTAAGAATCCCAAAAAAGTTGATGCCGTAGTCATCAGTTGTTTCCCACGCATCGAAGAGAAGATCCAACAAATCAAGAACTATCTTCCAATGGTGATATTTGACAACATCGCAGCTGACAAGTCGATCCCCTCAGTTACCATAGACAACTTCAACAGCTGCAGTCACTCTGTGGAATATCTGATCGAACTGGGGCATACAAGAATCGGTTTCGTTTCCGGACTCATGGATTCGGATGTCTGCCGAGACAGGTTACTGGGCTACAAGAATGCTTTGCTTAGAGTTGGTATAAACGAAGATAAAACTCTGAACTTTAGAGGTGATTATTCATTCGAATCCGGGGAAAGGGCTGGTAAATATTTTGCCAAACTGGCCAATCATCCTTCTGCTATTGTATGCGCTAATGATATGATGGCCATAGGATTAATGAAGGTGCTACAAGAGAACCGCATAAAAATCCCCGAAGAGATCAGCGTAATCGGTTTCGACGATATCCTGCTGGCTTCCAAAGTGTTTCCAACTCTAACAACCAACGCTGCACCAATTGCCGAGATGGCGCGTCAGGCGGTGGAAATCTTGCTTGCGGCAATGAGAGGCGAACAAACAGATTATCGTCACGTGATCCTGGAAGCCAAGCTGATTAAAAGGGATTCCTGCAGGGCCATACCGAGTTAGAACCACATCTCAGATTGTTTGCCGGCATTCCATACCCAGACTTCTTAACCCCTCTTCCAGACTGTTCAATAAGTTCGAATATTCTTTGCAATCCCATAACTAACCAGTATCTACCGGGAAAAATGTAATCTTCCATACTGGTCAGCTCCAAGATAAATCAAATCGTGTCTTGTGATCCCTGGGGGCATGCTGCCACCCCTTCAATTTTGAGACCAGTCTCCCTGAACATTTGAGATACCCACACCCGGTGCCATTAGGGGAGCAATAAGCGTGAATTGTGGGTGCGACCCTTAGTTCACGCTTAATGCTCCCGTAATAGAAGGAACAGAAACCTGAGCCAGGCATAACTTTTAAGTTTAACAAAAAAAGCCTTGACACATATCCAGTCTCTCCATAGTTTGCTATATAGCAGCGAATGCTTATCCAGTTCCAAGCTCAGCAAAGGAAAATGGAGGTTTATATGACCGGATACGCTAATGCGAATCAGACCCGTCCCTGGATCAGGATTATCGCACTCACTTTTTTTGTCTTGGCTTTGGTCGGCCTGAGTGGCAAGGTGACAGTGCAACAGGATGAAGGCGGCTGGAAGCTCAAAGTTAACGGCGAAGACTATTTTGTTAAAGGCATCGTGTGGGGCTATAGTCCGATCGGTGAAAACTATTCTTACAATCTTTGGAATAATTCAGACAGCTACATCCGCAGTGTCCTCGATTATGAATGCAGCCTTATGAAAAAAGCCGGGATCAATACAATCCGCAGTTTTGGGATCATCCCCCCCCGCTGGATCACCTATATCTATGAGGAATATGGCATTATGACCATAGTAAATCACCTCATGGGCAGATATGGATACAATGTTCAAGGAGCCTGGATCCCCCGCACAAACTATGCTGACGATCCCACCCGGCAAGCCCTCAAACGCGATTTTCTGGCTTTGGTGGAGCAGTATAAGGACGTTCCCGGCGTTTTGATGTTCGCCCTTGGCAACGAAAACAATTATGGTTTGGAATGGTCCAGCTTCGAGATCGAGAACTTACCCCTGGGCGAACAGCACAAAGAAAAGGCCAAATATCTTTATAGCCTCTATGGAGAAGTAATCCGGGAGGCGAAAAAAGCCGATCCGAATCATGCGTTCACCATCGTTAATGGCGATATCCAATATCTGGATCTGATCGTTAAATATTGCGACGGCATTGATCTTCTTGGCGTAAATGCCTATCGCGGAGTCAGCTTCACCGATATGTGGAAACGCGCCAAAGCAGAACTTGGCAAAGCGATCATGCTTACTGAGTTTGGCAGCGACGCCTTCAATGCTCTGGCCAACAAAGAGGAACAATCCGGTCAGGCTGGCATCGTCCAAGGTAATTGGGATGAGATTTACCGAAAAAGCCACGGTAAGGGTCAGGAAGGCAACGCCATAGGTGGTTTCCAGTTCGAATGGCGCGATGAATGGTGGAAATATAAACAGGAAGAGAATCTTTATGTGCAGGACACCCACGCCTCCTGGAGCAATGGCGGTTACAGCTTCGACTTTATCGAGGGTGTAAACAACATGAACGAAGAATGGTTCGGCATTTGCCGTTTGGGCGATCCCAACGACGATGGAGTGTTTGAAGCCATCCCCCGCTCAGCATATTATGTCCTGAGCGAGCTTTTTGCCATTGACCCCTATAAAGTGAATGCGGAGCAGCTTAATACCAGGCTGAATGCCATAGACATGAATTTCTGGGATCTTTTTGGTTCCGTGAAAGGGATGCAAGCTGATCAGAAGAAAGCTTCCTCAATCCGTCTGACAGGTGGAAGCCTGAGAGGGGATATGGTTTTCAATGGTAAATCTGAAGATATCTCGCTCAAAGGCAAAAACGGCCTGGAATTCTCCAATGGCGAGATGCTGTTTTTGGATTTCGAATTTAATCCCATCAGCAGGATTAAAGGAAATTTCAGCCTGAATATCCTGGGTAATGTGGTTGATAAGCAAATGGATGAGTACTACGGCAAACGCGGCGCCACCTACGTAACCGTTGCTTCCGAAACCAATTCCGCAGGCTTGCAGGTAAACACCAACCGCGAAGTGAAAGACAACGAACGTCTGGAAATATATAATTTCAACGCCACTTACAATTCCGATGCCTTCGACCTGAATGCATTTTATCATGTTCCCCGTTACCACTGGGGTTATGAAAATGACCTCTATGGTCTGCTATACGAAGCCACGGACATGGAAGGCATAGATATCTGGAATGCCAAAGCCCCTTATGGCATAGAATTTACCGGCAGAAAGTTCCTCCCCGGACTCAAAGTTGTAACCGGCCCGGAAGTATATTGGGGCGCCAACCCCAAGGCAATCGTAAAATACGATTATGCCACCCGTTATTTCAAATACTCGCTGATCCACGCTGAGGATTTTGCCCGGGCCAAAGCTTCCACCACTGCCACAGAAGCAACTTCCCGCGCCACCCGGCAAACTACCCTGAACCTGGAAACCAGCCTTATTCCCCGCACCAAGCTCCAAGTCGCCTATCTGTTCTCAGGCAGTGAAAAGCTGGACGAGCCCTTCTACTACTATGAAAATGGCCAGGTTTATACGGATAAGATCGAACTTATGGATACGCAGGGTGCAAAAGCCAAGCTTACCCTGGATCTGATTAAAGGCAGCAAGCTTGATGCTTCAATAAACTATGCCGGCTTGGTGGCTGATGCTGGAAGCCCCCTAAGAGAATTCCAGACCACCATGCCCTATTCGTCTTTGGGTAATAAAATCGAAGCAGAGGGCGGTTTATTGGTTCCTATCGGTAATGTATGGTTGCTACCCAGAGCGCTGTGGCGCCAAAACCTTCTGGATAGCACTCCCAGCCTGGATCCCTATATAGACGGTTCGAATTTCTTCCCTGGCTTATCTCCCCGCAACCGTGATGCCGATCCCTTTGCCGTGCTGGATAATCGGGAAGCCCTCTCAGGAGAGTTTTTCATCACCTATGATCCCACTCCCGCCAGCTTCTTCTATGCCTGGGACAGCGACAAAAAGGAAGATGCACCCTTTGCCTTCAGCATTGGCGGAAACTTCACCCGTTATGAAACGGTTACCGACGCCAATCTATTCTACTATCAGGAAGGGGCTACCAACGCTCCCTTTGGAAGTGGCTTGCCCGCTGCGGACGTATGGCTGGCCAAAGGACGCTTTATCCTTAATCCCAGTCCCCGCTTCAAACTGATTGCCAATCTCGAAGGCGGAAAACAGCAAGCCTCCGGAAACCCCGAAGGTGATCTGGCTGAATACTATTCCCTGAGCACCGATATGATCTTCTCCAAACGGCACTACGTTTCTGCTTATGCCAAGAAAGACGCCTGGGGACCCCTGGATTGGTATCGCCAGTTCAATATCAGCTTCCCCTACCAGTTCATGCTCGATTATTCTGTGTTGATAGACAACTTCCTGGATAAATCCATTTCCAGCCGGCTTGGCTTCAGATCGCTGCTCAGAACCTTAAACGATGATTCGCCGGTAAATGAAGGCTCTGAAGTGATCCACGATTATCAGTTCCAATCCGGAATCTATTTCCGGCTTGAGTATTAAGAGGAGGTGCTCGTGAAAAACATCATTGTAATTCTGGTAGTAGCCCTGGCGCTCTTTGCCATTGTTGGCTGCGATCGCAAAACAGGTGACCTGGTTGGAGTGTCTCCGCTTCCAGCAGATTATGTCCTCGATCTTTACAGTGTAAATGAAGGCCTGCATCCAGACCAGAGTGTGTTGGACGATCCGGCCAATCCCTTTGCCCAAGCCAACCTGAACATGGAAAACATCTGGGAACTGAACGACAACTCTCCCTCACCCAAAGCCAAGTTCTATCTCTGGGCTACGATTCTGGCCAATATCCCGGTTGGCGAATATCAGTATTTCACTGCCAAAGCCCTACATGAACTTTACACCGCTGGGGGTAGTGAAAACGCCAAAATCCAGGCCAAGAAAGCCTATCGTGCCACCCTGGATCATTTCTTTGATTCCGTTACCTGGTGGAAAGCAGATTGGATGGCCGACGAAACCTATTATGCCGTTCTGCTTAGAAATCTGGTGGGTGAAGCCCTTTATGACCCCACCGAGATGAATCTGCTGCCCCTCTATAACGATCCGGTTCAAGCCCTTGCCGACCTTAGCGAATGGGGCTATGTGTATGATTTCAACACTAAAACTATGTCCAGACGGAACTAAAAACCCAAATCACAAAAAAGGAATCCTGATGAAGTTTTCAACCAAGCCCATCGCCCTGATAGCTATGGCTTTGCTGCTGACCGTGAGCCTTTCTGCCCAGATCGGTAATCTGATCTGGCAAGAGGATTTTAACAACCTCGATAACTGGATTATTGAGACAGGAAACGGCTCCTGGGGCTGGGGAAACGGTGAACTACAGTTCTATAAAGCCGCAAACGTCACGATAACCCAGGTTCCCGGTGACCCGGGTAACAATGCCCTCTGTATCACAGCCCGCCAGGAAAGCGGTCCGGACATTGTAGACCAGTGGGGAAACCCGCTTCAATATACCTCAGGACGGCTCAATACAAAGTCCAAGGTATCAATTAAATACGGTGTGATTGAAACCAGGGTGAGAGTCCCCAACCTGAATCTGGGCGGTTGGCCTGCAGTCTGGATGCTGGGCACGGCAAACTATGCCTGGCCCCGCAAGGGTGAAATTGACATCATGGAGATGGGCTTCACCCAGGAGTTCCGGAATTTGCACGACACCCATAATGGTGGCAATGGCCAGAATAATTCCACTGTAAACCAGATGGTTGCCGCTAATGCCCTGTTCTATTCCGAAGCTGCAGTAAATCCCGGTAATCCAAGCGGGGCAGCAAGCCTGGCTTGGGATCCGGATGACATTTTCTGCCGTCCTTATTTCAACATTAGCAATCCCCTGAACGACAGGTTCCTGATCTATCGTTGCTATTGGGATGAAAACAGTCTCCGCTTCACGGTGATCGACGAAAGTACGGAATATGAGCTATACACTGAACCTTTTACCATAGACGCTGAATCAGCGGAGTTTCAAGATCCCTTCCATCTGGTGGCAAATCTGGCTATTGGAGGCGCTCTTACCGATGCCTACAATCTCGGTGATCCGGGTAGCGGACAGCCAGTCAGCATGCCTTTCCCTGCAAATATGTATATAGACTACATCAAGGTAAGCCAGTGGAACGGACAGGGCAGCGTTACCCTCGGCCCTCCAACTTTTGAAGGTGGCACCTATGGAATCTTTACCGACGAAACCCCGGTTGATAATGGCCTGGAACCCGGTGTGGACGCTCAAATCTACGTTTGGGAAGGCACCTTGAATCCCGGAACCATTCCACCTTACGAAGGCGAGAATGGCATTTCCTGGCAAACAACCGGTCTGGGTTGGTTTGGAGCCGGAGTGATGAGTGTCCAGCCCGTGAATCTCTTCAATTTTGGAGATGGACACCTGAAGTTCATGATTAAGATTCCGGCCAACGTAACCTTCAAGATTGGGGTCATCGATGCCTGGGGAAACCAGAACTACGTTAGCTTCCCAGCCGGACAAACCACCTATGGACTGGTGCGCAATGGCGAATGGGGTCAGGCGGCAATCCCTGTTTCCGACCTTAGAGGTCTATACATCGACCTGCGGATGCTCAGCTATGAATTTGTGATCCTGGAAGAAAACGGCGTGCAGTGTCAGCTTGCCCTGGATGATATCTATTGGGATGGCGGAACCGTGGATATCGACGATCCCATCAGCGTTCCTGCGTCCTATACGCTGAACGGCAATTATCCCA
Source organism: uncultured Candidatus Cloacimonas sp. (assembly GCA_964572925.1). Classification (GTDB taxonomy): domain Bacteria; phylum Cloacimonadota; class Cloacimonadia; order Cloacimonadales; family Cloacimonadaceae; genus Cloacimonas. Next base: position 27,508 of record CAZNGW010000012.1, on the reverse strand, counting down.
ATCCCTTCAATCCGTCCACCACCTTCAGTTTCAGCCTGAGCAAGGCTACAAACGTCAGCCTGGAGGTGTTCAATCTCCATGGTCAAAAGATCAGGACTCTGTATAGTGGAATAGCTGCTGCCGGTGAGCATACCCAGATTTGGGATGGAAAAGACTTCAGTGAACGTCCTGTGGCATCAGGGATCTATTTCTACAGATTGAGCACAGACCAAGGCTCCGCCCAGAAGAAATGCATCCTGCTAAAGTGATGTCCGTGATGCGCTGCATTCAGATTTTACTTTTCCTGCTATTTCTTGGTCTTTCAGTATCTTTGGTTGCGGCTTCAGCACTGGCCAATCCCAGCTTCGAAATCGCAGGCTCGGGAATAGTGGTATTTAACGGTTGGGAGCAGTTCGGAAATGTTGGCTCGTCCACTACTGCTGTTCATGGCAGCAAAGCAGCCTCTCTAACCGGACAGACTTCAGGATCAGGATTTAGGCAACAGCTCCAATGCGCAGCCAACGAAAGATTGAGGATTGCAGGCTATTTGATGTCTTCTGCGAGTTCCCCTCTGTCTGGCGGAAGCACTGCCTTGCTGAAAGTGGAGTGGTGGAATTCCTCAAATTCCCAGATCAGCTATGAAAGCTTTGTATTGGCAGATGCCGAAACCCCTGTGGGGCAGTATCAAAGCTTTGAAGAGCTCAGTTCACCCGCACCGACCGGAACTGCAGCCATTCGAATTGTTTTAGTTTCATTGCAGGGTTCCGGCGATCCGGCACCCTTGGTTTTGTTTGACCAGATCACCTGCTACAGCACTACCTATCCTACTATTGATGACGTTCAATGGACTGATTTTCCCGGGGGACGCAGTCTGGAATTTTCCAATCGACAGTGGAGGGTTAAGGGGCCCGGCTACTATGGTCCCGGACCAAACAACTTCAGCGATTCAGAGCAGAGCGTATGGGTTGATGATCAAAACCGCCTGCACATGACCATTCGCCAGATCGGCGGAACTTGGAACAGCACGGAAGTAGTTTTAGCTGACACACTTGGCTACGGAGACTATATTTTCACCACCCAGGGAGCACTCGATCAGCTTGACCCGCGCACCGTGCTGGGGCTGTTTTTATGGCAATACAACTCATCTGTGGGGGCTGGTGATTCATACTGGAATCCCTACAATGAGTTCGATATCGAATATAGCCGTTGGGGAAACCCGGGAAACATAATCGGCCAGTTCGTAGCCCAACCTTATGACTGGCAGGGGAACATCTTTCGCTATGACGCCAGCTTTGGGGCAAACGAAATCTCCAGCCATGCCTTTCGCTGGCTTCCGGACAGGGTGGAATGCCGTGCCTGGAGGGGTGGGCCTGCTGCTGAATCGCCTTCAACTTCGATCATTTCCTGGACTTATACCGGGCCGCATATTCCCAGACCGGAACAACCCAGAGTCCATATCAATCTTTGGTATGCCGGGTCACCGCCATCCGCAACGCAGGAAGTAATCCTTACCCGTTTCAGCTACGTTCCGCCAGGGGGAGTGGTCGATAGCGATGACAGCTTCATTGAGCCTGTAACAGCCAGCATAATTAACAACTATCCCAATCCCTTCAATCCCAGCACCAGAATCAGCTTTAGTAACCCCAAAGCCGGATCGGTCAAAGTTGACGTATATGACCTTAAAGGCAGGAAGGTAGCCAGCCTGATGGATGAATTCCTGCAGGTAGGGCAACACCAATTGGAGTGGAATGCAGGAAATCTTCCCAGCGGGGTTTACTTCCTCAAGCTCCAGACTTCTGAGGGTTCCACTTCACGTAAATGCGTTCTGCTGAAATGAGCTGTTCATTTACCAGGAAGCTTTCCTGGTTAGTGGCACTATTCCTTATAACAGGACTGCTTGGCTCAAGCGCTATCCCTGTAGAGCTGAACTATACAGCTAGTGGTATCTGGCAACTGAAGCGGGGAGGAATTCCTTTTTACATAAAGGGTGCGGGCGGAGATGCTTCCAAGGAACTGCTGGCAAACTGTGGGGCAAACACTTTCCGAACCTGGGGCGTAAACGAAAACCTTCAGCAGGAACTGGATGAAGCCCAGGCCCTTGGCCTTTCTGTAATAGTGGGACACTGGCTGGGTCATGAACGGCATGGCTTTGACTATCACGATCCGCAAATGCTGCAGGAGCAAAAGGATAGGGTAAGGCGCGATGTCCTTGCCTTCAAAGACCACCCCGCTGTTCTGATCTGGGCTATCGGAAACGAGATGGAAGGCATTGGAGAAGCGGATGACCCAGCCATCTGGAACCACATTCAAGACCTGGCAGCCATGATCAAAGAGCTTGATCCCGTTCATCCCACCATGACCGTAATCGCAGACATTGGAGGACAACGAGTTCCGATGATCCACAAGCTGTGTCCCGATATCGACATCGTGGGCATCAATACCTATGGCGGCTTGCCAAGCATTCCCAGACGTTATCGTGAATTGGGCGGCACCAAGCCCTACCTGATCACGGAGTTTGGCCCTCCCGGGGTCTGGGAAACGGCTCTAAACAGCTTTGGCGTTCCACCTGAATTATCCAGCACTCAAAAAGCCGTGATCTACCGGAAAAACTTTACAGAAGGCTGCCTTAATGAGCCTGAACTATGCCTGGGAGGCCTTGCCTTCTTTTGGGGTGCAAAGCCTGAAGCAACAGCCACCTGGTTTGGAATGTTCACCCCCAGAGGCGAAAAACTGGGTGCAGTGGATGCCATGGCCTTTCTCTGGAGCGGAAAAGCCGTGGAAAACCTTTGCCCTGAGATTCTTAGCTTTGAGCTGGAAGGCTTAGGCACTTACGATCCGGGAAACAAAGTAACAGCACGTCTATCTGCTTCCGACCCGGAAGGGAAAACACTGCAAGTGGAATGGAAGGTTTATCCCGAAGCGCCTGATTACCTTACTTTTGGCGAAACCTGGTGGCAGCCTTTCGAACTGGATGGCATCATCCAAAGCGCATCAACCACCAAAGCAGAGTTACTAATGCCCGGAGGAGGACTCTATCGCCTCTACGTAACCGTAAAAGACGGCAAAGGCGGAGCAGCGACAGCAAATGTTCCCTTTCAGGTAAACGGAGAGAAATCGGTTCCCAGGCTGAAACTTCCTATAAGTGTGTATTCTGACGATACTCCAAGTCCCTGGTCTCCCTCAGGTTGGATGGGGGACATTGAAGCTCTTAGAGTTAATCTTAGTTCCTCTGAACAACCTTATCGAGGACAGACCTGTATAAAGGTTAATCTTGCATCAGCAAGTTCATGGGCTGGAGTAGCCTGGCAGGACCCTCCCAATGATTGGGGAAACCAACCTGGAGGATATAATCTTACAGGAGCTCAACGCATTGGTTTCTGGGCCAGAGGAAGATTTGGTGGTGAGAGAGTAAATTTCGGCGTAGGACTGCTTAGGGAAAACGTCCCCTATCCTGACTCTGACACTACTATAAAGGAAAGCGTTACTCTAACAAATAAATGGAAGTATTATAAAATCAATCTCAAGGGGAAAGACCTTTCAAGGGTGAAAACTCCCTTTTTTTGGAGTCTGACTGGAAGTAAGGGCTCCACGGTGTTTTACTTGGATGAGGTTGTTTTTGAGTGAGTGGCTTTAATCTGTGATGATACCAGTCTCTTTCATCCGAAAGATCGCATTTTGCATTTATGCTTCTATTTCTAATCTATATTCAATAATCATCCAGCCATCCTGACAGCTTGACCAGAAAAACTTCTTTTCGCTTGACAGGGTAGAATAACATTATTATTCGGGTTCAAAATGTAATTGGTGGTGTATCAACAGCATGGTTTCGATAGTCATAGACACAAAGCTCTCTCGGTTTAACAGGGAAATCAAATTCGTCTTTGGTTTCATCTTCCAAACATTGGGTTATACTCATCGCTTTATTGACGATGTTGACAAGCTAAAGCCGAATGATATCTTGCTGATTTATGGCCTGACCGAGCCGACTGTAGATGAGCTGAAAACCATCGCCAGCAAATACATAACCATTTTCATCCCCTGTGATGCTGATTTCTATGATCCCAAGGCCTACAGTGCTGACCGCTTGAGACGTAGCTTGCGTGAGATAAAGCTGCTAACCATGACACCTGTGATCTCCTCCCGAAAGTTTGAATATCCCGCCGAGAATTACACTGAAAGCGAGATCAATGGTGGCAAGATCAATTTCGATCTGGCCGGAAATGTATTTCTTCATCTTTCCAACCTGGAGGAAAGCACCGATAGTGGCAGCCTGGAAAAAGGATATTATCCCGATACAGCCAGTGCGTTCTATCAATATCGCGAAACCCCGATCGTGGATAACTTGCTCTGGCTTCTGAACAGCATGGTAAAAGAGCATTGTCGTGCCAAAAAAAGCTATGTTGCACAAAAACTATTTTGGCCGGCTGCCCAACAAGCTGCTGCGATTCTTTCTCATAGTATAGACGATTTACAGAAGTGGGATCTCTCTTCCATCATCCTGTCGATCGCTGATGATCTATCCTTGCTATTCACCTTCAAATGGAAACAGCTTGGCCACATTCTGTCAGGAAAACTGAAATATCTGTTTACCAATTATGAGCTGTATTGGAACTTTGAAGAGTTCCGCAAGCTGGAAAGAGACTCCAATTGCCGCAGCACCTACTACCTGGCTACCGAATCCACTGAAGAGATAGATTACACCTTGGAAGATCCCGATTTACAAGAAGAAATCCAACATATTCTGCACGAAGGTAACGACATAGCGCTTCTGGCTACTGCAGACAAGCTGAACCGGGATGATTACCTAACCCGCAAGCAGATATTATTACATCAGCTTGGCAAAGAACAGCTTGGCATCAGGCAGCTTGGTTACAGGATGAACGACACCTTGCGTGATCTGCATAACAAGATATCTCCAAGTTTCAGCCAAAGCAGTTCTTTTCAAAGCCTTCCAGGTTACAAGAATGGTGTTTCTTTGCCCTGGCACCCTTGGAGCAATGGAGCCAAAACTGATTATCTGGAACTTCCCACGATTTACCGTGATGAACACCTAAAACTAACCAAACATAACCACATCCAATTGGAGGACGCCAAGCATCAGATTAAGAAGTTCTTCCAACAGATTCTCCGAACTCATGGTATTTTCAGCACCGACTTTTCCATAGCCAGTTTTGCTGACATCCGCTATATGCCAAAGCTCTATCCGTATATCCTGGCCTTGATTAAAAGCAGCAACACCTGGCTTACTACCGCTGCAGAGCTTTGCCAATGGTGGGAAATCCGGAATCGCATTACTATCGATGAAGGAGAATATGAGATAGGTGTGCTTTTCCCTGAGGATGTGGACAGCTTTGCCCTCAGTATCCATGGTGATCCCAAGATCAAGGAAGTGGAAGGCAATAACACCAGGGTGGAAGGTAATACGGTGTTCTTCACCAATCAGAAATCCGGCTCTTTCGGAGTGATACGCCTTAACCGGGTAGAATGAAAAAACTGCTGCACCTCCAGCTGCTGCCTTTAATGTCGGGTGTGCAACGTTTCAGCTTGTATTTGCTGGATGGACTGGACAAGAACGAGTTTGAAATCTTTGTTGCCTGCAAACCAGGTGGTGAGTTTGTAACTGCCATTCAGGAAGCCGGTTATCATTATCTTCCCCTCCCAAGTTTCCGTCATCCAATTTCACCCAGCGATCTCATCACTTTCCTGCATTTAATTTGGCTATTCAAAAAACACCGCTTCGACATCGTGCATACCCATTCTTCCAAACCAGGCTTACTGGGACGCATGGCCGCAAGGCTTTGTAAGGTTCCGTTAATCGTCCATACCGCGCACGGAACAGCTTTTCAGGAATCACAAAAACCTCTTACCTACAAGCTTTTCACTTTGCTGGAAGCCTGGGGAAACCGTTTAGGACACAAAACAGTGTTTGTGAACAATTCCGATCGTTTAAAATGCCTGGAACTGGGTCTGCTCACAGAAAAGCAGGCCAGCACGGTATTCAATGCCTTGCCTGGCCAACAAGCCGCAGCTTTGGAAAATATTTGTAGTTCCCGTAAAGTCCCTGAACAGGACGTCATAATTGGATCAACCCTGCGCTTCAGCGACCAAAAAAACGTTATCAGTCTGATCAGGGCTGCCTGCACGGCATGTCACCATGCCCCAATCCTGCGTTTCATTATCTTGGGTGACGGCGAGCATTACTTGCTGTGTAAGGCAATTGTCCATACCAACGGTCTGGAAGAACGTATCCTGCTACCCGGCTGGGATAGCGAAGTGATCCCTTGGCTCAAGATCTTTCATGCCTTTGTGCTCTATTCCCGCTGGGAAGCCATGCCTTTCAGTGTTATCGAAGCGATGTTCAGTGGGTTGCCGGTGATCGGATCGGCCATACCCTCAATCTCAGAGCTCGTGGACAGTGATACAGGCTACCTTGTTCCGCTTGATGCTGAACAGCAGCTTGCGGATACTTTCATACAGCTTGCCACAGATTTCGCCCCAGCCTTTCAAAAGGGCCAAAAAGCGCATACCAGGATAAAACAACTCTGCAACTATCATGTTATGGTTCGCAGCTACCGGGATATCTATCTTGCTGATCCTGCTTGAAGCCATTCTCATTTTGATTCTTTCCAATATCCTGGTGCCTGTTAACATCAAGGTTTCGCACCTGCTGGGAATAGAGGCAAAACCAAGCGAAAGACGCATCCACAAAGGGCTGATTCCGGAAGCAGGAGGACTCAGCTTTGCCCTGCCGATTATTTTGGCGCAAGCCAGTTTTTATCTGTTTGGGGCCGACCAGGAAATGGGAGAAATGCTGCTTAAGCTGAGCTGGGTGGGAATCATCACCATAGTATTCGGCCTTTGGGACGACCGTTTTGAAACCCCCGCCCTTCTTAAGCTGGGCTGGCAGATTATCATCTCGACCCTCATGTTTATAATCGGTTACCGGGTTTCCTACGTAACCAATCCCCTGGGAGCCGATTTCATACTGGGTTGGATGTCTTTTCCCGTTACCTTACTATGGTTCCTGGTAATCCTGAATGCGATTAATCTGATCGATGGCATGGATGGGCTGGCCTGCGGGATTACCATCATCGTTTCCGCAGTCCTGTTGATTGTGGGATTCCATCAGGGTAACCAACTGGTTATCGCAATTTCGGCCTTCCTTTTGGCAGGCAATCTGGCTTTCTTGAGGTTCAATTTCTATCCTGCCAGAATATTCATGGGAGAAACTGGCGCCATGTTCATTGCACTGAACATTGCGGCCATTTCCACAGCCGGTTCCTCGCAGTTCAAAGGTATAACCTCCATGACCTTGATGATCCCCCTGGCAGTGTTGGCAGTTCCCTTGCTGGATGTTATTCTGGCGGTTTTCCGCAGGATCAAATTGGGTAATATCTTCAAGGCTGATAAGGCTCATCTCCATCACACTATGCTGGCTTTTGGTTTTTCTCAACGCACAATTTCGCTTATCGTATATGTTGTGACTACCCTTTTTGGGTTGATTGCCATTGGATTCTCACTGTCATCCAAAAAGCTCTTGTTTTCTGTGCTGCTGGGGCTTTTGGCCTTGATGGTGATAATTGCTTATCTTATTATGCGTCAGGAGAATAAATGAGATACATCTTGCTTGTGGCCTGCTTGCTGAGTTTCGGCCTGCTGTTTGCCTCAACCTGGCAAACCATTACTAATCTTGATCATGTATATGATTGCCTGTGGACCGGTGAGGATGCCTATCTTGCCACTTGGGGTGGTGTTGTCCGAATCCCTGATGGACCCTTCGCCAACGGAAGCCCAGGAGAGCTCAGCTATCTCACTACCGGCAACGGACTGATTTCCAATGATATCAGAACCATCTCCCAGATAGATTTTTCCCACAGCTTGTGGATGGGCTCTTCAGACAAAGGGATTAGCATCAAAAGTCCTTTGGGGTTTCAGGAGCTAAATTCCACACTCGGCCTGCCATCCAATCAGGTTAGTAGAATTGTCAGCAGCGAATCCACAATCCTGGTGGCAACCTCAGCCGGACTTTCCATGTTCTATTATCTGGAAGGGGTGTCCTTCCCTTTAATGCTGCATCAATACACTTTCGACAACACCAATGGCGGCCTACTGGGCAATGAAATAAAAGACATGCTTCTGGCTCCAGATCAGAATCTGTATCTTGCTACCAATGCCGGTGTATGCTACGTCCATGTCGATTCGCTGGATGTGGATGCTGCCTGGCATAGCTTGCATGCCGGAAATTCACCATTACCTGTCAGCGGGAACCTGAAGCTATCAGCCAATCAAACTTATCTGGCAATCTCTGCGGACAACCGTGTTTTTGTGCGCCAGCTTTCTCTTGAAGCAGCTTCCTGGCAGATCTACAATGCTCAAAACGGGCTAAGCGGACAAAGCATTTCCTCGGTTTTTATTGATGATGATAATCAGCTCTGGGTGGCTTATGGAACCTGGGATGAGAACCAATTGAACTGGTCAAACAGCTCTAACATCCTGGCGACCAAAATTAAGGCCGACGGAACCTCACAGCAGTTATCCAAAAACAATCTGGGGTTGGGCTACAGACCAGTATCCAGGATATCTGAACTCAATGGCAGAGTGGTTTTATGCACTTGGGGACAGGGTATCTACATGAACTATGATGATTCCTGGATGAATTGGAGGCCGAACAACATTGGCTTTGGTAAAATCAGCCAGATAGTAACTGACAACAACTACGACCTCTGGTTTGCCAGCGGTTATTACGACAACGATCCTGTCCGCAAAGGCACCATGGGAGCCAGCAGATTGCACAGTGGCGTCTGGACGACCTATAACATCGACAACAGCCCCATCCACAGTGACAATATCCTCGGAGTGGCTGTCGACCCGCTGAACCGCAAATGGTTTGCCACCTGGGATAATTCTGACAGTCCGGATGGGTGGGACAAGGGGATCAGTATCTTTAACGAAGCCGACAGTCTCTGGCGGCACATCACTACAGAGGGCATCAGAACTTTCGATTGGCAAACCGGTTCCTGGAGCGCTTTCGATCCGGCAACCCGTCTTACCACAGGCACCATCGGAGGTATTTATCCCGGAGCGGATAATACCATGCTGGTAATGTGTTACGATGGCGGAGTGGATGTCCTGAACATGGATCTTCAGGTAGTGGGACGCTTTTCGCTGCCCAACAGCGTTTATCAACGGGGCTTGTATGCATTTTACAACGGAGACAAATACTTCTTCGGCACCAATAACGACCGTGGTCTGATCATCTGGAACCATAATTCCCTTCCGGTGAATGGGGGGAGCCATTGGTTGATTCCTGCTCCGCCTGATTTGAGTAACTGCATTGTTTACGGAGTAGTTAGCATTGACACCCCTTATGAAGGAAGGCAACACTGGATTGCCGCAAGCACCGGTCTGTTTATGTGGAATGAAAGCAAGTGGTATCGCTACGACACCATGATCAAGCGTTTCATCTTTAATACTGCAACCTTTCAATGGGAAAATGAAACGCTTTACTATGAGAATGAGGAGCGGTTGTTCGGTTCAGTGCGTACCACGCCTACCTCCATCCTGCTGGATCCCTTCAATCGCATCTGGATCGGGAGCATGGAAAATGGCCTTACCATGTATAACCCTGAAACCGAGAGGTTTACGAACTACTATAAACCCCAGCAGCCCCTTTTGAGCAGCTACATCACTACGCTTGGCTATGATCCTGTCCAGGGAGATTTACTGATTGGGACTCCGGATGGACTAAATACTCTGAAGATCGGTCGCACCGTAAAACCCGAGACAGCCCTGAAGACAGTAAAAGCCTTTCCCAATCCCTTTAAACCAAGTGTTCATGGAAGCGTTCAGATTGTCAACCTGCCGGAGGACAGCATGCCGGCCGGAACTACGAACTGCCGGATCTATGACTCGGCAGGGATGCTGGTGGCTAAGTTGACGGAAAATCCTTTCTCCCGGTTTGAGTGGAACGGTAAAAGCAATTCTGGAAAGGACTGTGCCAGTGGAATATATTTCTATGTGGTGACCGATGATAAGGGTAACACCAAACGAGGTAAACTGGCTCTGATCAGGTAAGGCTTTCTTTAGCATTTCGGGAGCAATAAGCGTGAAATAAGGGTCACACCCTTAATGCACGCTTAATGCTCTTTTATTTGGAGACAGATACCACAATAGACGGCTCGGAATTCATGCCTCTGGCAGGAAAGGTGTTCCGGTCTACCGATTGGAAATCCTGCCTCTGGCAGGAAAGGTATTCCGGTCTCTGACCGCTTGGAAATCCTGCCTCTGGCAGGAAAGGTATTCCGGTCTCTGACCGGAATCAAAAAAAGCCGGTCTGAGACCGGCTAAACCTTGCCTGCGAGACGCAGGCATTCCTGGCGCAGGCATTCCTATCAAAATAGCTTATAGATACTTATTTATCTTCCCTTCCACCAAGGCTTTAATCTCGTTCATCCGTTCTGCAGTCAGAGCTTCGTAACGAGTTACCAGAACCGGCGTGGTATTGGAAGCCCTGATCAAACCCCAGCCATCTGCAAAGGTGATCCGGGCGCCGTCAATGTCGTTAACGTCATAACCTTCTGTCTTAAATTCCTCGCAGACCTTTGCCACAACCTCAAATTTGCGCTCATCGGCACAGCTTGTATGCAACTCGGGAGTATTGAAAAGCTTGGGTTGATCAGCCAGAAACTTGCTTACCGGAAGATCTGTTTTGGATACGATCTCGATGAAACGGCAGCTAACATAGATGGCGTCGTCGAAGCCAAGCCAGCGATCCGCCAAAAATACGTGCCCACTCATCTCTCCGGCAAATTTCACGCCCGCCTCTTTCATGAACATCTTTATGTTGGCATGGCCGGTTTTATACATGATCGGCTGCCCACCCCGGGCTTTGATATCGTTAAAAAGGTTCATGCTGCATTTCACGTCGGCGATCACTTTCTGACCGGGATTGGCTTGTAGATAATCCCTGGCCAGGATATTCAGGATCTGATCTCCAAACAGCATCTTACCCTTCTCGTCAACCACTCCGATGCGGTCGGAATCGCCATCCAGGCCTATTCCCAGTTCATACTCGGCTTCCACCACCGCTCTGGAAAGATCCACCATGTTCTTTTCCACGGTTGGGTCAGGATGGTGATTGGGAAAATCTCCGTCTGGCTCGCAATACATTTCGATTACTTCGCAACCCAGCCTGCGCAAGATTTCAGGCAGATAAGGTCCGCCCATGCCATTGCCGCCATCCACGATAACCCTTACAGGTCTTTGCAGCTTGATGCCCTGGGTTACGTAGTCTGTATATTCGCTGTCCATGGTGCTGTAAATCAGCTTCTCTCCCTGGCCGGAAGCGAAATCGCCCTTCTGGATTATACCCAGCACCTTTTGTAGCTCATCGGCATATACGCTGCCCAATCCCAGATTCAGCTTGCAACCATTGTATTGGGAGGGATTGTGGCTGGCGGTAACCATGGCGCCCCCATCTGTTTGCAGACGCCAAATGGCAAAATAGAGAACCGGCGTGGCTACAATGCCGATATCATATACCATGCAGCCCGTTTCCAGAGCGCCTTTGATGAATTCATCCATAAAGCCACGGCTACTGTGTCTGGCATCACCACCGATCACCAGGGTCTTCAAGCCCTTTGCATGTAAATATGTGCCAAAGCCTTTGCCGATCAGATAATATGTCTCCTCGTTAAGCTCTTCGCCCACGATGCCTCTGATGTCATACTGACGAAATATCTGTGCTTTTATCATCTTTTTCTCCTTGATTATATATTAGGAACTCGGATCTGCACGGATTACACGGATTTACACGGATAAAACTTGAAAAGCATCCGTTCTTCCATTATGCATTCCAGCTTTATCTGTTCAATTCTCATCGTTTAGCTCTCATATTAACAGAATTTCAAAAATCCGTGTCAATCTGCGTAATCCGTGTAAATCCGTGTTCCTATTTTTTATCCGTGTTGATCCGTTCAATCCGTAAAATCCGTGTAACTATTCAAAATCCGTGTAACTATTCACCAATCCAGACAGCACCGGCAAAATGGCTTTTATCGCTTCGGCACGGTGGGAACAACCATTTTTTGCAGCTTCATCCATTTCGGCATAGGTGATGCCTTTCACGGCAAAAATGCTGTCGTAGCCAAAGCCGCTGTTTCCTCTTTCCTCGTGGGTGATCACGCCTTCCATCTTACCTTCCACCACGGTGATGATTCCTTCTAGCGAAGCCAAAGCCACGGCGGTGCGGAATTCTGCTTTGCGGTCATCGATTCCCTGCATGAGTTCCAGAACTTTTTTCCGGTTGTCGGCATAGCTGCAATTCTCACCGGCAAACCTGGCGGCATAAACTCCCGGCGCATTATTCAGGGCATTTATGAAAAGTCCCGTATCATCGGCCAGGCAAATAAGTCCGCTTCCCTGAGCTGCTTCCAGCGCTTTTTTCATGGCGTTTCCGGCAATTGTGTCCTGATCTTCCTCGATTGCGGTTAGCTGAGGAAAATCCCTCAGGCCATGCAGTTTTAAGGGTAAACTGGCCAACAATGCCTTTAGTTCGGAGATTTTATCCGGATTATTGGAAGCGATCAGTAAATCGGTTATCATATCTTATGCTTCAACCAGCCTTTGATGCGCTGTAACAGGTTTTTGTCCAGGAAACGTTCCGCAGTTGCAGTTACCTTTTTCATTTGTTCCAGCACTTCCCCTTCCCCGCTCCAATTGTCGGAGAGCACCTTGGGATCAATGTCGTTCAGGATCATGTTCAGTCCCAAAACAACCAGAACCAGATCGTCCACATGTCCGATCACCGGAATGAAATCGGGAATCAGGTCGATCGGCATGATAAGATAAGCCAGAATCCCACCAGCCATTAGTTTCTGCTTGGATGGAACCCGCTTGTCCAAAGCCAGACGCGCCACCAAAATGAAGAAATCCGGCAGCAAAAACAGGTATTCCCCCAGCTTCCCGCCCCAGGATCCACCCTTGTGGTTTGTCCAGTCTTTGGCTTTCTTGCGCAGATCTTCGTAGAATTTCAGCTTTTCGGCATCCACTTCCACGAACTTTTCTTTCAGTTGCTCCTGCTCTTCCGCAGGGATCTCGCGACCATTTAGTATATCATCATTCATAATATACCTCCCTTTGTCAGGATTTTAGGGCTTGACAGCGAAGTCAAGAATTATTTAGTGATGGAGTGCATGGGTGCTGGAGTACTGGAGTGATGGAGTGAGATAGCAAAATGGCGAAGTAGCCACATGGCGAAGTGGCGAAATGGCGAAGTGGTAAAATGGATTTCCTCTTTTACTCTTTGATAAAAAAGGTCTTTGCTTTCCTCTGTTTGGCTCTTTTCTCTGTGTTGGGAATAAAGATCGGGCGATCCGCCAATCGCCCCTGCGAACAATCCCTCAGCTTCTCTGTGTTGAAGTAAAAAATCCGTGTTCCTATTCTTTTTCCGTGTCTATCCGTTCAATCCGTGTAACTATTCAGAATTTCATGTAGTTTATCCCGCATCCCAGGTTCCAGCTTGGCAAGCTCGGCATTGATAGCCCTCTGCGATAGCTTGTTTACCAGAAATCCGTTTTCTTCCCAAGCTCGCCGTGTTTCCTGTTCCAAAGTGAATCCGAGTTTTAACGAAAAGCGCAAAGCCCGAACAAGCCGCAAAGGGTCTTCTACATACTTTGTAGCAGGATCACCCAAACAGCGGATTAATCCTGCTTTCAGGTCAGCAATCCCCTGTCCGCTAAGATCAATTACTTCTGATTTGCCTACCCGCATAAGTAGCGAATTGATGGTAAAATCCCTGCGCAGAACGTCATCCAGAAGAGACCCATAACTAACCTTGGGAAACCTGCTATCCTGCCTGTAAACTTCCTTGCGGGTTGCCACAAATTCAAGGTTTATATCCTGAAAACTGAACCCGGCAGTTCCGAAAGAAGGATGCAGCACAAAAGAATTGCCCTTCAGCTCTTTGTATAGCTTCTCAGCCAACAGGATGCCCCCTTGCTTCATTTCAACGCAAAGGTCGGCTTCTTTCAGCTCTGTTTCGTGATCGATCAGCCAATCCCGAACACAACCACCTGCAAAGTATGTATTCTGCTCAAATTCAGTTCCTTTGATCTGCCTGGCAACAATATGCTGCAATTCCATAAGCTTCATGAAAGCAGTTCTCCGATTACGCTGGTGGACACGAAGTAAGCCTGCTCAGTTAACGCCAAACGGCTGTCATTCAGGCAAAGCATCCCGATTCCCATGAGTTTGTTCAGCTTCTTCTGATACAGGCTTTCCAACTCTACCCCAAACCTGGCTTTAAATTCTGCCAGACTGATGCCATTGGTAAGCCTTAACCCCATCATCAGCCAATCATTCTGTTCCTGCTGTTGACTGCATTTTTCAGCATTGGGAAACCGGACAGCGCTCTGGACATTTTGATAATACTGTGCTAAATCAGCAGAATTCTGATAGCGGATCGGCCTTATCCAGCCAGCTCCGGAAGCACCCAAAGCGAGGTAATCATTCCCATTCCAGTATCCAAGATTGTGCCTGGATTCATAGCCCGGCCTGGCAAAATTGGAGATCTCGTAATGCCCAAACGCTGCTTGGGAAAGGATATGACAAATGGTTGCGTATTGTTTGACCAGTTCTTCATCGTCAGGCAGGGAAGGGCTTTGGCTCCATAACGCACAATCTTCTTCCAACGACAGCAAGTAGCATGAAATATGGCTTGGTTGCAGATCCAGAATGGCTTTTAGGTTATCTTGAACTGTTAGGGAACCAATATTTCCAGGCAAGCCATAAATAAAGTCCAGAGATAGATTTTGAAATCCATAGTCTCTGCAGAGCTTGATCTTTTCCGGCAACTCAGCTGATTTATGGCGGCGTCCCAACCAACTCAATTGCTCGTCATCCATGCTTTGCAGGCCTATGGAAAGCCGGTTTACGGGAGTTTGTTGTAGCGCAGACAAAAAAGCCTGGGTCAACTGCAGGGGATTTACTTCCAGAGTGATCTCAGCCTCGGGAGTATATTTGAGACCTGCAAGCAGCTCTATTATCTGCTCTGCTGGGATCAGCGAGGGAGTTCCCCCACCCACATAGATGCTTTTTAGGCTTCGGCTTAGCAGTTCAGGATAGAGATACTTTTCCTTGTTCAGCCAAGCCAGATATTCCTGCAGGGCAGCTTTCGAATAAGGCAGCGAGAAAAAACTGCAATATCCGCAGCGGGAAAGACAAAACGGAATATGAACGTAAAGGCTTAGTGGGGATGGTGGAAAATCCTGTTCCATCTGACGTGGGGATCGTCGTAAAGCTTATTGAATTCAATCCCTTTACTGAAAAAGATCAGCCAGGGCGTGCCAGTGATGAATCTGCGTTCCAGAAATCCCCAATAACGGCTATCCTCGCTTACGTCCCGATTGTCACCCATTACAAAATAGCAATCTGCCGGAACCTTAATCGGGCCAAACCAATCGCGGTTGAAAACCTTACGCACAGCGGTGGAATCCCCTTCCGGCTTTACTCTGTAGGGTTCATACCAGGGATTCATGGAAACATAATCAAACTGGTTTTCCGGATATGTGAAATCCTCAACAACCCTGGGAGAAGCAGGTGGACTGGGTATGGCAACTCCATAGTTTTCAAAGCCTTTGTTATATTCTTTGCCGTTCACGTAAACGATTTTATTCTTGATCTCGACTGTGTCTCCGGGCATGCCAATAACCCGTTTCACCACGTTTTTTCTGGAATAATAGCAGATGTGGAATGCAGTTAAGGGATATTTGCCGAAAGCATGGGCTTTGTTGATAAAAATAGGCGGAAAGATCTTGATGAAATCACCTTTGCTGTTCTCATGCTCTGGCGTGCCTTCCTCGATCTTGGGATATCGGAAAGTAACGATATCTCCCTGTTTGGGATCGGTGAAATAATACTTCAGCTTGTTGGCAACCAGATAATCGCCCACCAACAGGGTTTTTTCCATTGATGACGATGGAATCAGGAAGTTTTCGAAGGTGTAGTTGCGAATAATCATCGCCACCACAAAGGCAAAAAGAATCGCTTCCACCCAATCCTGAACGAAGGGTTTACGTTTGCGGAATTTACGCTCTGCAGGCAAAGGGGTGATCGTGTAGGGCAAGGATTCAGTCCGGTTTTTATCGCTCTTGAGAACAGGTTTTTCTCTCATTGTAGTCACTTTCCTTTAATTATCGTCCATTATATTACACCGCTGCAAAAGGGTTCATTGTGTCAAGCGGAAAGTGTAGATTAATTGGAGTCATGGGAGTTTTCAAGGCTTGTGGTCCGGGGTTTGAAGTGCCGGTGGAAAGGAGGAACCAAAGCCTTGTCTGTTGGCAATTTCTACTTCCCAACATGTCTGCTAAAGACATGCTTTGCGACGAAAATGACTCCTGCCTGGTTTTTAATTCCTTACTCAGCTAATAGGCCAGCATAAGCAGTGATTCTACATCAGCTGCGCTAAACTTGCTTACTGCTCCGATGCGGGGACTTTGCATAATGAGTTTCAAGATTTCGGGAAGTTCGTTTTCGCGGATTCCCAAATCCCTTAATGAAGTGGCCATACCCCAGGCTTCCAGTTTATCACGGAAGCGATGCACTCCGCGGGAAACATTTTCTTCTCCCCACACATTCTTTGCCCAACGCAGGAAGCGGGAAGGATCTTTTTCGCTCATATATTCAATCCAGGCCGGAAAAACCACTCCCAGGCCTTCACCATGAGCAATGTCCGGATGCAAAGCGGAGAAAGCGTGTTCTATCTGATGGCAAGCCCAATCCCCACCTTTCAGACCGATACCGGAAATCCCATTCAGGGCAAGAGTGGCACACCAAGCCAGGTTCCCTCGTGCCAAAAGGTCTGAGGGATTCAGTTTCAGACGGTCGGTCATCTCAATAATGGTTTTCAGCAGGGCATCATTGACGGCCAGGGTGCTGATGGCTTTATCATCCGCAAAGTAGTATTCAAGAATGTGAGCGGTAGCGTCAATAGCGCCATTGGCAGTTTGTTTGAAGGGCAGGCTGCATTGCACGGCCGGATCGATGATACTCAGCCGCGGATAAACATGGAGGGAGGCAAAAGCCCACTTTTGACGGGTTTGAGTGTTGGTTATCACTGCATTGCCGTTCATTTCGCTACCTGTTGCAGAGAGGGTAAGGATCGTATAAAGGGGTAGCGCTTTCTGCACAGTGGCCTTACCGGAAAACAGCATCCAAGGATCGTCATGGTATATCCCGGCGGCAACTGTTTTTGCCGTATCGATCACACTGCCACCCCCAACCGCCAGAATTGCCTGAACCTTATTTTCTTTAGCAATGCTGATTATTTCTTTCACTTTGTCCAAAGTTGGATTGGCTTGCACGCCCCAAGCTTCAGTAAGGTTGATATCCAGTTGTTTCAGTGCTTCCAGGATCTGACCATAGACCCCATTTTGTTTTATGGAGCCACTCCCTGCCACCAGCAAGCAGTTATCAATCCCTGCTTCTTTAAGTTCCCTGCCGATATTTCTGATCGTTCCCACCCCAAACATTATCCGGGTAGGATTATAAAACGTGAAGGCCTCCATGGCTGTCTCCTTCTCTTATCCCTTGTCAAGTTTCACCTGGGTTCCGGCTTTAACGCAAACGGCTTGCACCGCATCACACAAAGCAAGTTCCCTAAAACATAATAACTCTTTTCAAATCTGAGACAAGTTCAATATCCGCTTATCAGCACAGGATTACCGCGGGGGCGATATATCCAAAGCTCTTCAAGATGCAGAGATGCCTTCAGTTCGTAAGCCAGCTTGGGCTCTACCGCTTCGATTTCGGAGAGGGCGCGCCTTAGGGCCTTCAGAATTCTTTTACGCTGCAAGGTAAATTCGTTGGGGAAAAAGCGTTTGCGGCCATTTGGCAGATAAACTTCCTTCAGGTAGGACAGCAGTTTTTCCTGTTCTTCCAAAAGATCGTCCTTACGGGAATAGTCGTTCCAGGAATCAGCTTCAGCCAACTCGGCAATAATCTGATTCATCCGTTGTTTAACCTCTTTAAGGGTCTGCTGGTCGGCAAGGTGATAGGGGGGAAGTTCGCAGGCAGGACTGAGAGCGCGGACTTCAGGCTCGCTATTATCCGTCCAGCCTGCCTGATATGCGGAGTAACCATTATCCAGTTGTTCAAGCTGCTGCCAGGGAACCGGCAGATCCTGATGCGACAGTAAAATTGCCAGATACTTCATCCCTTTGCTATTTTTGAAACTATGGATTTTACCCCGATAGCAGAGGATCACCTGTCTACCGGAAATTTTCAAGCTGCCAGCTTCATGCACTTTGTCGATACCTGCTGTTTTCATATTCTCCTCCTTTGTTTGAGGGGCAACGGACATTCTGTTGCTCATCACCCGGAATCATTTTTTTGTGTCTTGCTAATTCTGTCAAGAATAATTAGCATTACTCACGATATTCATTATTTACCTGGCTGTTTAGCGTTGCTGCATATTGCTTGGGGAATGGAGAGATCACAGAGCCGGGAATGCGAAAGGGAAATCTCAGTCCATTTGTCGCGAAAGCTACAAGTGAGTACTTCATACCCGTGATCAGGATAGGGGAATCCAAATCCGGGGATTCGGCATTTTCCAAAATGCTGTCGATAATCTCCAATTTCAGTTAATTACAAGGCTAAGCTCAAACCGCAAAAGGCCTTACTGCAAAAAGGTTTTTCAGCTATTTCGTCCGGGCTTCAGTTTTTTCTCTTGACATAAATCCTAAGGTTTTATTTCTGAGTATCTTATTGTCTGACCTATACTGACGAAGCAGAATAATAAAGACTAATTTAAGGAGAAACAAAATGACGAAAGCCGATTTAGTGAAGATCATTTCGGAGAACACCGGAATTATCCGCAAAGACGTAGCCGTAGTAGTTGACGCCCTTCTGCAATCCATCAAAGACAGCCTGGGACAAGGAAATCACATTGAAATCCGTGGCTTTGGCACTTTTAAGCTGAAAACCCGCAAACCCCGCGTTGGTCGCAACCCCAAAACCGACGAGAAAGTTCCCGTCCCCGAAAGAACCGTCCCCACCTTCAAATTCTCACGTGAATTCAAAGGTAATGTTGTTGACGTAAAGACCAAGAAGTAGGGCAGAAACTATGCCGTGCGGAAAGAAGAAAAAACGTCATAAAATCGCAACTCACAAGCGGAAGAAACGTCTGCGCAAGAATCGTCATAAACATAAATAGGCTTATTCACAAGTCTGTTTATTTCCTATATCGCCGTCTTCCAGTTCCGGGAGACGGCTTTTTTATACCTTCCTTCCTCGCCACCCGAATTCCCCTCACCTGCCTCCCGAATCCCACCCTAATCCGATAGGGGAGGAATCCGGGTGGATATCCGGTGGCTTTCGGGCTGGGAAGAAGGACGAAGCAACAGGTTTCCTTGCCTGAAACCTGAGAAAAATCAACCCAAGTCTTTTCTTCTATTGATTACCAGGCATTTTTTGCTGGACAGGGAACGCAAGTTGCATAAAGAGGAAATCACTGACAATAGTATATATAGGAGAACGTATGTTACGCAAGATCAGTCGCTTGGCAATATTGCTACTGGTGATATTGTCCATGGCAAGTCTGGCTTTTGCCTCCCCAGAGCGCAAAACCACTTTTTCTTCCAGCGGTAATAAGGTTCAGCTTTTGAACAATACCGATTATGGTTTCGAATTACAGTTCAATCTCCAGGACTTCAGTGTGGAAGAGGTTAACACCCGCAATGGAGTATATGATCAATTGAGCATAGAAGGTTTTGGATATTCAAACCGCATTGGCGAGCCCAAACTCCCCGTTTACAGTAAGTTGATTGCCGTTCCGGTGGGGGCAGATGTGGAGTTTGAAGTGCTTTCCCGCAATCAGTTAACCCTCAATAAAACCGATGCGCAGCTCAAGAATCCGCTGATTCCCGCTCAGTATTCCGTTTCCAAGAGTGCAAATCCCGAGCTTGTGCCTTTTGAGGTAAAAAGTGAAGTTTACAATCGCAATGCCTTTTCCGGCGGAGAACTTTTCCACCTGGAAGAGATTGGCATGATGCGTGCCGTCCGGGTTTACCGGTTTGATTATGAACCCCTTAAATACAATCCAGTAACGGGCGAACTACAACTGCTCAGTGATGCCTGCATCAAAGTAAAATTCGTAAATCCCGACCTGGCTGCAGCCCAGGCTTTGATGGATAAAACCGGCTCCTACGAGTTTGATCAGCTTTATCAAAAGACTTTCTTTAACTGGCGGGAAAGCAGTCGCCTGAACGTAAACCGCTATCCGAGTAAAATTCTCATTCTTTGCCCTCCAAACTACACTTCCACCATGCAAAGCTATATCGATTGGAAAAAACAACAGGGCTACAAAGTTGTCCTAACCACGGTGGGATCGGGTGGAACCGTTGCCAATACAACTTCTGCCATAATTACCTACATGACAAGCGTCTGGAGTTCTGCCACCACCCAGGATCCCGCTCCCACCTATCTGTTAATCGTAGGTGATACTTCTACCAGCGGAGACAATATTATCGCCAATACCGGCGCTTCCGGAAGCCACGTTACAGACCTTACCTATGTCCGTCTGAATGGAACGGATTATCTACCGGAAATATATTATGGCCGTTTTTCGGTTTCTTCCGCCACCGAACTTACAAACATCATCAATAAATCCATTACTTTCCAAAAAACCCAGATGCCCGACCTTAGTTACCTGGGAAATGTGGTTATGATCGCCGGTGCAGATGCATCCTATGCCCCCACCTATGGCAACGGACAGATAAACTATGGCACCACCCACTACTTCAACAGCACCAATGGGCTTACTTCCAACACCTACCTATATCCCGCTTCAGAAAGCAGCGCTTCCGCCATTCTGGCCAATGCCAACGCTGGACGGGGCTATATGAATTATACCGCTCATGGTAGTGAAACCGGCTGGTATAGTCCGGCTTTCTCGGTTTCCGATGCCAATGCCATGACGAATACCAGCAAATACGGACTGATGGTGGGTAACTGCTGTGTTACCAATTCATTCGGCTATTCCAGCCCCTGTTTTGGCGAAGCCCTGATCCGCAAAGCCAATGCCGGAGCTGTGGCCTATATTGGAGCAACCAACAATTCCTATTGGGATGAAGATTATTGGTGGGGAATCGGCTATAAAACCCCCATCCAGGCTGCTGCCCATCCCTATAGCTCCACCACTCTGGGCGCTTATGACGCATTATTCCACACCCACGGCGAAACCTTTACCAACTGGGCAACCACTGTCGGTGAAATAAATGTGATGGGTAATAGCGCTGTGGAACAAAGCACCAGCACCCGAAAACCCTATTATTGGGAAATCTATTCCATCATGGGCGACCCCTCAACCATGCCTTACATGGGTGTCCCCACAGTGAATACGGCAACGTTCCCACCCACCATTCTGATTGGGCAGACCAGCATCACGGTTACCGCCACTCCCTATTCCAGAGTAGCGCTAAGCATGAATGGCACTATCTATGGAACCGACCTCGTGCCTGCCGGCGGTTCGCTAACCCTGCCTATCACGGCTTTCTCGACCGTTGGAACCGCCACTTTGGTGATCACCGCTCAAAACAAGATCACCCGTATCGAAAGCATCACCATCGCTCCCAATAGCGGTGCCTACCTGTCTGTAGATAGCGTAACCTATAGCGACAGTAACAATAACGTGGCTGAATACAATGAAACTGGACGCTTCAGCCCCACTTTTCATAATGTCGGCTCCGTAGCTTCCGGAGCTGCCACAGCCACGCTTACCTGCTCCACTGCCGGCATCAGCATCACCGATGGCACCGAAAGCCTGGCTGCCATCGCTGCAAGCGGAACCCTTTCGGTAAGCAATGCCTTCAGCTTCAGCGTGGCCAATAACATCGTCAATGGCCTTACTGCAGATTTCACCATCACAATGGTAAGCGGGACCAGCACCTGGACGCATAACTTCACCAAGGTGTTCAATGCTCCTTCTCTGACGTTTGGAAATATGACGATCAGCGATCCCACGGGAAATAATAATGGCCGTCTTGACCCTGGTGAAACGGTAATTGTTACCCTGCCCCTGCAAAATAACGGTGCAGCCACCTCTCCCACCGGCTCAGCCACCCTGAACTGCTCCACTACCGGCATCACGGTAATCACTGGAACCGTTAACTTCGCAGCCATCGCAGCCTCTGGCAGCAGCAACCTCAGTTTTTCACTCAGCGCTGCCAGCTCAGTATCGATCGGCACCGTGGCCAACCTGGTCTTTGCCGCCACTTCAGGAGCCTATACTGCAAATAAAACCGAGAATACAACGGTTGGAATAATCCTGGAAGATTTTGAGACCGGAAACTTCAATGCCTTCCCCTGGACTTTGAGCACAATTCCCTGGACGGTAGTTAATACCGGTGCTTACGCAGGAACCTATGCAGCAAAAAGCGGAACCATTACCGCCAGCGGTAGCACCACAATGGAAACCGTTCGCATTTTGTCCTCAGGCGGCAGTTTAAGCTTCTGGTATAAAGTTTCCTCAGAATCAGGATATGACTATCTGAAATTCTATATTGACGGAACCGTGCAAAACACCTGGTCAGGAACCGTTGATTGGACGCAGGCTACCTATACCCTGGCAGCCGGACCCAGAACCCTGAAATGGGAATATATGAAGGATGGAAGTGTGGATGGAGGCTCTGATTGCGCCTGGATCGACAACATCATCTTCCCCGCCTCGACGGCTCCCAGCCCTTTCAATCCACCTCGCAGTCTGACCGCCATTCCCGGCAACGGCTTTGTGAATCTTGCCTGGCAAGCCCCCAGTTCTGGAACCCCAACCGGATACAAGATATTCAGAAACAGCAGCTTGCTTACCACTGTAACCGGGCTGAGCTATACCGATAACGCTGTGGTAAACGAAACCACCTATGGCTATTATCTGAAGGCTGTATATAGTGGCGGTGAATCTGACCCCACCTCTACAGTTAATGCCACCCCGACCAGCATCGTCGCTACTGAAGCGATCATCGGAACCGGAACCAGCGCTACAGGAACTTCCGAAGCCTCACCTATCAATGTATGGTATCAAAGCCTGCATGGTCAGGCTGTTTATACAGCGGCAGAATTGAACGCAGCAGGCATTGTTGGGCCTGTGAATATTAACCAGATAGGCTTCAACATCGTAGCTTTGCCTACCAAGACCATGCCCAACTTCGTTGTTCGCATGAAACACACTACTGCGACCAACGTAGCTTCCTGGGTGGACAATTCCAGCCTGACTACTGTGTATACCAATGCCAGTTATCTGCCTACGGCTACTGGATACAATATGCTTACCCTGAGTACTCCCTTCCTTTGGAACGGAACTGATAACCTCTTGATCGACACGGCTTTCGGGTTGATAGGCAGTTACGCCAGCACTGGTACGGTTCAATACACCACTGTCACCAGCGGATACAGATATGGCCGTAGCGATACTGTGGATCAAACCAGCCTGTTCACTGGCGGATCAACCAGCACTTACCGTCCCAATCTGAAACTTGCTTTTTCAGGGGTTACTGCCAATCCTCAGATTTCCGTGAATCCCTCAACGATAACCTTCGGTTCGGTTGCGGTCGGAACGGTTTCCACTCAGAACTTCACGCTCACCAATACAGGTGGCGGAACCCTGACAGGCAGTATTACCACTCCCACTCGCTACTCCGTTACCGAACTAACAAGGGAAACCCGCAACACCCTTAGTTTCTCCTTAAGTGCTGGTCAGAGCAAAACCTATGTCCTT
Organism: uncultured Candidatus Cloacimonas sp.; assembly: GCA_964572925.1. Taxonomy (GTDB): domain Bacteria; phylum Cloacimonadota; class Cloacimonadia; order Cloacimonadales; family Cloacimonadaceae; genus Cloacimonas. The sequence goes on along the minus strand of CAZNGW010000012.1, from coordinate 3,762 downwards.
AGCTTTGCTCCCACTTCCGCCACCACCTACAACGGAAATGTGGTTATTACCAGCAACAGCGCTACCCAGAGCACTTTCAATCTGGCAGTAACCGGAAGCGGTTTTAATCCACCCACTATCAATGTAGACGCAGAGGTTCTTTCTGCCAGTCTGGTGCAGGATGAAAGTTACAGCGACAGCTTCACGCTAAGTAATACAGGCGATCAAGCCCTGAATTACAATATCAGCCTGGCTGAAGTTCGCAGCCGGGGAACCCTAATCCCGCTTACGCTTAGCAGCAAGGATGGAAAAAGCATTGCCGGCTCTACCCTCACTGTGGATGTAAGTGAATTCAGCCCTGGCGCTACCGAAAACTGGACTTTCACGGTTAGCAATGCCAGCACCGACGCAGAATGGCTGACTGATGTGATAATCACTTTCCCATCCACGGTAACAGTGAATAGCGCCACCAATCTCGTAGGTGGTTCTGGAGGTGAGCTAACCCCCGATAATACTTCAGGAAGTGGAATCACCATCACCTGGCACGGAGTAAACTCCAGTAACGACGGACTAATCCATGGTGCGGAAACAGCCGTTGCCACGGTGAACGTTACGATTGCCCCATCCCAAGTATCTTCAATCAGTTTGCCCTGGCAGCTCAACGGTGACGTTTACGGATCCGAACCGCATATCCTGACCGGCTCGATGGATATCGCAGCAGGGATTCCCCCAGTTGAATGGTTCAGCGTGGATCCAGTTTCCGGAACCATTGCTGCAGGAGGACATCAGACCATTATGGGTTATTTCTCCTCCACCGGCATGGAGGAAGGCCTCTATGAAGCCCTGCTTACGATAAGCAGCAACGATCCTGTGCATCCAACCGAAACTGTTCAGATCCTCTTGGAAGTCGCTGCTGGCAACCATGCTCCGCAGATCAATCTTCCGGCCAGCTTCAGTTTTGACAAAAACAGCAGCCTGATTCAGAGCTTCGCATCCTATATCAGTGATGCCGACAGCGATCCGCTTACTCTGTCTGTGAGTGGAAACACGCACATTAGCGCAGATATCATTGGCAGCACAGTTACCTTAACTGCAGAGCAGAACTGGATTGGCAGCGAAGTGCTAACCTTTGGTGTAACAGACGGCATCATAACTTCTTACGATAACGTAACGGTTACCGTGAATCCGGTTAATACTCCGAACTGGGAACCGACAGTTTATCCGAATAATCCTGCCACGATCTATGCCATGGTTACCATTGATGGAATACCCGCTCAGTTGAACGACATGGTGGCTGCTTTTTGCGGTTCCGAATGCCGTGGAACAGGGGAAATCGTTCTGATCGACCGCAGTACCGCCTACACTACCATGTTGGTAAATCTGGCTAACAGCGGAGAAACGATCAGCTTCCAGATCTATTCATACGGCGAGGACACGATCTATCCAGTGCCGGAAACCATGCCGATGAATACAGGAACCGTATATGGCGAAAGCGAGCCAGTGCCTTTGAACGGAACCCTGAATATCGTGATCGCCACGCCCACCACCGTGATCAATAGCATTTCCGGGGGGGCCAGGCTTAGCTGGAACGCCGTGCAATATGCCAATAACTACAAGATTTATGCCTGCAGCGAACCCTATGGAACCTATCAGTTCGTTGGCAACACCAGTGCATCATACTGGGACATCGCTACTGGCGCTCCAATGATGTTCTACAAGGTTGTGGCAGAACAGACCATGCCTACCAAAGGTTCTAAATGAAAAAACTGATCACTATATCTCTGCTGCTGATTCTGGCTTTCGCCCTTGGTGCCAAAGAGTGGAATCAGTATTACTTCAAGTTCGAGCTCTTGGATAAAAGCAAGCTGAGAGAGATCGGAAACATCGTGTCCATCGACAACGTAAAAGGCAATTGGGTATATGCCTATGCCAACGATGATGAATGGAAAGCCTTTCAGGAGCTGGGTTACAAAACCCGGCTCCTGCCATCACCGGCAAGCTTGATTACCCCTACCATGAGCACCAGTGTAGCCCAAACCCGGCTCTGGGACAGCTATCCAACCTATGAAACCTATGTAAGCACCATGAACGCTTTTGCCACAGCTTACCCCAATCTATGCCAGATCGTGGATGCCGGAACCACTGTTGGTGGGCGCAAAATCCTGATTGCCAAGATCTCGGACAATGTTTCAACCTCGGAATCCGAGCCTGAAGTGCTTTATACAGGTACCATCCATGGCGACGAAACAACTGGCTATATCTTGTTGCTGCGTTTGATCGATACCTTGCTCAGCGGTTATGGCAGCGACACCAGGATTACCAATCTGGTGAATAACCTGGAAATCTGGATAGGGCCAAACACCAATCCCGACGGAACCTATTACGGTGGAAACAGCACAGTTTCGGGAGCCAGACGCTACAACGCCAATGGTTATGATCTGAACCGCAATTTTCCAAATGCCGATGGCAGCCTGAATACCGGAGCGATTCAAACCGAGACCAATCTGATGATGAATTTTGCCAATAACCATCATTTTGTATTGGCAGCCAACTTCCATGGTGGTGCAGAAGTGGTGAATTATCCCTGGGATTATACCTATACCCTGCATCCAGACAATAATTGGTGGATAAGCACGAGCCTGGTTTATGCCAATAGCGTGCAGGCCAATGGCCCATCAGGATATTTTACCGGCATCAGCAGCAACGGGATAACCAACGGTGCAGCCTGGTATGTGATCGGGGGTGGACGTCAGGACTGGATGAATTATTCATCGCATTGTCGGGAAGTTACAATTGAGATATCCAACACAAAAATGCCCACAGCCTCAACCTTGCCAAACTATTGGAATTATAACTATAATGCCATGCTTTCCTATCTGGAACAGGCTTATTACGGCGTGCACGGGGTGGTGAGCGATCCCTATGGCAATCCTCTATCAGCCACGATCAGCATAGCAGGGCACGATAACAGCTATACAACCGTGATCACCGATCCGGCTTGTGGCGATTTTTACCGTTACCTGAGCCCTGGAACCTATGCGTTAACCATCTCAGCGGCAGGCTATCCAGACAAAACCGTGAATGTAACCGTTAATGCCAATACCCCAAGCCAGTTGAATGTAACCATGGGAGAATTGCCACATTATCAGAGCATTAGCCTGCAACCAGGCTGGAATCTGCTGAGTTTCAATATCGACCTGGGAAGTAATGACTTCACCAGCGTTTTCGGCAGTAACCTGCAACAGCTAAAAAACACTTCACAAACCTATTCACCTTTGGTGGCAAGCTATTTCAATACTCTTCCAGCTTTGCAAACCGCCAAGGGGTATTGGGTGAACAACAGCTCTACTCAAGCCCTTAGTGTGCAGGGACAGCTCTTAAGTGCTGCAAGCAATTCCCAGGCTTTGGTAAGCGGCTGGAATCTGGTTTCCTATTTGCCGGATACCAATATGGCTATTACAACTGCCCTGGCGGGAATTATGGCTAATGTATTGGAAGTAAGGAACATTTCCGGTTCCTGGACACCTTCCATGGGAGGCAGTTTCAGCACAATGGAGCCTGGTAAAGCCTATTGGATAAAGGTTTCTGCATCCTGCACGCTGGTTTACCCTTGAAGCGAGTACAAAGCATGTAAAGCCAAAAACCAATACAAGTGAGATAGAAAACCCGGACAGCGTTCCGGGTTTTTTTATGCAAGTCAGGTCTATTGAAAGATATGTAACTGCTCTTTATACCAATTCGCTTTCAAACATCCAAATTAAGCCATTTGAAGTAGGTCAGCCT
>CAZNGW010000011.1:0-53455 GCA_964572925.1 uncultured Candidatus Cloacimonas sp. | reverse complement strand
GGCGAACCTTAAATTGATCAAGGAAATCAATCCGGCGGTTAGAACGATGTTTATCAAGCCTCCCAATTTTAAGAATTCGGCAGCCATCGTTAAGTATGCGGATTATTCGCTGAATACTTCAATTGCCACGATCAAAGCTCTGAATGAGGAAGCGCTTAAGCAGGATAAAATCCACAAAATTATCGTAATGATCGAAATGGGCGAATTGCGCGAAGGGATTAAACGGGAAGGCCTGATTCCCTTTTACCGCAGTGTGTTCAGGCTAAGCAACATAGAAGTGGTGGGAATTGGCACTAATCTGGGGTGCATGACAGGTATCAAGCCAACTTATGACAAGCTGATCCAACTGGTGCTGTATGAACAGCTTCTGGAGGCGAAGTTTGACCATAATCTGGATTTGGTTTCGGGGGCCAGTTCCATTACCCTGCCACTTCTGGAGAAAGATAAGGTTCCGATGGGAGTGAACCATTTCCGAATCGGCGAAGCGGTGTTTCTGGGAACCACCCCCTTGAATAATCAGCAGTTTCTGAATCTGAATACCGGAGCCTTTACCTTTGAAGCCACAATAGTAGAGCTTTACCGCAAAGACAGCCTTCCTGACGGGGAACTGAGCGAAGCAGCAGTGGGGCATAGCAGCCTACCGATGGAAGAAGGCGGATCAAGCTTCAAAGCCGTGCTGGATTTTGGAATCCTGGACGTGGATGCAGACTACCTGATCCCGGAAGATGAAGACATCACTTTTTTTGGGAATAGCTCTGACCTTAGCGTTTATGACCTGGGACAAAACCATGGTAACTACAAAACCGGGGACGTGATTCGCTTCAAACTTAGCTATCTGGCGGTAGCTAAGTTGATGTATTCACAGTATGTGCAAAAAGACATAGTATCCTGAGGAAGCGCATTGCCATCCTTGCCTTCAGGAAGTTGCCACAACCTGATCCCCATACATTTTCATCTAATCAGGAGAGAAACATGAAAAATCTTTCAGACTATAACCGGTATACAGCTCCCAATGCCAGATTCCATACTTTGCTGAAAGTGGTGTCTTTGTTATTGAGACTATCAGCGATAGTCCCGATCTTTTTTGCCATTCTCTTTGTGCTTACCACCAAAGCATATGGCGATAGTCCAGGGGCTCTGATGATGGTTTTATGTGCAGGCGGCATCGCAGGTTTGATCCTTTTTGCGGCTGGCTCGATGATCAGGCTGGTAATGGAGATTGCCACCAACCTGGCAATGATCCTGGAGCAGCTAAAAGCCGGGGAAGGGAACTAAGCTTACTTAAATGCCGAATGATCGCGGTAGGCGAGACAGGAGTATTCATCCGGTACCTTTCGTATCCACGGGCAGAGCTGCCACAAAGAGGGCAAATCCTTTAATGGCAATGTTTAACCGGCTTATTAGCACCAGCCTTAGAGATCTAATCTCTGCAGTTTGTTCCCAATCTCAGATTTTCTCATTTGTTTTTCAATTTCGGCAAATTCATCGCGTCCAGCCTGTTGCACGATGCGTCCTTCTTTCAGGATGATAAACTGATCGCAGATATCGGTAAGAGAAGACAGGATATGCGAAGAAATGATCAGGGTTTTACCCTTGGCTTTCAAAGCCAGGATCAGCTCGGAGATCAGCAGATTGCTTTGAATGTCCACACCGTTGAAGGGCTCGTCAAGAATGAAGAACTGATTCTTCTGGATCAGGATTCCCGTTATGGCCAGCTTCTTTTTCATACCGGTGGAATAAGCCGAAGCAAAGCGGTCTAAGGGCAGCTCGAAGATATTTGCCTTATCCAGGTCTATATTCTTGATCTTTCTGGCGTTACAGATAAGCTGCAAGTGCTCACGCGCTGTGATCCACGATAAAAAATAGGGCTCAGTTGGTAAAAAACCCATGTAGTTTCTCAGCTTTTGCTGAGCATAGACTATGCTGCCAGAATAACTGATCAATCCCGTTAGACAATTGAAAAGTGTAGTTTTACCGGCTCCATTGGGGCCTACCACTCCATACACTTTCCCGGGTTCCAACTGTAGATTCACCTCTATCAAAGCATCGGTGAAGCCATAGCTTTTGCTCAAATTCGTGATCGTTATCATGCCAAAATCTCCTTCAGATGCCGCTGAGCACTAAGATAGAAATAGGGGATAAGCACCAGTAAAAGGGGAGGAAACATGATTGAAAACCCCAATGGCAAACCCTCTTGCAAGCTAATCTCCCGCGGAAATGCCGCATACTTGGCCAAAACCCCCACCGTACAAACCGCCAGTCCAAGCCACCAAGCTGCAAGAATCAAACCCAGTTTATCCGGATTGGCCAAGACCAAAGCTGCCCCAACCGGCAAACTAAGCAGCGAAGTATAGGCCCAGGCGCTTAGAAGCTTGTAGAAAATGAAGCTGGTGGCAGTTCTATGGAAAATCCATACATAGTATTGATCTTCCGGATAACTGTGATACAACGCAGCCAGTACTCCCAGGGCATAGATTACGAAAATCCCAATCCCAAAATTTGCATAGCGGATGGAGATGTATGTGAGGTAATAACCACCCAGTACCAGTAAAAAGGACAGGCGAAACCCGGCAGTGAACTCAAAGGGATGCCGGTAAAAGGGAGTTGGCAACACGATTTGCCAGACAAGCCGCTTCGTGTTTATCGCCATAAAGCCGGCCGCAAGAAAAACCCCCAGGGCAAGATAGTAATTAGCACTAATCAACAGCATCACGACAAAGGGAAAGGCCGCAAGAAGATTCTCCATAAGGCGTATCTTCAGAAAATCAGCCCTGGAATAATTAAGCTTCAGAAAATCGTGGTAAGCCGGCTTGCTTTGCAGACTAAGCACCTGTAGGGCAATGAATACGTAGGCTACCAGGATTTTGGTTCTATGTGAAAACAGGCTGAAAGAGGCACCTCCAAACAAAGCCAGGATTATAAAGTAGTTTATCAGTGGGTGCAAGCCCATGCTGCATACCATCCTGTGGATCCTGGTGGCTTGCAGGCGGAAATGATAGGCTATCATCCGTTTACACCTGGCATCCGGGTTGTCTTGCAAGTGGCTTTGGCTTTTGCCATTGTGGTCAGTTTATCGCTTTCTGCTGGTTTATCAGTCTGGTGTTTCATTTTCTGCATAATTATTCTCATGTTTCCTTTGCTTTGGGTAAAACGCCGGGGACAGGCGTCTTTGTCAAGCAAATCGAATATAAAGCCAGCGTTGGTACTACGCTTCTACAAAGTCTCACCGAAACCTGCAAATCGTCTCAGCGAAAATTGCAAGCAACGGAAAGGAAAGCTATTCTGGTAAGTGTACCAGCAATAAACACATAATGTAAACCGATCTCTTGGGGCTCTGTTTCGGAAATATTTCGGTGAAAGCGGTCTCCTACCTTGAACTCAGAATAGAAAAGATGATAGAGATAAGAGGGCTAGGCGTTTCAGCAATGGTGTGTATTGCGTAATAGATTGTGATACATAATGATACCCCACCCATTAATATCTTGACAGTTATCTGTAGCCAAACACTTTGGTTCAGTAGATAAATCATCGCATAATCCAAAACTACAAAATTGGAGGAACCCATGAAAATAGCAATGCTGATTGGCATCCTGTGCAGCCTCACTACAGCTCTGCTTGCGCTATCCGGATATGGCACATCCGCACCCGTAGTGAATGACACCGTCGATCCGTCTCTTTCTATTCTTAGCCCTAACGGCGGTGAAGCTTGGTATATCGGTGATACCAATGATATCACCTGGACTGCGTCAGACACCAATATCTCATCTAATGGTGTATTTCTCTGGTACAGCCTGAATGGCGGCACGGATTACACCAGCATCATCGAGAATACTTTGAACGACGGCAGCCATCCCTGGGCTCTGCCTTCTGTGCAAAGCTACAGCGCCTAGGTGCGCATCAAGGTCTCCGATAGCTTTGGCAACTTCAGCCAGAAATCCAGTGCCAGCCCTTTTTCCATCACCTATGTGCCCCCGATGCCACCTGCGAGTGTGGCGGTGAATACTGCCAACGGCTTGGACGCCGTGATCAGCTGGGAGCCGGTAACGCAAAACATCTATTACAGCCCCATGACTCCGGATGGCTACATCGTGCTCTATAACGAAACTCCCTATGAGGACGACCAGTTCTATTACTTTCTGGGCCGCAGCTACACTACCAGCTACACTCATCACGATGTGGCGGAATTCCGCACTCAGATGTTTTACAAGGTTTTGGCATACAAAAACTACCGCGGTGATGTGGATAACATTCTGCAGACTGTACTGGCCAATCCGTATCTCAAGCTGAGCCTGGCGGATCTGAAAGCCGCACTGCACAGTTACTCTGTGGGAGGTGAATAATGAAAACGAATAGCATAGTTCCAGCCTCATGGGCTGCCGACCATAGGGCTGTCGGTCACAGGGCTGTTCATCACAGGGCTGTCGACGTCCTCGTCGACAGAGGCAGCGAAGCTGCCTGTAATAGAGGCCTCCGGCCTCTGTGGCGACGAGACGTCCCCACCCCAATCCTCACATTTCTGTTGCTGGTATTCGGTTTTTCCCTCTTTGCAGAAACCCTTGCCCTGCAGAGCTTCGAATCCAGTGTCAATGACACCTGGAGCTACACTGCCAATCCCACTCCGGACAGCAAACGCATCTGGTGGGGACCAACCACCGAAGCCATGGGTGGTGCTACTGCCTATAGCGGGACTTACTACTGGGCAGGCTGGGATCTGGACAATGTGGAATGTACTCTTAGCTTCCAATCTATTCCCCTTAATCCAAATATTAACTATCAAATAAGGTTTTGGTATTATACTCGCAACTTAAATACTACAGGGGATTTCAGCCGTTATAGCATCATGAATGACCAAGGCACAGTATGGACAAATTGGATAGTGCTGAGTAACAATACAAATGCATGGACTGAGGTTACGTCGGATGTCCCTTCCGGCAGCAACTTTGTCAGGCTATGTCTCTCAAGTAAATTCGACGGAAGCACAAAGTATTCTCATTGGGATAAGATTACGCTTAGCCAACCGGATCCAATGCCTCCGCTTGTGACAAATGTGACGGCTATCCAACGCACCGATGGCAGCAAGATAGTGGATATTAATTATGACCTCTATGATGCCAATGACGATCTTTGCGGTATCATATTGAAGCTGAGCAATAATAATGGCGTTAGCTATGAGCTTATCCCCAGCCCTACCAATCTGAGCGGCGACTTTGGCGATGACCTGCCATCTGGCACTGACAAACACATTGTCTGGAATGCGGGAGCGGAGAGTTTTACCCTCGATGGCAGCTATCTGTACAGAGTTTATGCCGATGATGGTACTTTCCCCATACCTGAGAACTTCGTCTTTGTGGAAGGAGGCACCTTTAATAACGGCACCTCGGATGTAACCATCAGTAGCTTTTACATAGATAAATGTGAGCTTACCCAGGCAGGATATCAAGCCGTGATGGGTTCCAATCCTGCTTATAACCATGGAGTAGGCAGCACGTACCCTGTCAATAATGTTTCCTGGTTCAATGCCATTGAATATTGCAACCGGCGGAGTATTCAGGAAGGGCTAACTCCCTGCTTCAGCTACAGCACTTATGGAACCAATCCTGATAACTGGCCTGGGGGCTGGAATACAGATGATGGAAACCACACTAATGTCTCATGCAACTGGACAGCTAATGGATACCGTTTACCCACCGAGATGGAATGGCAGTTTGCTGCCCGGGGAGGTAATCAGACCCATAACTACACCTATAGCGGCAGCAATGATCAGAACGCTGTAGGCTGGTACACCTCCAATTCTGGCAATACTACACACACAGTCGGAACCAAAGCTGCTAACGAACTTAGTACTTTTGACATGAGTGGTAACGTGTGGGAATGGGTGTGGGATATCCCTGGTAGCTATCCCAGTGGTAACCAGACCGATCCACATGGAGCAAACAGCGGGTCTAGCCGTGTGCTCCGCGGCGGTAGCTGGGACTTCGATGCCTACTACTGCACCGTTTCCTATCGGAACGTCAACTATGCGGCCAGCGCGGGCTACAACGTAGGCTTCCGCTGTGTCAGGGTTTCCCCTTAATTGGGCTGTCGACCATTGGGCTGTCGAGCTCCTGCTCGACAGAGGCAGCGGAGCTGCCTGAAACAGCAGGCTGCGCCTGCTTTGGCGACGGGGACGTCGCCAACCCAATTATAACCTGTGGCGACGAGACGTCTACACCCCTTTAAAGGACTGACATGGAAGAACTAAACATCCGCTACTGGAGTCATGGTCCCCATTACCAATTCCGTGACTCCATTGTTTTCATCACCTGGCGTCTGGCTGGCACCTTGCCTTCCCACATCCTGAAGCTGTTTCAGCAGCTAAAGCAAACAGAAAATGCTCAGGATAAAACGCACGATCTGGCGCAGATTAAATCACAAAATGCCAGGCTGTTCAGATTGTATCAGAATTATGACCTCGAACTTGCCCAATGGAGTAATCCTGGTTTTTCTCTGAATGATGAGGCTATTTCGAAACTCATTACCGGAGCATTTCACTATTATGAAGGCAAGAAATACGAACTACATGCCTATTGTGTGATGAGCAATCATGTGCACTTGCTGATCAAGGCTTTGCCGGATGTGAAGGGTGAGTGTTATCTCATTGCAGACATCGTTAGATTGCTCAAGAGCTATACGGCTCACGAGACAAACAGAATTCTGCATCGAACCGGTCAGTTTTGGGATGATTTCCATTTCGACAGAATCATCCGTGATGAACGTGATTATGCCAATGTAGTGAATTACATATTGATGAATCCTGTGGCAGCAGGCTTGGTAGATAGGCCGGAAAAATGGAGGGATAGTTACAGCAATCTGAGTAGGAATTTGGGATAAAGCTACCGACCAATGGGCTGTCGAGCTCCTACTCGACAGAGGCAGCTGAGCTGCCTGAAACAGCAGGCTGCGCCTGCTTTGGCGACGGGGACGTCGCCAACCCAATCAAACCCAGCGCTAAACAGCAACAACAATACAGGCTTCCGCTGCGTCAGTATCCTCAGATCAAGAACCTGTCCTGTACGCATGGCAGGTCATAGAAAGGAAAATTCAAATTTCTATCCTGCTCCTGTAGCGGGACAAAGAGCAAAGCATGCTTCATAGCTTAGTAGCATTGCCGAACAGCCGTGAAGCTTTGATTTGCCAGAATTGGGGAAAAATAAAAGAATGCAGTTTGAGGACTATCGATGGGTTCACTCACAGAAACAACGGCACTCTATCCCATCGATAGACGCACTATTTTTCCAGCCATTTAATATGGACTATAAAGTCCAGATTATGCACTCAGATCGGGGTCTTGAAGTATTTCTGATTGTAGTTTAGCCACTTCAGTTGCGGCTTTTCTAAATCAGTATTATGGACCGGAGCTTGTGGATTTCCAGGTTCAGTCCAGAATCACCCCTATTTGCAATTATTACTGATACATAAGCGTCCAGAAACGTCCAAAACAGCCGATGTCCAAGTCCAAACTTAGTCTGTCGTATCTCCCAACCTCATAAAGCGTTATCCCCATTTGTCCAAGTGAGACTTGTTTGCAACTTTGGGTGAGAGTTTATAGCTTCTATGTTATCAATCAGGGGGGTGATAAAACTCCTTGACCTGATCTCTGTGTAAAAATCAACTGCCAAAAAGTAAGTTCGAGGATAGATTGAAACATTCCCAAGCCGGTAATATAGACGAATTCATCTCAGAATTCCAGCAAGACCTGCGTTATGCCAGAACGATTGTGGCAGCTTCGGTAACAGGGGAGAAAACAGCTGAAAGGGCTTGTTTCCCCCAAAGTCTTTTTCCACCTGTCACCAGGCTTTTCGGCAGCCTGGGGATAGAAACGCCTTATACGCACCAGGCAACAGCCCTTGATTCGATTCTGCAGGGCAAAAATGTAGTTCTGAGCACAGGTGTGGCAAGCGGTAAAAGCCTGTGTTATCAGGCTGCCATTCTGAATTCAATCTTGTCCCATCCCGGCAGCAGAAGCCTTTTGCTTTTTCCCACCAAGGCTCTGGCACAGGATCAGGCACAAAAAATGCAAGCTCTGGCTTCTGCCCTTTGCAGACAAAATCCCAAGCTACCTGCCATCTACAGCGGGATTTACGACGGCGATACCCCCAACGAGCTACGAGGCAAACTGCGGAAACAGGCAAATATCCTCTTTTCCAATCCGGACATGCTGCATCTGGGGATTTTACCCAATCACGGGCTGTGGAGCGCATTTCTTTCCCGGCTGCAATACGTGGTGATCGATGAAGTTCACATGTATCGCGGGGTTTTCGGTTCGCATGTGGCCAATGTTCTGCGTCGTCTGAAGCGGATTGCTGCAGTTTATGGGGTTAGTCCGCAATTCATCTTCACGTCCGCCACTCTGGCCAATGCCAAAGAGCATGCGGAAGCCCTGGCCGAAGAGCCGGTTGAGTTGGTTGAAAATGACGGTTCGCCGCACGGAGAAAGGCATTTCCTGATCTGCAATCCACCGCTCATCGAACCGGCTTTGGGGATCAGAAAAAGCTCCTACCTGGAAGTTGCGGGCATAGCAAAACGCTTTTTGGATACGGATTTGCAGGCTATCCTCTTTTCTGAGACCCGGCGCAGTGTGGAGATTCTCTATCGCTACTTTCTGGACGAACGTGATTACGGTGATAGGGTGAAAACCTATCGCAGCGGATATCTGGCGGCGGATCGACGTCAGGTGGAAACAGGATTGCGCTCCCAAAAGCTGAATCTGGTGATTTCCACCAACGCCTTGGAACTGGGCATAGACATTGGGGGGCTGGATGCCATATTTTTAAATGGCTATCCGGGAACCATTTGCGGAACCAGGCAGCAAGCCGGAAGGGCGGGCAGGCAGGGCAGCACCAGCTTGTGCATCATGGTGGCGGGAGCCAATCCCCTGGATCAATATATCTGCCAGCATCCTGAATATATCTTTGCCAACAACCCCGAGCAGGCGTTAATAGACCCTAATAACAGCGAAATCCTGCGTCAGCAATTGCTTTGTGCGGTCAGCGAAATGGCGCTGAAAGACGGAGATGGCTTTGGCTTCCTGCGCTTTGAGAACATCGTGGGGCATCTGAACAGCCTGGTGGACGAAGGCAAGCTGAAGCACAGCGGAAACCGCTATACGGGCATTCAGGATGCCTATCCGGCTGTGGATGTATCGCTGCGCAATGCCGGAAACCAGTTTCAAATCATGGCTGAGGACGAGCAGGTGGGCTGGGTGGATTCGGACAGCGTGAAATGGATGACCCATCCCCAGGCAATCTATCTCCATCAGGGCGAAACCTGGATTGTGCAGAAACTCGATCTGGAGGACAAAAAAGTATTGTTGCAGCCGATCGAGGCAAGCTATTTTACCCAAACCATCCAGCATACCGAAATCGCCCTGAACGACCTTCTGCAGATTGCCAACGTCCCGGGTGGACGCAAGCATTTTGGCAGGGTGACCGTTACCCGCACAGTGGTAGGGTTCAAAAAACTGCGTTTCTACACGCAGGAAGTGCTCGATCAGGAAGAGCTCGATCTACCCCCCAGCATCATGCAAACCGAAGCCTGGTGGCTATCTTTGTCCGAGGACACGGTAAACCGCATCCGGGCCAAAGGTTTGTGGAACAACGACGCCAATAACTACGGTAAGGGCTGGAGCAAACTCTGTGCAGCCATTTTAGAAAGGGATGGCCAAAAATGCCGTAACTGCGGGGTTTCAGGCGATCTGGAAGTGCATCATATTGTGCCTTTCCGTCGCTTTGAAGATGCCTTTGAGGCCAATAATCCTGACAATCTGGTAAGTCTGTGTCCCCGTTGTCACAGATTGGCAGAACAGCGGGTGCACATGCAAACCGGGTTGGCGGCGGTGGCCTATCTGATTGGGAATCTGGCACCTTTCTTTGTGATGTGCGACAACAAAAACCTCGGAGTCTTCAGCGAGGATAAATCCCCTTTGGCGATGGGAAATCCGGTGCTTTGCCTCTACGACAATATTCCAGGTGGGATCGGGCTTAGCCGCAGGCTGTACGAACTGCACGACCGCTTGTTATATGCAGCGTTGGACAGGGTGAAAGGCTGTGCCTGCGAAAATGGCTGTCCGGCCTGTGTTGGTCCGGTGGCGGAAAACGGCTTGGGCGCAAAAGAGGAAGCCATCGCCATCTTGCAGGAATTGCAGTAGATCCGGGAGGTGGAAAATTATGGGCGGGTAGATGGCTGAGCCCTTGGCGGGCGGTTCAGGGATGCTGCTTATCTTTCAGCAAATTGGTGATCAGATCGAAAAGAGCCTGGTTGTTCAGGTTTTTGTCCATGATCCCGATCACTCCCAAGGGTTTCAATTCCTCAATTTCATCGGCGCTGACGGCACAGCTGAAGACAATGGCGGGAGTGGTGTAACCAGCCTGGCGGATTATTTGCAAGGCCTGAACCCCATTCATCCAGATCAGATTCATATCCACGAGCAGCACGTCAAATTCCTTTTCCGCAAGGCTTTTCAAAGCAGCTTCCACATCTGCTGCACCACTCAGAAAATGGCCTCTTTTCTTGCATATTCTGGTAAAAAGGGTGATCAGGCTCTCTTCGTCATCCAGCATCAGGATTTGGGCGGATTGTTCCTCTGCGATAGCCTGACCCGTCCCTTGCGGTGATTCACTTCCGGCACATATCATAATATCCTCCCATGCAATTCAGCTTTATTACTGGAGTTTCAGCCTGAACTTCGGCTTCACAACCTTGACTCATCAGCTATATTATATTCCATTCGCAATTCTGGGCAAGGCAAATATTGTGGCAGGTTTGGGGCACTTGGCAGTATATTTATTCACCATGGTCTGCCGGCACAAGGTTTGTCCTCCCTCTCTCCCCACCCGGATCCCACGCATTATCCACCCGTAACCCACCCGTATGGAATGAGGGAGGGATAAGGGAGGATAGTGCGTGGAAAAGCGGAGCCGAGGAAGGAGGAAGACAGGCGTTCCAGCCGGAAAAACAGCCCTGAATGACAGGATTCAGAATGTTTGGCCTTTTTTTACAGCTTTTTAGATTGACAAAAAACTGCTGCTTTGCTCTTTAATACCAGATTAACGTAAAAAGGAAAACTACCTATGGCCAGGCTTTTTGCCAAGGACTACCACGACAAATCCACGAGCTGGTATTTCAATCATGCCGTGATCGCATTGGATAATGGCGATCTGTGGTTCTGGAAATCCCTCGATGAAGCCGGAAACTATGTGCTGCGTTTCTTTCCCGTGCCGGAAAAGAAGGAGTATTTCTCGGATTATCTGGATGTGGTTTTTGATCCCGAAAGCGAAACCATCGTCTCGCATGAATGCTCCCAATGCCACGATGACGACAATTGCCGCCACTTCTTTTCTGTTTTGCGCTATGCCTATCTCTATCTCAGCACCGATATCTTCAGCCATGAAGTGGTGCAAACCTGCGACGGGGATGCCCTCAGTGCTGAAGAAGCCTGGCTGGATACTGCTGCCAGCGCTAAACTGTATCTGGAGGGAATCTATAATCCCGATACCGACAAGGTGCGCTTTCACCACCACGAGTTTGGGATCCTGGATCCCGTCCTGATCGGCCGGATTGCCGACAATGACCCTCCCGAAGGACTTCCCGAACGCAAAGCCGAACAGTATAAAACTAATCTGGGTGCTTTCTGGGATCGCGAATTGGAGCTTTTCAGCTTCCTGAACCGTCACAAGGCAGCCTATTCAGCCAAAGGGATGTTCTGGTCGCTCTATAAAAAAGACTTTGCCGCTTCTCTTTCTCTGATGCAGGATTGCCGTCCCCGCTTCGTGATCAAAGAAAGTGGGGAAGAGCTGTCCTTCAGTCCCTCCCCCTACCAGCTCGCCCTGCGCATTGAGCCAGCCGGAAAACTGAATTTCAGCCTCAGGGCTGTAATTGTGGACGAGCTGTCGGTTTGGTTTGCCGGACAGCCCACCTGGCTGTTTTTCCGCAACCGAATTCAACGGGTAAACCTGCCCTTCCGCAAAGAAGTGGTGGATGCGGTTTTTGGCAGCGGGCTCAGCTTAAGCGAACGAGATCTGGTCTATTATCGCAGCATAGTTCACACCAAACTGCATGAGCAGGACATATACCTGGATTTTGACGACAGCATTTCCATGCCGGAGATCATTGACGAAACTGCCCAAAAACGCTTGCACGTAAAAAAACTGGGCAATCAGGTTCTGGTGGGTGGCAGCCTGGTTTTTTCCTCAGAACGGGAAATTCCGCTTTCGGTCCTCAGGTTTCGTAAGCCCTTGGTGCGCTGCCAGTATGAAAGCCCGGCTGGAAATGGCGAAGCCTGGTTCCACCTGGCTCCCGGGCTCTTTGAACAGCTTGGCGAATTACTTGCCCGCCTGCCCCAACCGGAAATGAACCGCTTGGAAGATCATGCGGAATTGGTTTTTGGCGGCGAAGCCAAGCTGAAACAACTAAGAGAAGCGATCTTTGAACTTAGCGACCGGGATTGGGATATTCAGATCGAACCGGAGCTGCAACAGGATTTTGTGGCGAAAATTCCTTTGCAGGTGGAGTTTGTTGCCAGCAGGGAAGATGACATCGATTGGTTCAGCTACGAAGTCCGCTATCATTATCGCGATCTAAGCTTTACGCATGAAGAACTACGCCGGTTTTTCAAAAGCAAAGAGGAATTTCTGCACACTGCAGATGGCAGGATCGTGTTTATCAGCAATCCTCAGATCTTCAGTGAAGTGGATGCCTTGATCTCGCAAAGCGAACTGAAGGCAGACAGGATCTACCGCGCCCGCATGCTGAACCTGCCCTACTATCTCAGGTTGAGAGAAGAGAATCCCGCTTTCCGCATGAAGGGGGATGAATGGCTGGAAGGACTGTTTAGCTCGCTTTTAAACCGTCGCCTGGGCAGTCTCGAAGCCCTACCGCTCTATCTGCAAACCGTGCTGCGCGGCTATCAGAAAGCTGGAGTTGCCTGGATCAAGATGCTTGCTCACTTTCGTTTGAATGGCATCCTGGCTGATGAAATGGGGCTGGGAAAAACCATCCAGGCCCTTTCGGCGATCCTTTCCACCGGCGAAGGACACATCTCCATGGTGATTTGCCCGAAAACCCTGCTCTATAACTGGGCTGCGGAAATCGAGAAATTCCACACCAACATTCCTTATGCCATCGTGGAAGGTGACAAGGCAACCCGGCTGGAGATTCTGGCCAATCCCAATGTGCGGCTCTTTATCATGAGTTATTCGATGGTTCTGGGCGATATTGCCGCCCTGAAAGTCATGGAGTTTGAATGGCTGGTGCTGGATGAGGCGCAGAACATCAAAAACGTTTCCGCCCAACGCACTGCTGCCATCAAAAAGCTGAACAGCAAGCACCGTTTGGCACTTTCCGGAACCCCCGTGGAGAATAACCTCACTGAGCTATGGTCTATCTTCGATTTCCTGAATCCCGGCTATCTGGGAACCCTTAACCGCTTTAAACAGAATTTTTTGGCATCTGAAGGACAAAGCGAAGCAAGGCTTTCTCTGAAGCGTATGGCTGCGCCTTTTCTGCTGAGAAGGATAAAGAAAGAAGTGCTGCTGGAACTGCCTGACAAACAGGAACAGGTTTCCTGGTGCAAGCTGAACACCCTGCAAGAAAAGCTCTATTTGCAAATCCTGGATATGGTGCAGAAAAAGCTGTTGCCGGAAGGCAATCAAATGCCAAGCTATATCCATATTCTGGCTGCACTTACCAAGCTCCGCCAGCTGTGCAACCACCCCCATCTGGCCAATAGCGACATTTTGCCTGAAACAGCAGCTTCTTCCAAACTGGAACAGCTCGTGGAACTGGTTACCGAAGCTACCAATGCCGGACATAAGGTTCTGGTTTTCAGCCAGTTCGTGCAAATGCTGGCAATAATGCGCCGGGTTTTTGACGAGCTTGACATGCCCTATTCCTACCTTGACGGACATACCAAAGACCGGGTTACGCCCATCAAGCGCTTTGAAACCGATGAGCGGATCAAGCTTTTCCTGATCAGCCTGAAAACAGGTGGAACCGGACTGAACCTTACTGCTGCCGACACCGTCATCCTCTACGATCCCTGGTGGAATCCCATGGTGGAAAATCAAGCCATCGACCGCACCCACCGAATAGGCCAAACCAAGAAAGTCCAGGTCTTCAGGCTGATCGCCAAAGGCACCGTGGAAGAGAAAATCCTCGCCTTGCAAGAAGCTAAAAAAGACCTCTTTGAAACCGTGATCGAAGGCGGGCAGAATGTGCTGAAATCGCTGAGCAGCGAGGATATCAGAAGTCTGTTCAGTTATTAGTGTTGGAGTGTTGGAGTGTTGGAGTCTTGGGGTCGAGAGGTCGAGAGGTCGAGGGGTAGAGAAGTCCTGGGGTTAAAGCTTTGCCATACCTCATCCCGGACTTGATCCGGGATCTCCTTTAGCAAACAGAGTTTCTGCTTCTTGCTTTCGCAGGAGCACCTTTCGCAGGTAAGAAGTTATCCGGACAGAATCCAGATACCGAATATCAGAACTCCCTTCAGAGAGTTTTCACTATAGGCGATGGTTTCAACCACCGTCGTGATAGCCTTCTTCGCACAATAATCTCCTCCGGGAGTTATCACCATTTCCGGTTGCTTTAGCTGCCGGACTAACCGGTTGTTGAGACAACCGGAAATGGTGAAAAGCCCAAAGGGCTAAGGGGTTGCATCTCAATGCTTATGCACTTCAGCAGAGCTGTCTCACTGCGTAGCTATCACTCTCTTTTCTCTCTTACTTTGCCAGAATCATCTTCCTGGTAGAAATATACTTGCCGCTGGTCATGCGACACATGTAGATACCGCTGGAAACAAGCTGGCCATCCTTATCCCTGCCATCCCAGGCAAGTTGATAGAAACCGGGTGAGTCATGATTACAACTGAAGCTACGGATCAGCTGACCTTTCAGGTTAAATACTTCGAGCGTCACCTTTCCTGCTTCCCGGATGGAATAACGCAGATTGGTATGGGGATTGAAAGGATTGGGGAAAGCATTTAATAGCATAGTGTTAAGCTGAATTTCAGGTAGTTCCGGCTCGTCGTCAAGATTACCGACTATCACGTTAATTGGCCCAAAGTATTGTGAACTACCACTCAGAGATACGCTTTCCAGCCAATAGTAGTATTGCATATTGTTACAAGCTTCAAAATCCGAATAGACGTAGCTGATCTGTGTGCCATTGGCAGCACCATTGTCGATGATCTGAGTATTGATCTTGAGAGCAGAGTCCAGGTCTTCACTTTCACCGCGATAGACATTATATCCGGCATGGTTTGTTTCTGATTCTGAAACCCATTGCAAAGTAACGCTAAGCTCAGAGGAAACAGTAGCCGTGAAGCTGCTAAGCTCCACAGGCAGGGTTTGATTGTCATTGATCAATACTGTGGCAGTGCCTTTGGCATCAAAATCTACATATTCGAATGTCCAGCAGGAGGTAAGTGAAGGGATGGGATTAGGCCCCTCAAGCACTTGGGTTCCTTGTGTAATCCAGCAAAACCAATCCGAGTCCCATGCAGTTGGTTTGAAGATCGTAACGTTCCGCATTCCATTTGCAGTGATCGTATAAATCAGTGACGGAAATCCGGAATCTGCTCCAAGCAAACCAGAAGGCAACGATCCACCCGGACTTACCGTTACGCCATCTGGAAGCAGGGTAAGATCATCTTCATCGATCACTATCTCTGCAGGAGCGTCAATTGCCATGAAGTGTCCTTCATCTGCACCGATGTCCGGTCTGTTGTTATTACGATCCTGATTATCATAATCGAGATCACATCCTGCCAGGGGGATGGCGTTCCCTTCCACGTGGGTGGGCACTCCCGGCTGGATATGCAGGTCGATGGTACCTGTAGTGCTTACAAAGGGCACATCTTCCCAATATGAATTCTGATCTCGATCGGGGATAAGGCTTTTGTACCAGGCAAAATCACTTATCGAATTCATGATATTCACACTATAATAAATGTTCTTATCAGAATTTGGGCCAATGCCGTAGGGATTATAACCATTGGAGCCCAGAGCAGCAGAATATCCATTTGTGCCTGCAATGCTTTTGTTTACGATGATATTATTGCGGAGATCACTTGACGTCCCCATATAGAAGTAGATACCGATAGAAGAAAAATACGCATTTTCACCATGATGGTTCAGATATATGGTATTGTAATGGATGTTATTGGCTGTCCCTCCAGCTATGTGGATGCCTCTCAGCACGGGAGAGTTTACCGTGAGATATCCAGGTGCTTGCAATCCGTAGATCATGTTGTTGTAGATATTGGTCAGGGTGCCATTCCCGATATACATCCCGTA
Source organism: uncultured Candidatus Cloacimonas sp. (assembly GCA_964572925.1). Lineage (GTDB taxonomy): Bacteria > Cloacimonadota > Cloacimonadia > Cloacimonadales > Cloacimonadaceae > Cloacimonas. The sequence goes on along the minus strand of CAZNGW010000011.1, from coordinate 37,130 downwards.
AACAATTTGGTCAGATCCACTGCTGATAAGGTTGTAAATGGTATTTCGATAGTTGTTTACCGTTCCAGCGGTTTGGAACATGGCACATATCGACCTACCTGTAGATAGATTGAATATCTGGTTGTTATAAATATTCGTTACTCCGCCATATCTGATGCCATAAATATCTCCCCCCCCCATGATGTTCGAAATGGTGTTATTGGCAATAACCTGCTCTCGAGCGGTACTGGAATAGGAGGATATTCCAAAAAACATGGTGGTGCCTGATACGGAAACATGGGAGAAATCATTGTTGGTGATTGTTTCCAACCCACTGGCAGGGCTTCCTTGATTAAAATAGCAGTAGAAATTCCCTTCACTTCCAGTGCGGTTGATCGTGCCTGTTATCTGGTTGTTGCTGATGGTTTTATTGAGCGTGCCATTGTTGGAATAGATAAGGTAAACACTTCCCGTGGATGCTATCGATCCCGCAGAGAAGGTATTGCCCACATAGCTTTCGCTGGTACATAGATATTGATTATATATGTAGTTTACTCCCCAGGACGTTGCTGTTTGTGCCATGGTGATGTTATTGTAGTTTGCATTCAGTACTCCACTGGTACCGGTGGAGAAGTAAATCCCATAAAGGCCGGAAATATGTGGTGTTCCTCCGCCTCCGGCGTTATCGATGGTATTATAGGAGGCACTGGGATTAACACAGTAACCAAAGAAGATACCATATGTGGGTGCAGATCTGCCACCTCCGAAGTTTTGAATGAGATTGGGAGCTCCGGCTTCACCTATGGTGATGTCACTGTCTGCATATCCCGATGCAGACGAACCACGGCAATAGATTCCTGCAAAAACGTTTTGCACGGTAACGCCACTGATCGTGATGTATTGGTTTCTGCCACTGTCGGCAGTAACTGACACCCCATTTGCAGAAGATGTGGCAGTAGCCCCATTGCTGAGGTAAATGCCTGTTACATAACCGCTGGTGCCTTTATTCATGGTTACAGCGCAGTTCCTGATATTGATGTGTTGGCAGCCATCTGTTCCACTTGGTTTATGAGTAAGATAGCCATATTCAATGGTGGATAAATTCGCCGTTACATCAATGCCATCCCAGGTGACGTAATCTGAACCATCCATGCGGATTATGGAGTCGCCCGAACCTCCTAAACCGTTTGTAGTTATGGTTCCCGCGTCGGTTCTGGTAATAACGGGATTAGCGCCTTCGCCATTCTTTTGGATGGTGATCGAATATGATGCTGAACCAGTGGCAGTAAGTACTATCGGAGCTTGCACTTCTTCGGTATGCCCGGCACTTACGTTGATCACATAATTATCGTTGATCGTTTGGCTGTTCAGCCAGTATATCGCATCTGCCAGAGTGGGATAATCAGCAGGAATAAATACGCTGACTGTAGCAGATAGTGATGAGAAAACTCCCAGTATCAAAACCAGGAAAACAGACAGTGGAGCTTGTTTTTTCATGGCTTTCTCCTTGAAAAGTATTGGCTTGGTTTTACATTTGCCTTTTGTATATTGGGGCTTTTAGAATCTGGATATTCACTGATATACGCTGGACTTGATGTCATCGCTATGTTTGAGTTCCGATATAAGTTACCAGTCGTAATCTCGCATAACACTGGCAAAACAACCTATCCTTCATAACAGTAAGGTGTTATATGGGATTGCACTTTATTACAAATGCATAGTTGCAGCACTCAATTTATGTCAAGTGATTTTCTGAGCTAATATCATCCTGATTTACTATCTCGGTTAATATGTTATGGATGCCTGTGCTTTCTGTAATTGTAAAGCACGAAAATATGGTTGATTACTGAGCAGAAGCGAGTGTCATTCAGTCTTGAAAAGTTCCAATGGGCAAAGGAATAGATCAGCTACCAGCGTGAAGTTTGGCAAGTAGGTGGAAAGATGAAAGAAAGATTGGCTGAAACCGGGTATGGATTGATTGCACCGGGAACCTGCTTCATTTCCTGTTCCCTAAGTCCTGATCACTATCACCTCTCCCATTTTTCTATTGACAGTTTGAGCCTTTTCTCTGTTAATGGCATTTAGTGAAAAAATATATACATAACAGGAGAGAGAGATGCTTACCATTGACTGGAAAGAAAGATTGAATCTGGATACAGCTGATTATATAGAGAAAAAGCTCCCCAAAGGAGATTACGATTTTGAGATCATCTTCAATGCTTATCCCGAAAGGGTCAATGGCAAGATTCCGGCTGAAGTTATCTACCACGTAGCGGGTAACATCATTCAGCTCCTGGGCAAAAAGCATGAGGAATATATTCCCTTCTATCGTGCGTTGTGGTATAAAAAGGGCGATTATGGCAAGCAGGCTTTTTCGCAGATCATGACCAAGCTGCTGCATAAAAAACCGGCTGTTTACATGCCCCTCTTTGACGAGGCGTTAAACAAGGCAAGCTCAGCCGAAATAGTCGCTTTGCTGGATAGAGTTCTGCTGCCCCTTTTACGTAAAACACCTGAAAAATATCTGGAAAAAGCTTATCAATACAGCAGCAGCCCAAACTCCGAGTTGCGCAAGAACGGACTTCATCTCCTGGTGAAGCTGATCAAAAAGCGTGAAGATCTAATTCCCACCATTCTACATCATTTTTCCCATCAATGGCTTTATCCTTTGGGAGACAGTCTGCCCAGCCATATAATGCTGCTGAAAGCAATTGCCAAGCAAAGTCCGGAAGAATATCTGAAAGTCTGGGATGAATTTGGCATCAGCCGCGATCCGCAGATCGTGGAATTGCTTTGTGCCACGGTTACAGAATATCTCCCCCAGATCGAAGCGCCCATCGAGCTTTGGACGAAAAGTGGTAACGCCCGCTTGAAAAAAGCTGCCACCACGGCTCACAAAATCCTGCTGAAGAAAAAAGGAGCCTGACACCTTGGATTTGAACCTGTTCATTACGAAATTAGGCATGGAAAAACTGCAAAAGCGCATCAATGAACTTTTAACTGAACGTCCAGACGTGATCAAAGCTGTAGCCATCGCCCGTGAACATGGCGACCTTAGCGAAAATGCCGAATACAAGGCTGCCCGCGAAAGACAAAGGGCCATAGATTCCGAACTCGATCACCTACGTCGCAGAACCCCGCAACTGAAGGTGGTTGATCCTTCCCAGATACCTGATCATGCCAAAGCGGGAGTCTATTTTGGCTGCTATTGCACAGCCGAAGACCTTAATACCGGTGAGTTGAAGACCTATAAGGTGGTGGGAGTGGAAGAGTTGAATTTCATCACCGAAGAGGGTGTTCAGGCTGTTTCGTTGGTTTCCCCAATCGGTAAGGCACTCTATCAGAAAAAGCCAGGCGAAACTGCCATCGTGGAAGCCCCACAAGGCAAAAGACAACTGAAGATAATCGAAATTAAATAAATGGAGAATCAATGAAAAAGTCCGATTCTAAAAAAGCAGCTCTTACCTATGAGCGCAAGAACTTCTGGAAAGACGCTCCGGCTGAAGTGCAGAAAGCTGCATTTACCTATGCTGAGCCATACAAGGCCTTTCTGAATCAGGCCAAAACCGTTCGTGAAACCATAGCCTACACCGAGAACCTGCTGAAGAAAAACAAGTTCAGCGCCATCGGCAAAAAAGGCAGCAACAAAGTATATACAATCTTTCGTGGCAAGACCATCGCCATGGCTGTGATCGGGTCTGAACCAGTATCCAACGGTGTGAATATGGTTGCTGCGCATATAGATGCCCCCAGGGTTGACCTGAAACAAAATCCCCTTTACGAGGACGGCAGTAGCGCCATGGCCTGCATGAAAACCCACTATTATGGCGGAATCAAGAAATATCAATGGGTTTCCACACCTCTATCCCTCCATGGCATTATCATCAAAGCCGATGGCAGCAAACTTGAGGTCAGCCTGGGTGAAAAAGCCGACGAACCGGTTTTCATTATTCCTGATTTGCTACCGCATCTGGCCAGAAAAGAACAATACACCAAAAACCTTGCCGACGCCATCGACGCCAGCAAGATGAACCTTTTGTTCAGCGGCAGGCTGGAACCCGACAGCGATGAAAAAGATGCCATCAAGGCTTATGCCCTGAAGCTTTTGAATGAGATATACGGCATTACCGAAGCAGACTTCCTGGCTGCCGAACTTGAACTAGTGCCGGCAATTCAAGCCAGGGATGCCGGTTTTGACAGCAGCATGGTTTGCGGTTACGGACAGGATGACCGCATTTGCGCCTATACAGCTTTAACTGCCATGCTTGATAACCTCACAACCAAGTCCAAACGCACCATGGTGGTCTATTTCTCCGATAAGGAAGAGGTTGGAAGCCAGGGTAATACAGGCGCTCACAGCATGTTTATCCGCGATTTCATTGGCACTTTGCTGGCTCATAATGGTGAGGACTGCAGTAGTGCCAACCTGCGAAAAACCTTCATGAACAGCCAGATCCTTTCTGCAGACGTTACCGCAGCCATCGATCCCAATTATCCTGGTGTGCATGAGAAGCAGAATGCCGTTATCTTCAATCATGGCATTGGCATTTCAAAATTCACCGGAAGCGGTGGTAAGTATGGGTGCAACGATGCTAATGCCGAATTTATTGCCAAAGTATTGCGTATCTTCAACGATGCCAACGTGTTCTGGCAATCCGGTGAGCTTGGTAAAGTTGATGAAGGTGGTGGCGGAACCATTGCCTACATTCTGGCAAATCTGGGAGCAGAAGTTCTGGATTGCGGAGTTGGCCTGATGGGTATGCACTCTCTTTATGAGCTCTGCTCCAAGGCTGATCTTTATTCCACCTATCTGGGTTACAAGGCCTTTTTACAAGCCAAATAAATGATCCGATACCTGTTACTGGTCTGGATCTTACTCCTGGGTTGTCTGTCGCTGAATGCAGTGCAGGCAGCGCATGAAGCGGAAATAATCGCCTTGGCGATCTCGACGGAGATTCAGACCGGCCAACCGGTTTTTTTGGAATTGAATTGCGGAGAATGGACTCCCTCGCTTTCCCAGCATCTGATCTCGCAACTCTTGGCCCGCAACGAGGACGTGAGGGTTGATTTCAGTGGACCGGATGCCGAACTGGCAGAATCGGACTCCGGTTCCAGCAGAATCAAGCCTTCTGACTACGGTTTGGCAACTGCGCTTTTGGTGCAGGTGAACCTGAATCTGAAATGGCAAGAGAAGGTTAGCCGGAATTTCTTTTCGTATCGCAGTGTCCGGCAACCTGTTTACAGCTTTGAAATCCGTCAGATCATGCTGCCGGAGCAAAAAATCATTAAGATCTCGAATTACGATTTCAGCCGTCCCAATGCCGATGAGCAGGAAACTCCCCAGCTCAGGATGCGTTGGTTTGAACCCTTGGTAGCGGGTGCGGCGATCGCTTCGATGATCTTCTTACTTTGGAACTTTAACTAAAGGAAGCTAAATGCGACGCTATCTCCTTCTTTTCCTGACACTTCTGCTTGGCTTGTATGCATGCAGCGTCAACAAACAGAGTCTTTCTACTGAAGCCAAACTGCAAAAAGCAGATGACCTCTATGCCCGTGGAAAATACGCCAAGGCTGCCATATACTACGACGAGATTTCCTTTGAGCGTAAATCTGCAGCAACGGCTTATGCCAATCTGCGAGTGGCGGATTGCTATTTCGCCATCAATAAATTCAGCGATGCCAGAGCCAAGTATGAACAGTTCATCGCCTCTTTTCCCGATCACGACAATGTTAGTTCGGCATATTTCCGCGTTGGGGAGTGTCTTTACGAAGAATCATTACCACCCCAGTATGATCAAAGCGAAACCGTGAATTGCATCGAGGCTTTCCGGCAATTTATGGAAAAATACCCGGGTGATCAGCGTTATTCGAAAGCGCTTGATTATATCCGCAAATGCCAGTATAAGCTGTTGGAAAAATCCTACCTGAATGGCTATATCCACTATAAAATGAAGGATTATAGTGCAGCATTGATGTATTTTGACGAAATCATCAATCTGGGAAACACCGACAAACTCGACCGGCAATCCCTGTATTATTCAGCCAAATTGCATCTGCATCAAAAAAACCTGGAAAAAGCCACAGCAAGTTACAATAGCCTCAAAACCCGCTATCCGGGCTCCAAGGAAACCAGAAAGCTGGCCTCAAAATTCAAATAAATATAGCAAAACACGGCCTGAGGGACTTGGAAATTCTACAGAACTGCACGGCTGTTTTGGGCGGGAGCTTTGACCCCATCCACTTGGGACATTTGCACATAGCCCGCCAGATACTGATTAAAAGCCCAGTCAGCAAGGTGCTTTTTATACCTTGCAATAACCATAACTTCAAGAAAGACAGGATTTACCTTGATTTCGCAAGCCGCTTTGATCTGGTAAGCCAAGCCATAGCTTCCGAACCAGCCTTTGAGATCAGTGCCGCAGACAGCGAAGGCAGCGGTTATACGGCACATCTGATGCAAAGGCTGCAAGCGCAGAATCCCAGGACCAACTATGTTTTTGTGATTGGAAGCGACAATCTGCCCGGATTGGCAAACTGGTTCGATTTCAACTGGCTGCAAAGCAATCTGCGCTTTTTGATTTTACCACGTCCGGGATTTGAGCTTCAGGAACGCTATCTGCATGGTATTGATGCTTTTATTCTGGATATCGAGCTTTCGCCCATCTCTTCTACCCAAATCAGAGAAAGGATTTCCCGGGGTGAAAGCATCCATGGCCTGGTGCCCGACAAACTGGAACGCAGAATTGGCGAGCTATACCGGAAGAAATGAACTGAAAAGGAAATTGGAACAAGCATGAAAAAACAGAAACAGAGCTTCCTGGAACGTGTTCCGCTAAGCCAGAAACAAAGTCTGGGAGAAGAAATTGCCAACGCCATCACCCACGGAACGGGAGTGGGTCTTTCGATTGCCGCTCTGGTAATCCTGGTGGTTTTTGCAGCTAAACGCAGCGATGCCTGGAAGGTAGTGTCCTTCAGCATCTACGGAGCCACGATGATCTCCCTCTATCTGGCTTCCACCCTTTATCACAGCTTTCCGCAACCCAATGTGAAGCGGTTTTTCCGCATTCTGGATCATTCCTCGATATTTTTGCTCATCGCCGGAACCTACACGCCTGTTACCATTGGAACCATGCGGGGTGGCTGGGGCTGGACGCTGTTTGGCATCATCTGGGGACTCAGTATTGTGGGGATAAATCTGAAAGTTTTTGCCATGAGCAAACTCAAGTTCCTGTCTGTGGTTGTTTACGTTTTAATGGGCTGGATGATTGTGATCGCCATCCGTCCGCTTTTGAACAGTGCACCGCACAGTTTTTTAATGTGGATGCTGATCGGAGGACTGGCCTACACCTTGGGAGTGGTATTCTACGTTGCCAGAAAAATGCCTTATCATCACAGCATCTGGCATCTATTTGTGCTAGGGGGAAGCATCTGCCACTTTTTTGGTATGTTGCAGTTGCTGAAGTAGTCGAGAGGTCGAGAAGTCGAGGGGTCGAGAGGTCGAGAAGTCGAGGGGTCAAGGGGTCGAGAAGTCGAGGGGTCGAGAGGTTGAGAAGTCGAAGGGTCGAGAGGTCGTGGGTGGCTTTAGTAGTATTCAGTTTTGGAGTTTATAAATCCGTGTGAATCCGTGTAATCCGGGTAAATCCATTTTCCTTATTCTTCCCTTTGGAGTGCAGTTTACGTTTCTTCATTCAGGACTTGATCCGGGATCTCCTTGGCCGCAGGAGATTCATGCCCTTCCTCTCCCGAGGTAGATCTGTCGCAGGAATGAGCACCTAAGGTGGTCCCGACTCCAGACTTAATTCATGTACCAATCCAGTATCTTCCCTCATCTCTAGTTGAGTGCCACTCACTCTCCAGCCGATAGCTTCCCGAAAATCTCCCGAACCGCAGAGGGGAGACATCCGGGTGGGATTGGGGTGGCATACGGGTGGCGAGAAAGGAGGCTGCTTAGATAATTGAGGTAACCCCACTTTCACATAGGTCGCCGGGCTTCAGTTTGGTAACCAGACTTTGTGGCAGGTTCAGGATACATATTGCTGTCCCGGAGATCATGCCGATTACATTTCCCGGTTTCATTTCCCGCTCCTCGAAGCGGTTAAGGTGCTTTGCCTCAAATCTGAAAACCAGCGGGGTTCCCTGATAGGTAAAGCGTAGGGCATCGCCATCCCAAAGGGCACTTTCATGCGGACAGCGGATTTCCACCACATCCAGAAAGCTCTTGGCGATCTTGAGCTGATAAAGGTCTGAACTGCGTTTCAGGCTGTGAACCTTGCCAGTAAGTGGTGAATATACTTCATCCGTTTCGGGAAGCGCAATTTTCTGGCGGATTCGGTAGCTATTTCCCACATACAAATACCAGACAAGCGCGATAAGTGAAAGAGCCAGAGAAGGATAGCGCATATTGTATGAAGCAAAAACGAAACCTATTAAAAAGGATAGGATCAGTAAAGCCAAAGGCGGAAGCTGGTTTCTATACTGCATGCGTTTGATGCGGGTAAGAACATTGGGATCGCTGTAGATTAGGGGGGGCATTTTTCCTCGAAAAGTTCAAAAGAAAGGGGGCATGACAAATGCATACCCCCCAAAAGAAGTCTATTTGGTGGTTCTGATCCAGGTATCGGTTCGGCCTACCAGAGACACTCCAATGAAGCCACGCAAAGCCAAAGTATTGTTATTGGTCAGTTCGGCTTTGGCGGAATAGGTTTGTCCGCTTTTGGGATCGTAGATTTTACCGCTGGTATATTTTGATTTACCGTCGGACTTCATGCCCGTAAGGATAACCAGGTTCATCAAGGCACGTTTTTGGAGCTTTTCCTCGGGATTCTTGAAATCTACCTTGGGTTTGCCCTGTTCGTTATTGGGCTCTTTCAGCCAGACGATCCTGCCGGCAAAACTGCCGTCCTTGGTTCTGAAGATCTCAATTTTGCTTGTTTTTTCGCCATTGAACCACACCCCTTCGATGCGGTCGTTGTCTGCTTCGGCAAGCAGGAGAACCGGTATGGTCAGGATCAGGGCAAGCAGGATAATGACAGCGTGTTTCATGTTATCTCCTATGGCATCAATTGTTTATCCCGCAACGCTGAAAAATGTAATCCACGTTGCGCAGATAGCGTTCATAAGAAAAGATATCCCTGATTTCGGCTTCGCCAATCTGAGATGTTATCTCTACATTGGCTAGCACATTGAATAGGAAATCAGTCCCCGTTTCGATACTCTTCATGGCCTCAGACTGCACCAGGGCATAAGCCTTTTCCCTGGAAAGTCCGCAGTTGGTTAGCTGTAAAAGCAGGGCTTGAGAAAACACCAGGCCATGGGTAAGCTCTATATTTTTCATCATGTTATCAGGATACACCAGGAGATTTTCCATCAGGTCACAGGTTTTGCCCAGCATGTAATGCACCAGGATGCAGGAATCTGGTAGAATTATGCGTTCCACACTGGAATGTGAAATATCCCGCTCATGCCACAAAGCGTTGTTTTCCATGGCACTTAGGGCATTCCCACGTAAAACCCGTGCCAAACCGCAAAGCTGTTCGCTGACGATTGGATTGCGCTTATGCGGCATGGCTGAAGAACCCTTCTGTCCTTTGGCGAAATTTTCTTCGGCTTCGCGAACCTCACTGCGCTGCAAATGCCTGATCTCCAATGCGATCTTTTCCAGGGTGGAGGCAAGGATGGCCAATACAGAAAGGAAAAAGGCATGGCGGTCGCGCTGGATCACCTGGGTGGAAACGTTTGCCGGAGTCAGATCCAGATATTTGCAGGCAAGAGTTTCAATCTCAGGACTTAAGTGCGCAAAATTGCCCACCGCTCCCGAAAACTGGCCTACGCTGACCTCGGAGATAGCCTGATTCAGCCTTTCGATGTTGCGCTTGGTTTCTTCGAACCACAAGGCGAATTTAAGCCCGAATGAGGTTGGTTCGGCATGGATGCCATGTGAACGTCCCATGCAGAGGGTTCTTTTATATTGGCGGGCTTTGAGCTTCAAGATCTCTGCCAGACGGCTCAACTCGCTAAGGATCAGTTCCCCGCTTTGCTTTAACTGCATGGCCGTGGCGGTGTCTAATACGTCGGATGAGGTCATTCCGAAATGGATGTATCTGGAAGATGGCCCCACGTATTCAGCCACATTGGTCAAAAAGGCGATCACGTCATGCCGGGTAATAGCTTCCAGTTCGTCAATGCGGGTTGCGTCAAAATCCGCTCTGGAATTGATGTTCTCCCAGTCTTCTGTTGGGATGATCCCTTTTTCATGCATGGCTCTGGCTGCGGCAAGTTCCACTTCCAGCCAGCATTCATAGCGATATTCAGCAGTCCATAAGCGAGTCATTTCGGGATTTGAATAGCGGGAGATCATTCGTTATCCTGCTTTGATTGTATCATTTCTTTCAGTAAGGTTTTCAGATCGAGGCTATCTATGCCCTTAAGCGTGTCGGCAAGCACATTCGGCTTGGGCTTGGGCAAAGCAATAATCTGCGGTTGAGCGTATTCCAGCTTGTCAAAGCTTAGCTTCAGAGACAGGTTGTCCGCTCCTCTAAGATTCAGTTCACTCAGTTTGCCGGAGCTGCTGTAAAGGGGTCTTAGCTCCATTTTGGTTCGGGGATCGAACAGCTTGTCCAGTTTGTAATCCGGTTTAAAAATGAGATTAATCCCAGCTATTTCCAATTGCTTGTTTCTAATGATCTGCTGTCCGTAGCTGGCAACCAGGGAATCGGTATTGCTGAAAATGGCCATACCATCCAATGGAATCATGGAAGAAACGTCAAGCAGTTCCAACATAGGCAGATATGGAGATTTAAAGGAGATGTAATCGCCCAGGTAAAAGCTCATCAAAGGCTGGGCTCCTGCTCCCATAACACCGCCATCGATAATGTCGAAGCGAATCTGATCGCGGTTTTTGGACAGGCTGAACATCTTGCGCATGGCCAGACCCAGATAGGATATTTCGATCACGCCTTCACTGTCGAAGCTTTCCCATTTGGTGAGTTCATTTTTCAGCTTCTGCTCTTCACTGATAGCTTTTGGCCCTGCGCAGGAAGCCAGTAACAAGACGATGACAATCAGGCTTACATAAGTTCGTTTCAGCAGGGATAATCCTCTGGTCTGCGGGTTTATAAAGAGGTTACGATCCATTTGTGCCAGGTGTTTTCTTGGTGATCGTCCAGATTCCCCAGATCGCCACAACAATCATCAGGGAACTGAGAAACTGGCCAATGCTCATGAAACCGAAAATATAGCCGAATTTGGTGTAAAACTCTATGTCATCTGGTTCACGCACGAATTCCACCAAAAATCTGAAAACCCCATAAAGCCCTATAAAGCTATAAAATACCAATCCTTCGCGTTTGGTTTTTCGAAGCAGCAGGTAACTGATAATAGACAGGACTATGCCTTCCAGGAAAAGCTCATAGAGCTGGGTAGGATGTCTTGGGACACCGTCTGAACCGGGAAAAATCATTCCCCAGGGCAGGTTTGTTGGTTTTCCCCATAGCTCCGCATTGATGAAATTACCCAGCCGTCCCAGCCCCAACCCGATGGTAACAATTGGAATGGCTGCATCGGCAAGGGCTAAGAAATTCAGCTTGTGCCTATGTGTGAATAGGATGCCGGCAATGATCACCCCCAAAGCTCCACCATGAAAACTCATGCCTCCTTCCCAAACGGCAAAGATGGCCAATGGATTCTTCAGGTAAAACAACAGATTGTAAAACAGCACGTAACCCAATCTGCCACCCAGGATCACCCCCAACATTACATGAAAGATGGCGGATTCATACTGCTCGCGGCTAAGCTTAACGCTGCGCAGCTTCAGATTATGGCGATATAAGAGAAAAGCAATAATGAAACTCAGCACATAGAAAAGACCATACCATCTGATCTGGAGGTGTATTCCTCCCAGCGAGAATCTAACTATATCCGGACTGATATTGGGATACTTGATCATGGCTTGGTAAGCTCATGCAGGCGTTTTACGATAAGTTCCACGGCTGCGTCGGGTTCGCCGTCAAACTTTTCCACCTGCTTTTCGTGATGGGGTGAGAAAATATGCATTACCTGGGTTGGTGAACCGTTCAAACCGGTTTCTTTTTCGTCCAAACCCAGATCATCACAATTCCAGACTGTTAGCTCTACGCTCTTGGCGTTCTTTTTTCCACGCAGAGAAGGCAAACGGGGACTATTTATCTCTTTAACAACGGAGATAAGGCCTGGAAGCTTCATCTGGACACGATCGTAACCATCTTCCATCAGCCTTTGCACGGTTGCCTTGCAGGCTTCAATGCTTTCAATCCTACGGACAAAGCAGGTTTGCGGGATATTCAAATGCGCTGCAATGCCTGGTCCAACTTGTGCGGTATCTCCGTCAATCGCTTGCTGCCCTGTTAAGATAAGGCTGTAATCGCCGATCTTTCTGATTGCAGCAGCCAGAGTAAGGCTGGTAGCCCAAGTATCGGCACCCGCAAAACGGCGGTCTGAAAGCAAAATGATCTCATCCACTCCCAGCGAAACAGCTTCCCTGAGGGTGGCTTCACATTGTGGAGGCCCCATGCTGATTGCAGTGATTTTTCCGCCATGCGCCTCTTTCAAGCGAACCGCTTCCTCCACAGCATAGGCATCGAAAGGATTCAGGATGCTTTCCACGCCTTCTCTGATGAGGGTGTTGGTTTTGGGATCGATTTTGATCTCAGTTGTATTCGGAACCTGTTTGATGCAGACTATGTAATGCACTAATATCTCCCTTGATCAGTGGTAAAATTCTATTATGGAATCACATACGTATTTCATCTGGTCTTGAGTCAGTTCGGAATAGATGGGGATCGAGAGCACCTTATTGGCAGTTTCTTCTGAAACCTTAAGGTTTCCTTTCTGGTACCCCAAAGAACTGAAGCATTCCTGCAGATGCAAAGGCAGAGGGTAATAAATGGCACAGCCTATGTTCTTTTCCTGCAGGTGTGCCATCAAGCCATCCCGGTTTTCGCAAACCAGGGTGTATTGATTATAGATGCTTACGGCTCGATGGTCGATATGTGGGATGCGAATGCCAGTAACGTTTTGCAGGCGTTTATTGTAATAATCTGCATTGGCACGGCGTCCCTGGCTCCAATGCTCAAGGGCATCAAGCTTAACATTCAGGACAGCTGCTTGCAAGGTGTCCATGCGACTATTAAGCCCTACCCATTTATGGAAATACTTGGGATTTTCGCCATGAACGCGCAGTTGGCGAAGTTTGGCAGCGAGGTCGTCACTTTCGGTAAGGCACATTCCGGCATCACCCATCGCGCCAAGATTTTTGGAGGGGAAGAAGGACAGGGTTCCGATATCCCCAAAGGAGCAGCTCATTTTGCCATTCCAGGTGCTGCCAATTCCCTGGGCGTTGTCTTCTATCACAAACAGGTTGTGTTTTTTGGCAATGGCCATGATGGCATCCATGTCGGCACATTGACCGAAGAGATGAACCGGCATGATCGCCTTGGTGTTTGGAGTGATGGCCGCTTCTATTTTGGCAGGATCGAGATTGAAGGTAAGCGGGTCGATATCGACAAAGACCGGTTTGGCAAAGTTTCTCCAGATGGAGGAAGCTGTGGCAAAGAATGTGAATGGAGTGGTTATCACTTCATCGCCTTCTCCAATGCCGAGGGCTTTGATAGCCAGAACGAGGGCATCGGTTCCTGAGGCACAGGCAACGGCATGTTTTATTCCCAGGTAGGCAGCCATTTTGTCTTCCAGTTCTTTAACCTGGGGCCCCATAATATAGTGATGATCGGCAAGAACTTTATCCAGAGCTTCCCTGATCTTGGGCATCAGAGGTTCGTATTGGGCATGCAAATCCAGCATCGGAACTTTCATTTTCGGTGTATTCTCCTTATTTAGTTGTCAGGGCTTGCAGCCCGATGATAATTGTGATCATGGATGAGGTAAGAGTAACAATGTCTTTGATATCCACCCATAGCGAGCGATCGGTTTGACCGGGAACGAATACTGTGTCTCCGGGCATGATGGGAAGGTTTTTGTCGGGTTTAACCCAGTTTCCGCTGGCTCCTCTGATCAATCTTCCTTTACCGACTTTGCGGGAGTTGGCATATCCGCCTGCTGCAGAGATATAATAGTCCCAGCCTTTACCTTCCACCCAGGGAACCAGTCCGGGGTAGCGAACCTGACCGCTCACCCATACCATATCGAGCTTTTCGGGGATATATATATGGTCGCCATCATGCAAAAGAGGGTTGGCTTCTTTACCGTTGGTTTCGAAGAACTTAGCGGCATCGAAGCTGTATTTGCCTTTCAGTTGTTGCAGGTTTGCCCTTAAGTAGGAATATTCCAGGGGTGTCATGTCACTCATGCTACGCTGCATCAAAACTTCCAGATAGGGTTCGGGTTCGGCATTCAGGTTTTCGGAGAAATAGACCAGGCTCTTCAGGTCTCCACGACCGGTAAGACCTCCAGCTTCCCTGATCAGATCGATCAAGGTAGTGCTCTTTCCGATCACATATTCACCAGGGTTTTTCACCTGACCGCTAATGGTAACCCTTTGCCGGGTTCGGATCTCGGAATCCTGCAAGATCAGGATGCGGTCATCTGCCTGGAGGGTGAAATCCTGGCCGTTCAGGGTATAGTTCAGATTGATTACTTCATAGTCTATGCGGTTGGTCTTGTAGCGGTAAACGATCAGCTTGGTGGGATCGGCATCAAAACTGAAGCCCTTGGCTAACTCGATCAAATCTGGCAGTTTATCTCCAGCCAGGTATTCGATTTCTCCAGGGAGATTGATTCCACCACTAAGGGTAACGAAATTCGAGATCGCCGCGATCACCACTACGTCATTGTCTTTCAGATAAGGGTTTTGATCGATTTCTCCCAAGCGGAAAAAGCGCATAAGGTCGTAGAGAGTGGTTTTTCCGTCCCGGATCAGCCGGACGCTACGCATAGCCTGCATCCTGGCAAGATCAGCGTTTAGGGGGAGTTCCTGTTCGGAGAATTCCGGAGCCAGCAGTTGTTGAGGCTTTAACTCGGGCTTTTCAGGAAGGGGAACATCTTTCAGCTCTTCACGGGAAATTGCGGCTTCCATGGCGATAAGATCGGAAAGCCGGTTTAGCGGGCTGAGTTGATATACTCCAGGGAAACGGACATATCCCGTGAGGCTTACTGAGATCGGTGGGACAGTTGTCGTGGGCGGCAGATCAAGGGCCGAGAGGCTGGCCATAACAAGCAGCAGCAAGAGCAACAGCTTAGTTTTCATAGTATTGAATCATCCTGGTGATGATATCTTCCAGTTTCAATTTGGGTTCATAGCCGATATAGCTTTTAATTTTTGCAAGGTCGGGCATGCGGTTCATCATGTCCTCAAAACCTTCTTCAAAGGCATCTTCATAGCTCATGTATTCGATGCGGGATTTGCTGTGGCACATGGCTTTAACTTTCTGGGCAAGATCCGTGATACTGATCGATTCGGTGGTGCCTACATTAAAGATTTCGCCAGCGCATTCAGGGGTATTCATCAGCTTTATAAAGGCATCCACGACATCCGAAACGTCTGCAAAACAGCGAGTTTGCTCTCCACTGCCATAAACCACGATAGGTTGATCCAGCAGGGCGGCTTTGATGAATTTTGGCAGAACCATACCATACTGTCCGGTTTGACGCGGGCCCACGGTGTTGAAACAACGGACTATCACCACTGGCAGCTTCTTTTCGCGGTAAAAGGCCAGGGCCATAAATTCGTCGATTGCCTTGCTGCAGCTATAACCCCAACGGGAGATATGGGTGGAACCCAAAAGGCGATCATCCTGCTCTGAGAAAGGGATCTTTTCACTTTTTCCATATATTTCGCTGGTGGAGGTGATCAGTGCTTTGGCTTTGTATTTATTGCACAGTTCCAAAACGTTGTCCGTACCCACGATATTGGTTTTTAGGGAGAGCAGGGGATTCTCGATTATGTATTTTACCCCGACCGCAGCGGCCAGATGATACACTTGAGCGCAACCGGAAACCAGCTTTTCCATCAGTTCACGATTTAAAATGCTTCCCACAGTAAGGTGGAATTTTGGTTTGTCTTTAAAGCTTTCCACGTTTTCCAAACGCCCTGTGGAAAGGTTGTCGATCACGTGAACTTCGTGTCCTTCTCCCAAAAGCCGTTCTGCAAGGTGCGAGCCGATAAATCCGGCACCGCCTGTGATCAGGATCTTCATAATGTCTCCATCTGTAATTGTTCCAACGCTTTTCAGCAATTTGAACTGAAAGATTACATGATTTCAGCCTTGCTTTTTTGTCAATCAGAAAGTGGAATCAGGCTTTGTATGACATGATGCAGTGAATCCCAGATAAAAATCCGGTCTATAGCATTATGGGTGCAATAAGGGTGAACTAAGCGTCGCACCCTTATTGCACGCTTGATGCTCGGCTAATATGAGCGGGAAGACAATGGCAAGCAGAGAATCCCCTTGACAGAAAAGTGAACTGACAACATATTTACTTGTATCCAGTTACTAATTGTAAGTTTGGAGAACCTCTCAAAGGAGCACACATGCAAGATAGGAAAGTAACTAAAACTCTGGTGTTGAACCAATCCGACCCAAAGGTCCTGCGGGAACAGGTGCGGGACTATTTTCACTCCACTTTCAGTATAGATGAACGGCTTTATGATTCTATCGCCAGGGAAGAAGGCTTTTATTTGCGTGCGGATCCTTTGCGGCATCCGCTGGTTTTCTATCTTGGTCATACGGCAGTGTTTTACATCAATAAACTCAATATCGCCCAGATCGTCAGCCGGCGGATAAATCCTGCCTTTGAATCAATGTTTGCGGTCGGAGTGGACGAAATGAGTTGGGATGATCTGAACATGGCTCATTACAACTGGCCTTCCATCTCCGAGGTGAAGGCTTACCGGAATGAGGTTCGCGACTTTGTGGATCAACTCATCAGCGACCTGCCCCTCGATGAAAAAGGGATAAATTGGAACAGCCCCTGGTGGGCTATCATGATGGGCATCGAACATCAACGCATCCATCTGGAAACTTCCTCAGTCCTGATTCGGCAGCTTCCCTTGTGCGAGGTGAAACAACTGGACATTTGGGCGATCTGTCCCCACAGTGGAAAAGCTCCAGAAAACGTTCTGCTGCCGGTAGAAGGGGCTAAACTGAAGCTGGGAAAGGGCTTTGACGATCCTCACTACGGCTGGGACAATGAATATGGCAGCAAGGACTTTGAGGTAAAAGCTTTCAAAGCCTCCAAACACCTTGTTTCCAATGGCGAATTTTTGGAGTTTGTCCTGGATGGGGGATATGATAAGCAAGCCTGGTGGACAGAGGAAGGCTGGGCCTGGAAAAGTTATCAGCAGGCAGGATTCCCACGTTTCTGGCAAAAAGACAAAGCTGGCAACTGGCAGCTTAGAACCATGTGTAGCGTAATCGAGATGCCCTGGAACCACCCCGTGGAAGTTAACTACCTGGAAGCCAAGGCCTTCTGCAATTGGAAAGCCCGTCAAACCGGAAAACCGGTGCGTCTGCCCACCGAAGCAGAATGGTATTGCCTGCGAGACAGTGTTCTCTCAACCGATCAACCTTATTGGAACAAGGCTCCGGGGAACATCAACCTGGAATATTACACCTCGGCTTGCCCGGTTGATGAGTTTCCCTTTGGAGATTTCTACGATGTGATCGGCAACGTTTGGCAATGGACGGAAACCCCCATCTCCGCTTTTCCGGGTTTCAAAATACATCCCTATTATGATGATTTTTCTGTTCCTACCTTCGACACCCGGCACAATCTGATCAAGGGTGGTTCATTTATATCTACCGGAAATGAGGCGATCAGGGCGTCCAGATATGCCTTCCGACGGCATTTTTACCAGCATGCCGGATTCCGCTATGTGGAAAGCGAAGAGCCTGTGTTGGTTGAAGATAACCTCTATGAGGACGACAACGAAATAACTCCCTGGTGCGAATTGGATTGGGGTGAAAACCCGCTTGGGCAGAACTTTTACAAAGAACTTATGGCCAGGCTTAAACCAATCCTGACCCAAGCAAACCATGGCAACGCTCTGGCAATGGGCTGTAAAACCGGACGCAGCGCTTTCGAACTGGCTGCGGACTTTACTCAGGTTACCGGTTTGGATGCCACGGCTAGATTCATCAGGCTGGCCACCCAAATGAAGGAAAAGGGGTTCATCCGCTGGGTCAGCAATGTCGAAGGTGAGATAACTGCAATCAGGGAAGCCTGTTTGGCGGATTTCGGCTTTCTGACGAAGGCGATGAACTGCGAGTTTATGCAAGCTGACAGTGCCAATCTGGTAGCCAAATATAGCGGTTACGATTTTGTTTTGGCAATGAATGTCCTGGAAAGAAGTGCCAATCCAAAGGCTTTTCTCCGAAACATCGCTGAACGCTTGAACCCAGAAGCCATTCTCGTAATCGCAGATGGCTATAACTGGAATGATTCCTGGACGCCTGCTGAAATGCGCTTGGGAGGATTCCGTAAGGATGGCGAACCCTATACCAATCTCACAGCGCTGAATGAGATTCTGAGAGATAAATTCATTCTTTTGCAGCAGCCCTTTGAGCTTTTACAACCGCTAAAGACTGCCGGAAGAATGTGGCAAACTGCCAGGCTGGAAGTAACTGTATGGAAATTAATAAGCTGATAGCGATATTAGTTCTTGCCTTCACCTTTGGCTTTCTGTCGGCAGAACTTGTCACCATTGGACATGAGCAAGTAGTAAACCAGGGATTGCCAATCGAACCGGTAGCCCGCTACAGTTATTCGCAGCAGCTTTTTACTCCGCTTGAAATTGGAAGTTCCGGCTTGATTACCTGCCTGGGATTTCAGTATAATGCGGTAAGTAACTATTTCTATAGTGGGATCAACCAATGGAAAATCTGGCTGGGACACAGTAATCGGTCTGCCCTTAATAGCTGGATTCCTCTCGACAGCCTTACAATAGTATATGATAACACCTTGCAGATGAGCGACTTCACTGCTGGAATCCCTGGCAGCGGATGGCTTTCGCTCGAATTGGAACAGCCTTTTTTCTATAATGGAACAGATAAACTTGTGGTGGCTGTTGATGAGAACAGCAATGATTTTGCCAGCACTTCGGATGACTTCTATTGTACTTTCTCTGAGCAGCAATATGCCATCCAATACCAAAACGCCACCCTCAATCCCGATCCGGCGAATCCTCCAACCTCAGGATATACGTTAAAAACTCACCGCAGTAATCTCCAGATTACTATTCAGGCGATGCATTTCACACCCGTACAGCCGTCTCCCCAGAATGGGGCTACGGGAGTTGCGATCAACGGAAACCTTAGCTGGGTAAGCCTTTGCAGCAGCTTTGACGTAATGCTGGGAACCCATTCCGATAGCTTGCAAGTCCTCGGAACCGGGATAAATTCCACCTTGTGGCAACTGGAAAGCCCTTTGGAATATGACCACTTATACTATTGGCAGGTAATTGGTCATCTGGATGGGCAAACATACCCTTCCCAGATCTGGAACTTTCGCACCATGAGCGAAACCTGTTCTGCTCCTCAAAATCTTTCCGGATTCTATAATGGCAGTGGGATTCAGCTTTCCTGGCAAGCACCTGCAAGCGGAACCCCAAGCTATTATAAGGTTTACCGGAATTCTGCATTTTTGACGAATTGTCTGGTTACTAACCTGCTGGACACTGAGGTTCAGGCAGGGATCACCTATTACTATCAGGTAAGTGCAATTACGGCATCCGGAAGCGAAAGTGCACTCTCCAATCTGATCTCGGTATCAGTTCCCAATTCCGGACCGGTTCCGATCCTCTTACAGGGTTTTGAAGGTTGCCAGTCCTTTTCGCAGCTTATTCCCGGCTGGGAGAATAATGACCTGGATGCTTCTCAAACTTGGGACTGGCCGCAACATTCCTTTCCCGGTGAGGGCTCTGCTTTGGGTTGGTTTGTTTTTGAACCGACGGCAACAACCCCACCTGCAACCTCGTTTCAAGTTTTCTCAGGCCAGAAAATGGCAGTATCGCTCAGTGCCATAAGCCCTCCAAATAATGATTGGCTTATCTCGCCGGCAATCCATCTGGGAAGCTCAGCCTCGGTCAGTTTCCAAGCCAGATCTGCGGACACCAACTATGGCAGGGAACGCCTGAGAGTGCTGCTCTCTACCACAAACAACGATCCTGGCTCTTTTCAAAGCCTGCAGGCAGGGGCTTTTCTGGAAGTGCCTGCTATGTGGACAGAATATAGCTACGACCTTTCAGCCTATTCAGGACAGAGGGTGTATTTGGCCTGGAACTGCCTGTCGGTAGATGCGCTGGCTTTGGGTCTGGATGAGATAACCGTATATTCTGAAGGCGGTTATGTAAGCAACCAGGATGATTATGTGCCTGCCTTGCTGTTCAGTAGCTATCCCAATCCGGCCAGGTCGGGATTCAAGATCGGCAATCCTGGCAATCGACCTTTTAGGTTGGAGATTTATAACCTGAGAGGGCAGCTTGTGATGTTGCAAAATAAGGTTGTTGAGTTTGATAGTTGGCAAAGCGGTCTAACTCTATGCAGTGGAGTATATTTTATTAAAATAAGTCAGGAAGGTAAAACCCAAATCCTGAAACAAGTTGTTATAAAGTAGGGTTAAACAGGGATCACAATAACCTGCTAAGGAGCGACAGTTCGAAGCTCCGATGGTAACCTGAGGTAAATCTGCATTATCATATCAGGCTACTTTACTGATAGTACGGCAGGTAATAGATTTAAAATGATGAATCCTGTTTTAAATTTTAACTTGACAAATAATCTGGATGTCAGAGACTAATTTCATAGCTGTTTCTGGAAGCATTGATTTGATGTAGCAGATTGCAGCGAAAATACTTAATGCTAAGCGGGAGGATTTATGATCCGCAAAAACAAAATGTTTCACTCGGTGAACTTGCTGGTTTTTTTTGTTTTGTTCCTAACGCCCATCATGCTATCCGGACAAGCCAATGGTAGTTTCAGGCTGTTTTTCCACAATATGATGGCTCAGGATTTTGCAAATTGGTCTTACGATATTGATGATCCCGGCTATTTTCATGGCGACGGCAATCCTTTTACCTGGAATGTCGTTAATCCGGTATTTCATACCTATGCTTACTACAGATTTGGTCGGGGAGGTATTTCGGAATATTCCTGCCTTCAGGAAAACCTGCCCTTTGCCAATGGGCCTGAAGATATCGACGTGGGAGATTACACCGATTTTTACCTGACCGGCTTTTCCAAGATTAACACCGTCAACCCTTTGGGATTGTGGGGAGTTTTTGGCCAATCCGGTGAAGCCAGAACCTACGTGGCAGATTATTATCTGATAACCTGTGGTTTTAATGGTTTGGTTCTTAATAATATCCAATTGGACGCCATTTTACCCTATGCCACCAAAGAAACGATGAGGGCAAATCTTCTCGCTTTGGGTTATGCCGGGGCTCAAAACTGGCAAACCGATATGGGAACCGGACTTCCCGTTACCGGTCATGGCAGAGCCGACATTAATGTAGGAGCTTCCACCCCTGCCTTCCTGGCAGCTATGGATAATGGGACTCATCAGATCGAGTTTGATGTGGTAGCATTTAATTATCTAATTCAAGGCACCACAGGCTATTATGATATGACCATAGACGTATATCCTGCTCCAGTTGCTCAGAATATTGCCAATCCGGCTGTAATCCTGGCAGGTCCTTTCCCACAGCAGTTTAATCTGGCTGATGTGGATCTGGACATAGAGGTAATAGCTGCTACAGGGGGTGGACCCGCTGCCAACATGAACAACATCTGGATAAACCAGGTTCCGATTATGCCTGCCAAAGCACTGCCAGATGGGATTGCCGAACTTGCTCCAGTATATTGGGACATCAGCACCACCCTTGATACCTATCAAATGAATATCACCTTTGACCTTACGGATTTCCTTCCCTTCGGTGATCCGGCAAACTGGCGACTCTGCAAGCGGGAAAACGAGTTTTCTGATTGGGTGGTTTATGATAATATCTCGGTGGTCGGAAACACGATCACTGCATTGGGAGTTGTTGATCTCAGCGAGTGGGCAGTGGGTAGCACAGAAGCAACCCTGCCTGTTGAATTGTCTTCCTTCACAGCCCTGGTAAACAGCGAGAACCTGGTAAGTTTACAGTGGACTACCCAATCTGAAACAAATCTTAGTGGGTATAACATCTTACGTAATAAGACTGCTGACCTGGGGACAGCAACAAACCTTAATCAATTCATCGAAGCTTCCAATAGCTCCACAAGCTATACCTATAGCTTTGTGGAGGAAACAACGCTGGAACCCGGGACATATTATTACTGGCTGCAAGCCCTCGAACTGAACGGGGAAAGCAGCTTTCACGGTCCAGTCTCAGTGATTGTCACCGAGGAAGGTGGAAGCAATCCACCTCCAGTACCAACTCCAGCTGCCCAGCTGAGTGTATATCCCAATCCCTTCAATCCTGTTACCCAGATAGGCGTATATTTGCCCAGCCAGAAGCAGGGACAATGCACGATCTATAATCACAGGGGAGAACTGGTATATCAATATGCCTCTCAGTCCTTTAGTGAAGGTTGGACTCACTTGACCTGGAATGGAACCGATAAGAACGGCAAAGCTTGCGGAAGCGGAATTTACCTTGTTAAAGTAACCGGCAAGGGTTTGAATTTGCATTCCAAGCTGATCTTGATGAAATAAGCTAAGATATTGATCCCTATGCGAATCCGGGCATCATGGTTAAGCAGCCATGGTGTCCGGATTTGGTTGTGGGAGTTAATTGGAAACTGTGAAGAAAGGGATTTATGCTTTCTTTAAGTCCTGTAGGGATAACATTTCAGATAGCAAAAGTAAGCCGCTCAGAGATTTGGGAGAATAGCTCCGCCGACCAGTTTTGCAGCAGGTCTGCTCGTGAAATGAAGGGTAACACATCTGCTTTGGCTTTAGCAAAATCAATGCTGCTTATTCTCTCTGCCAGCATGAGTTTGAAATCCGGAATAGCCAGGTTTCCGGGTTCTTTCCAATGCCCGCTTTGGACCAAGCGAGCCTCCAGATGTTTCAGGTTAAGAGGGATATTATTGCGAATAAACCAGATAAAGTCGAACCAATCCCGCCCCTTCACTCTATTCTGCCACTTCCTGGCCAGCAGGGCATGCATTTTTCCGGCAAAAAGATCAGGAAGGCTCATACTGCGCACGGCAAATGGAATGGGCTCGAGGACATAGCGGAATTCATCTTCATAAGAACAGGGTGGAGTAGTATCTATCTCGAATTTCACCTTGCAGACCTCATCCCTGTGCAGCCTGCCAAGATCGCTGCTGTTAACCTTCAGGTTTAACAAAGCCTGATAGGTATTGGCTTTTACAAAGGCAGATTCGATACTGCTATCCTGTTTGGGATATTCTGCCATCTCTGCTAAAATGTTCCAGGCTTCCAGCTCTCTTTGCACATAGCCCAGATAGGTTTCCGGCGCTGGCTTCGGCTTTCCATATAGCAGAGAAAAATCCAGATCCTCGGAAAATCTGTCCAAGCCATAGAGCATTCTGAGGGCTGTTCCGCCATAAAAGGAAGCATACTCAAAGAAACCAGCCCTCCACAAACCCAGCAGACAGATCTTTTGAATCAGATCGCGCAAATGAAGCTTAAGTTCTTCGGGATTCAGCTTTGAATTATGCATTAATAAAGATAAGAGGGGGTTAGTGCTCATTGCTGTCCACCCTTTCAAGTAACAGGTTTAGATTCCTATTTCTGGCTACTGCTGCATATTGTCGCAAAGCCATTGTATCCAGGTCGTTAAAGGCAAGAGGGTCGATCCTAAGGTCAGAAAACAAATAGTTCTCCACTGCGTCTCTGCCTTGGAGGGGATCAGATAAATAAAGCTTGTCGCATAAAGCCTTTTCGGCACTGGCCATCAGAACAGCTGAGTTGTTCCAGCTTACTACATGATAGCCCAAGGCAAAATACTCCGGCTTCAACTGCTGATAGCTGAAATACCCGATCGGGGTATGGTATTCCTTTTTGCGGCCGCTGGTTACCGAAGTATAGTTCACAACCCTTTCCGGGATCAAGCCATAAAAGGCAAGGGCATATTCCAGAGAAAGATAGGACGGCCCGTAAAGCAAATTTGCTGCCAATTCAGGCAGCATGGGCTTTCCATATAGCTCGGACAGTATATACAAGCCTCTCTTCAGTTGGATAATCTCCCCGGTTTCCAGGAGCTTATTTATCTTGTTACGGGGATACCTGAAGCCTTTCAGCAGCCCTGAAAGCTGCTGGTAATCGAAGGGCTGGTATTCAACCCGGGTAAGTAACTCAGTCATCTCACCTCCAGTATGTGGACAAATTATCAACATGCCGGTTGTGTGTCAAGGTAAATCCTGAACTAAACGTTTTTTTCTTGACAT
The DNA here is from genome assembly GCA_964572925.1 of uncultured Candidatus Cloacimonas sp. GTDB lineage: Bacteria > Cloacimonadota > Cloacimonadia > Cloacimonadales > Cloacimonadaceae > Cloacimonas. Next base: position 12,765 of record CAZNGW010000011.1, on the reverse strand, counting down.
ATCTGTCGCTTTGCAAGACTCTGTATTTTAGATGAATAAAGTAAGAATTACCTCTTAAACAAGGAGGCAAGATGCGCTACTTGGTTTTGTTATCAGGCTTTTTTCTGGGATTATGGGGATTGCTGTTTGCTCAGGTGCCTGAGTATAACATCGGAATCCCGCCAACCCAAGTGATGCAATCCTGGTATGACTATATGCCGGGCGGTTATTATGATCTGCCAATGGTTCAGTTTTCCCTTATCCAGGGTGGAGGAGGCATGTTCGCTTACCATGCCAGGCTTGGCAATGCCGGTAATCCTCGTAAAGTTTATTTTGCCTATTTTGACGGTGCGGGTCAGCTTCAGCCGGTTGTGGTTCCCTGGCAGGATGAAAGCGTAACTATGGGTTTTCCCTCAGTTTCTTTCGACAATACCCTGAACCGAACTCTCTATGCCTGGCACGAAACTCACGATACTGATAGCGGACTGGAAGTAGTATTTGTCCACGAATCTGATCCCATCCAGTTTCCCGGGCTTTACAGCAATCGCTTTGTGGTGTTTGATCCGCCTCTGTTGCCCCCTGGCCACGAAAACGACGAATTTATCTGGCCCAGCCTCAAAACAGGGCCTTCGCCCAATCCCGGAATGCGAAGGGTTTACATTTTAGCCCGTAACGCCAGCGAAACGACAGCAGGAAATCCGGGGACAAATGTTATGATCGCCTATGCGGATTACGATGCCAATGCCTTACAGGAAACGCAAAACCTGGTTTGGAGCTACACCTCGATACCTCAACTGGATGCCTGGCAAAATGACAGCGGGGATATCGAGCGCAGGTTTTTTGGCTCCTTCGCCGTGGGCAACGATGGCAAGATCTATTATGCCGGCTACCATGTTGCCTCCGACCAGAGCTCAAATACCACTGTTCAGGAACCCGATCTGGACGTTTTCGTGTGCGATAACTATGGAGCGGGAACCTGGCAGCATTACAGCTTTTCCAGCAAAGTGCCTTCCTACAATCCCTGGAGTCCCTGGTTGATCAGTTATGCTTTTTACTATCAGGATCCGCCGGTTGCCATCCCCGACGAGGAGATCTATTATCGCATCGTAAATAGCACCCACAACAACCTGACGATCGACTCTGAGGGCAAGCTTCATTATCCCGGTTTATGGTCGCTTTGCCTGGGAAATTATGATTATCCAACTTCTGAAACCACTACGGTAAAGGAATTTATCTTCGATCCGCTGAGCAATGAAATGAGTATCCATGAGATCTTTCCCGTTGCCCAAAGCTCTTCAGATAACCAATGGTGGATGCCTTGGGATGCGGATGGAGACCTTTATGCCGATTCCTGGCCCTGGCCTAATCCCTTGCCGGACATGGTTTATCACTTTCCTTACAGCCATTGGGATACCAGCATGAATTTTGATGCGATGATGTTTCATTACAATTATGTGCGTTTAACAGGCAGTGAAAATGACGGCAGAATGGCTTGCATCTGGCAGGACAGCTACAAAGCCCGTAGTTACAATCTTCATCCAGATGAATTTCCACAGTATGCTCCCTTTGCTAACGATCCCGAAGTTTACCTTGCCGTAAGCCCCGATAACGGCAGACACTGGCATCAGCCTATTGTCCTTAGTGCAGTTGACACCCCTGCTTTTAGCGGTAGAACGCCCATGTGGTTTTATCCTTCCGATACCATCCTTCCTTTTGATAATGGTGGAACTGACATCTGGAAAAGACTTTACCTGATGTTCATGGATGATAATGACTGGGGTTGGCCCGGAGTCCCTTCCCACGTGATAGACTGGGGCAACATTATGTATATGGCGCTCGATGTGCAGATTCCCACTGTTGCTGTGCAGGATGAAGCGATTCCTGCGATTACCGGGCTGAACTTAAGTGTTAGCCCAAATCCTTTTGGCGAAACTTGCGATATACATACCAGCCTGCCTTCCAAAGGCTCTGCTACTATGGCAATCTATAACCTGCGCGGGCAACTGGTTCGCAGAATAGAATTTAGCTCGCTTCCGGCTGGCGAAGCAAAGCTTGTTTGGGACGGTAAAGATAATAAGGGTATGTGTGCTTCCTCAGGCATCTATTTTATCCGCATAGATAATGGCAAAAACCAGGGAGTCAGCAAAGCGCTGAAACTTAACTAAACCTTTGACGGAGGAATGCCTGCGTCCCCGCAGGCAAGGTGAAGCCGTTGTCTCAATGGCTGTTACAAATCCGGCGAGACGCCTGATAGCCTTTCCCACGAGACGTGGGAATTCCAGGTGAAACGCCGGAAAGCCTTTCCCACGAGACCTGGAAATTCCCCTTAGGGCAAGTGAACCTTTTACAAACCTTTTACAAAACATCGAAATCCCCAGGATCCACTTTACCTGTCGCCAATCATACCGCAATCAGACCACAATCATACCACATGATCATGCAGTATGATGACAGTATGATATCAGTAAGTTTGCTACATCAGAGATTTCATTTGACAATCCCGCAAGGCAAAAAATATGTAGCTTGTGGCATAAAAAACCGTTTTCGGAACTGCCGCAAAAATAGAACCAATGAGGATATGTGATGGAACAGGACTTCAAGGCTCTGGATGCCATTCTGGCAAAGTATCGGGACAGGAAAGGCTTTCTGATCCCTCTGTTACAGGAAGTTCAAAATGAATTGGGGTATCTGTCGCAGGATACCATGAAGCATATTGCCAAAGAAATGCAGGTACCCGCTGCTGATATCTTCGGAGTGGCAACCTTTTATTCCATGTTTCGTTTGAAACCGCAGGGCAAGCATATTATTCGTGTGTGTAAAGGAACCGCCTGCCACGTTTCGGATGCGGACGGAATAAAGAAAGCTTTGGTGGAAGCACTCAAGCTTCCGGAAGGCGAAAACACAACTTCTGATATGCATTTCACTCTGATGGAAGTGGCTTGTTTAGGCTGTTGCAGCCTGGCCCCAGTAATCATGGTGGACGATATGACTTTTGGAAAACTGGTTCCGGAAGCCATCCCTGAAGTTCTGGAAAAATTCAGGTATTGAGGTGGATGATGAGTGAAGTTATTGTAAAAGTAGGTCTTGCAAGTTGTGGAGTTGCCGCAGGTGCCAGGGATGTATATCTGAAACTGGAAGAATACCTCGCCGCCAATCCCCAGCCAGTAAAGTTGCAGCAAACCGCCTGTATCGGGATGTGCTTCGAAGAGCCGATAGTGGAATTCAATGGCTCGCTGTTGGGAAAAATGCATGTGGGAAAGGCCTCGCCGGACACAATCGTAAAGATTCTGGAGGACTATATAAAGGGTGTTGCACCCTCCCAGAACGTCATCCTGGCCGAGAAACTTCCCGGAAAACACAATGAACTGCTGGCCAATCAGCATAGAATAGTTTTACGTAATTGTGGCGTAATAGATCCCAAGAGCCTGGATGATTATGAAGCCAAAGGTGGCTACCAGGCTCTTAAAAAAGCTTTGCAGACTGATAGAAAAAGCATTATCGAGGAGATAAAGGCATCCGGACTCAGAGGTCGGGGTGGAGCAGGATTTTCCACTGGTTTGAAGTGGACTTTTGCGGCCAACGCGGTTTCGGATAAAAAATACGTGGTATGCAATGCCGATGAAGGCGATCCCGGAGCATTTATGGATCGCAGCGCCTTGGAAGGTGATCCGCACAATGTGATCGAAGGTATGATCATTGGTGCCTATGCGATGGGTGCCGATGAAGGATATATTTATTGCCGTGCCGAATACCCAATGGCAATAGACCATCTAAAAATAGCCATCGAAGCCGCAGAAGCCAAAGGCTACCTGGGTAGAAATATCCTGGGCACCTCATTCAGTTTTGACCTGCACATCAAGGAAGGGGCAGGAGCTTTTGTCTGTGGCGAGGAAACAGCTTTGATGCAAAGCATTGAAGGTAAACGCGGCATGCCCACCATCCGTCCTCCTTTCCCTGCAGAAAGTGGTCTTTGGGGCAAGCCTACCAACATCAACAATGTGGAAACCTGGGCGAATATTCCCTGGATAATTATCAACGGAGCTTCTGCCTTCAGAGCGATGGGAACCGAAAAATCGCCCGGCACCAAGGTTTTTGCGCTGGCCGGTAAAATCGCAGGCAGTGGTTTGATCGAAGTTCCCATGGGGATTCCCATCAAAGACATTATCTACAAGGTTGGCGGAGGTATGAAAACCGAGAAACCCTTCAAAGCTGTGCAAATGGGTGGTCCATCTGGCGGTTGCATCCCCACCGAAAAGCTCGATACGATCGTGGATTATGATTCCATTACGGCAACTGGCGCAATCATGGGTTCAGGAGGGATGGTTGTTATGGACAGCGGAACCTGTATGGTTGACGTAGCTCGCTTCTTCCTGAATTTCACGCAGAACGAATCATGCGGGAAATGCACCTTCTGTCGCATCGGAACCAAACGCATGCTGGAAATCCTTACCCGCATCACAGAAGGCAAAGGCAAGCTGGAAGACATCGAAGAACTGCAGGAACTGTCCGATAATATTATCAAAGGTTCGCTTTGCGGACTGGGACAGACAGCTCCCAATCCGGTGCTTACCACTTTGCGCTATTTCAAGGACGAATATCTGGCGCATATTGTGGACAAACGCTGTCCCGCCGGGGTTTGTACCTCGCTGCTTACTTACCGGATCAATCCTGACAAGTGTATCGGCTGCACAGCCTGTGCCCGTAAATGCCCGGTCAACTGCATCTCCGGAACCGTGAAAAAGCCGCATCTGATAGATGCCTCCAAGTGCATCAAATGCGGGGCCTGCCAGAAAGCCTGTAAATTCGACGCTGTGATCAAAGAGTAGGAGTTTTTAGCATGATAGAAGTAATCTTAAACGGAAAAAAGATAGAGACCGAACCCGGAATCACCATTCTGGAACTTGCCAAACGTAACGGACTGGAAATACCTACCCTCTGCCATGATGAAGAACTGAAACCTTATGGCTCGTGCTGGGTTTGCGCCGTTGAACTGAAAGGACGTAAAGGATTTGTTACCTCTTGCGGAACCACGATCAGCCAGGGAATGGAGATAACTACCGACAGCGAGGCTATTCGCAAAGCCCGCAAAATGGCTCTGGAACTGCTGATCTCAAATCACTATGCGGACTGCGTAGCTCCCTGCACAGTTGCCTGTCCCGACCACGTGGATATTCAGACCTATGTATCCTTGATCGCCAATGGCCAGTATCACGAAGCGGTAAAGGTGATCAAAGAAACCCTGCCTTTGCCCTTGTCGATCGGTCGGGTCTGTCCGGCTTTCTGTGAAAAGGAATGCCGTCGCCAGATCGTGGAAGAGCCCATTGCCATTCGTCAACTGAAGCGTTATGCCGCAGATGAGGATTTGGGCGACGTTTGGAACTATATTCCCGAAAAGCTGCCTGCCAAAGGCAAAAAGATTGCCATCATCGGAGCCGGACCAAGTGGTCTAACCTGTGGTTATTACCTTTCAAATCAAGGATACGATGTTCAGGTGTTTGAAGCTTCACCCCAAGCCGGAGGTTGGCTGCGCTACGGGATTCCGGAATATCGCCTTCCCAAAGCCACTCTGGATGCCGAGATCGAGCTTATGTGTGCCAACGGCATGCAGATAGCATATAATGTCCAGCTCGGTAAAGATCTGTTCCTGGGTGAGTTGACAAAACAATATGATGCCGTGTATCTGGCGATTGGAGCTCAGAAAGCGGTTCCCATGCCTGTGAAAGGCAGCGATTTAGACGGTTGCCTGCTGGGTGTGGATTTTCTGAAAGCACATGCTTTGGGCAATTCGCCTGAACTGGGCAAGAAAGTTGCCATTGTGGGAGGTGGAAACACTGCAATCGATTGTGCCCGCACCGCAATTCGCAAAGGCTGTGAAGTGAGCCTCATCTATCGCCGCACCAAAGAAGAGATGCCGGCTGAACCCTTTGAAATAGAGGCTTCCGAGCATGAGGGAGTAAGCTTCTACTATCTGGCAAATCCGGTTGAATACCAAGGTGAAAATGGCAAACTGAAAAGCGTCACCATCGAAAAAATGAAGCTGGGAGAGCCTGATAACAGCGGTCGCAGACGTCCCGAACCTACCGGAGAATTCTTTGAACTACCCTTCGACAGCATCATCGCTGCGATCTCCCAGGTTCCGGAAGTAGGATTGTTCGCCGAAAACGCCAATCAGATCAATGGACAGGTGCTGCCTCTTTCCCGCTGGCAAACCGCCATCGTGAACGAAGCCACCATGTTCAGCGGGTTGGACAAGGTTTTTGCGGGGGGAGACTTCCGTCGAGGTGCAGCCACAGCTATTGAAGCAATCGCTGATGGCAGGCTGGCCGCCGTGGCAATTGCCAGGTATCTTGAAACCGGAGAAATTGCATCTGACATAGCTCCTTTCGATTCCAAGAAAGGCAAGAGCATCAAAGAGATTGATGCCAGGGAATATTCCATCTTCGAAAAAGCCAAGCGTTTGGCCATGCCGGAAATGGAACCCCAGGAAGCGGTCCAATCCTTTGCCGAGGTGGAACTTGGCTTCAGCGAAGAAGCTGCGGTTGCAGAGGCAACCCGCTGTTTGGAATGCGGTTGCCAGGTAAATGAAACCTGCTCGCTCCGCAAATACTGCACCGATTATCAGGTGGACGCAGCACACTTCCTGGGCGGGATTAACAAACATCCAATAGACTACACGCATCCTTTCATCGTGCGCGATGCCAATAAATGCATAAACTGCGGACGCTGTATCCGCACTTGCGCCGAAATTCAGGGAGCAGCGGTTCTGGGCTTTATCTATCGTGGTTTTTCTGCCATTGTGGGTCCAGAATTCGGAGCTTCGCTCACCCAAACATCCTGCCTTTCTTGTGGCAAGTGCATAGATGTTTGCCCAGTTGGGGCATTGGTGGAACGCACAGCCCACTATAAACTGAATCCGCATGCCAAGCAGATAGATATTCAAAATTGCGGAATTTGCGGAGTAGGCTGCGAAATTCAGACCGAAACCCAGGCTGGAATTGTTAATACCATTACCACTCCAAAAGAAAACCCCGGCTTCAATGGGAGAAACCTCTGTTTTAAAGGCCGTTTTGGCTGGCAAACCCTGTATGGCGAAGACTGGCTGGGACTTCCCAGATTTAAAACCGCCTCGGGATTCATCAACCTCAGTTGGCAGGAAGCAGCAGAATTGATTTCCAGCCGTTTGCAGGATTGTGGCAGCAAACGCTTTGAAATTAGCCCGAATCTCAGCCTCGAAGAGATGCTGATGTTCCAAAAAGCTGCTGCAACTTATGACCTTGGACTTTATGCGAATCCTGATTATGCCTGCTTCAGCGATGCCTATTTAAGTCTGAAGCCGAAGGATGATCCCTATTCAATCCTGGATAGATTTGGAGAATATGTGGTTTTGGGCGAAATCAACCAGACTCTTGCCTCTATGCTACGTTTGCGCCAGAAAAAAGGCAAGAAACTGATCCTGGTGGAATATCCCGACACTCCATTCCGTAATTTTGCCGACGAACAATATAACACACTGGAAGATTTGCGTTTAGGCGTGAATACCTTGTTTATTTATAATCAAAACCGGATTACCGAAAGCAAAGCCTTCAAACTCTGGAATCTGCCTATGGCATCGGGAGTGAACAACATTCTGGTTACCACCGATTACCGCAATCACTTAGGCTTCCTGGCCCTTAAGCCGAAACTGGGAACCTGCGCAACGTCAGAATTCTGCATCGGATATGGAGTTTACCCACAGAAAGCCGAAGAAGCAAGGTTCAGCGTGGCGATCATGAATTTCCGGGATGATAATGCTCCGGTTGACCTGATCATTCCTGCTCCCAGTTATCTTGAGCTGGAGGGAACTGCGCTGGCTGATCTGGGACATATAACCAGAGGCGGGAATCCTGCCAGATCAGCCACGATAAATGAACTGATGCGCTTGTTCTACACTTTGGGCTGGATCAGTCCCAATGCTGCCGAGATTCCTTTCTGGAATGCCGAAGCCGAAAAACTGCTTAGCAGTTTGAATGAGTATGGCGCAGCAGCTTTCGATCCTGCCAGAGTAGACACTGCCAAACTGAAAACTGAAGCTGTAAAGCCGGATAGCCAATTGGAAACCCGGATCAATTACCTCTGGGAAACCCGGAGAACTCAAAAGAAATTCTAAGCTACAATAAAAAAGCGGTCACCATAAGGAAATATATTGACTTATGGTGACCGCAACTGCTTTTTTGGGGGCTTTTCCGGCCCTAAAAACTCTGGTGAACCTCAATCACACTCTCAAAAGCAAGTAACCCTCTACATCGTGTCGGTGCAATTATCCTGAAAGCAGACTACCTTGTTTTTACCTGATTTTTTGCCTTTATATAATGCAACATCTGCCTCGCTGAGCATATCCTTGCCTTTTTCGTCCCCTTCGTGGAAGCTGAGTCCAATGGTGATTGTTACCTTTATATGGGTATCGCCACACAGGATTTCAGCCCGCTGTACCGATTGCCGGATACGTTCGATCACGATCATGGCACCTTCGCAGCTCGTTTCGGTAAACACAAAGAGGAATTCTTCTCCGCCCCAACGGCCAACATTATCTGTGATGCGGATTCCGGACAGGAAAAGTTCAGAAAGGGTTTGCAACACTCGATCTCCACAATCGTGGCCATAGGTGTCGTTGATTTTTTTAAAGTTATCGATATCGGCGATGGCAACTCCAAATCCCCTTTTCGTACGCATGGAACGGCTGCTTTCCTTGGTGAGGATTTCTTCCATGACCCTGCGGTTGTAAAGGCTGGTGAGGGCATCGTGCCTGGCCAGGCGTTTCAGATCGTCGTTGGCGAGGCTTAGCTCATGGTTCAGGGCTTCCATGTTTTGATACAATTCTCTTTGGATCTGTTCTGCGATCACCTGTTTGTCGATATCTACAAATACGCCGAGGATGCCTACCGGATTATCGTTTTCGTCAAACAGCGAGGAGGCATAGAGATCTGCCCAAAAGATGGATCCGTCCCGTCTTTGATAGCGTCTTTGTTTACGCATCTGACGGCCTTTCTGGCTGATCAGGTATTCAAAACTGATAATGCTGGTATCCCAATCTTCCTGGGGGGTTACATCCTTGATAAACATGTCTTTGGCTTCTTCGGCGCTATATCCGAGCAGGGTACACCAATGGGGATTCACGATCACATATCTGCCTTCGGCATCAGTTACCCCGATCGCCACAATTGCACTGTCGAAGATCTTGGAATATAAATTCTCGTTCTTTAGAGGTGTCATAATCTCTCCTAATTCCGGAAAGCCATAGCGGGGAGTAAAAAAACAAACCGGTGAGAATTGAATTAGTTCTCACCGGCGCCAATTACACTCTATTCTACTGTGGCAGGCGGGGTGTAAACCCGGCTGGCCAGTTCATTATCGATCATAAAGAGACCCTGGCTGTTGTCGCCAACCATCTTCAATTTCTGGATCACTTTATCAACGGTGGATTCCTCTTCCACCTGTTCATCCACATACCATTGTAAAAAGCTGCGGCTGGCGTGATCTTTTTCTTTGATGGCCAGATCCATCAGTTCGTTTATGCTTTTGGAAATGAATTGTTCGTGTTTCAGGGCTTCCGAGAAGGCCTTCAATGGGTTGCCAAAGTCCGTGGCGGGCTTGTCAATGGCTTTCAGCACCACTTTGCCGCCTCTTTCGATGAGGTAGTTGTAGAATTTCATGGCGTGAAAGCGTTCTTCCTTGCTTTGCGCGTCCATCCAGTTGGCCATTCCATCCAGGTTTTGATGGGCAAACCAGGCTTGCATGCTGATATACAGATACTCGGAGAAGAGCTCACGGTTGATCTGTTCATTTATGGCGTCTTGCATCTTTTTGCTGATCATTTTTCCTCCAGTTTGGTCTTTATTTCTTGTTCGAGTTTGTTCTTGATTTCGTTAAGGTCTTCCTGCGTGGGGATATACTGCACCTTTATGGGTTCCAGCATAGCGAATCCGCATTCCTTGGAATCGCCCAGAAGCTGTTGTAAAATCGGGATGCTCTGACCGCCCCATCCATAGCTTCCGAAGGCAAGCCCTATTCTATCCTTGGGGGAAAGCCCCTTCAGATAATAGATAAAGGCTGCCACAGTGGGCAAAATCGAGCTGTTCAGGGTGGGTGAACCGACGGCGATGAATTTCGCTTCGATGATATCGGTCATGATATCTGAAATATGGTTTGTTTGCAGATTCAGCAGTTTGGAACGGATGCCCAGCTTTTCAAAAGTTTCGTGGATGGCCATTGCCATCATCTGAGTGGATTTCCACATGGTGTCATAGATTACCAGAGCGGAATGCTGGTCAGATACGTTGTATGCCCAGTTCTTATAGGCTTCCAGGATCAGCGGGATATTCTCCTCAGTCCAAACAACTCCGTGGCTGGGGCAGATCATTTTTATCTTCAGGGGAGCGGCGGCGTCCAGAACCTTCTGCACTTGTTTGGAATAGGGCAGCACGATATTGGCGTAATACTTCTTGGCTTCTTCCAGCACGATCCCGATGGGTAGATCCTTGGCAAGGCGTTCCGAAGAGGCTATGTGCTGACCGAAAGCATCGTTTGAAAAGAGGATCTCTTCTTCAGGACAATAGGTTACCTGATTATCAGGCCAGTGCACCATGGGAGTGGTGAGGAAGCTTAAAGTGCGTTTTCCGATGCTGATACTGTCGCCGGTTTTGATCTCAGAGAAATTCCAGTCTTTCTTGAAGTGCATCTTCAAACCTTTTATGCCGGCGGCATTGGTGTAGATCGTGGCATTGGGGATTTTTTCCATAAGCCTTGGCATCCCACCGCTGTGGTCCATTTCCACGTGGTTCTGAACCAGGATGTCAATTCTGGAGGGATCGATGATGTCGCTGATCCGGGCAAGCATTTCGTCGAAGAGATAGCTTTTCACGTTGTCGATCAGGGTGATTTTCTCGTCTATGATCAGGTAGGCATTGTAGGTGCTGCCGCGTTGGGTTAGATAACCATGGAAATTTCTTAAGTCCCAGTCTATTACCCCAACCCAGTAAATGCCTTCCCGCAGCTTCAGTGCTTTCATGATGTCCTTTTCTCCTGTTTTTCTATATTATTTCTATTTGTTTATATGTAATGAGACCCTTCCTGCCCTTCCTGCTGATATTATATCCCGTTTAGGGGCATCGGTCAAGCTGAAATTTCAGCTCTTTGTTTTTTGCCCGGACACCAGTTCTTCCTTGCTCGAATTAAGGGTGCATTAAGCGCGAAATAAGCGTCACACCCTTAATGGACGCTTATTGGTAGCTTAATGCGTGCAGGAAGTATGATTGGGGGATACAGCTATTCTACAGTTTTACATAGTTTTTACATAGAGTAAAAAAGCAAAAATGGAAAAAGAGAGAAAGAAGCTCAGGAGTCATTTCAGCCTCTGCAATAGAGCTTATACTACTGTCTTTTATGGTTGAAAGGACTCATGGACGATATCTGTTTCGCAGCAAGCATGAGTCCTTTTCGTCTCTGAAGATGTAGGTCAGCGCAGAGATTGCTATGACGAAAATGACTGGACTACCTCAACCCGCTAAGTCTGGAGTCGATGCCACTTTTCCACCTTTACACCTCGTTCCTGCGGAAGATTTCCCTTGGGAAAGGAAGGGCAGGAACCTCACGTATTAGATGAGATCCCGGATCAAGTCCGGGATGAGGAGTTTTATAGCACTCCAAGACCCCAGCACTCCAACACTCCAAGACCCCAGCATTCCAACACTCCACCACTCCAACACTCCAGCACTCCAACACTCCAGGACTCTTTCACCCCATAATGCCACAAAGTAAAATGAAAAAAATATCTGCCTATCTTGCAGCTACTTACAGCCCAATTGGCAGACACTTTTTGAAAACTGCTACTACTATATAGGGGGATTTGTTTTCGAATCCTCGTATTGGTAAAACTTCCATATGTTGGTAGAACCGGAATGAAAGGAGATTCCTGATCGAAGAACGTATCACAGGCAGTTATACTTAGCTACCATGAAAGGATATAGAAGTGTTTAGTAAGAAGAAGTGGAAAACCCCGGCAGGGGTGAAATTCTATAGCCTGGGATGTAAACCCCAGGAAATGAATGGGTTGCAGAGAACTAACCCCGTGGGGGTGACACACTCCTTTATATGTAAATCATATGTCCCTCAAGGGTTCACGAAGATGCTTGACATTATTTCAAAACCTCGCTGTAGTGTCATAGCAAGTTTGGGTTGGCAAACTCCGATTTGCGAAAGAGGTCGCAATAACAGGCAGCTTTGCTGCCTTTGCCAATTCGGAGATTGGCAACCCTATAAAAAACCATTTCAAGCCTGGAGTCGATTTCCCCTCTTATGGCTAACAAAGGCTTCTGAGCACAAGGGGCAAATGGACTTCAGCGACACATCAGGAGAATTTGCTTGATAGAAAGGAAAGACCGCTTAAGCCAGCGTTCCAGATTATGCGACAGTCTTTCACATTCTCGCATCCTCACACGCTCACACAAAAAAAATATCTACCTATATTTCCGTAAATTACAGAGATTCTGGATCACACTTTGAGAAAATTGCTACTAAATAAGTATAGAAGAAACAAGAACAAAGGAGCCGAAACTGGTCATGACAGTATCTTTGAGAGAACAATATGCCGGAAATGTAGTTCGCCGCAAGGCTTTAGAAAGTATGAAACAGGAATAGCTAATCGCCAATTCCCATAGTATTGAGCATTGAAAATGTGTGCTACAACTGAATCTCCCTGCTCAACAACCTTGACATGATTCGAACCAAAGATAATCATGTTTTCGATAGGGT
>CAZNGW010000010.1:0-53528 GCA_964572925.1 uncultured Candidatus Cloacimonas sp. | reverse complement strand
GCAGGAGAATTCTGATCACAAAGAGAACAAGAGTTAAGGAGAAAAGAGGTCGAGCCCCTCGACCTTCTCATCCTTTCGCTAATTTTTTAGCACTCTCACTTTTCGATTGACAATTTTTCAAACCCGATTAGATTGTCCTCTGGTTTAGCAGATAAATATGCCGACTGCTAAGATATTAACGAGTGGAGAGAATGAAAAAGAATCAACTACGCTTGCACGACACCTTAAAAGCGCTGGTGGATGAATACATTATCAGCAGTGAGCCGGTGTCCTCACGCATTTTGAACGAGAAATATCTGGGCGATGTTTCTTCGGCAACTTTGCGTCTGGATCTATTGAAGCTGGAACAGATGAATCTGATCTCCCAGCCGCATACCTCAGCCGGTCGGATTCCCACCATTGGAGGTTATCGAAGGTATCTGGAGATCGTGGAGCCGGAACATGACAAGGTTAGCTATCCGCGCATGGATATGCTGCGCGACCTCTTGATCCATAACTACAAGGATACTCCCCGGGCTTTGCACTACATCATGCAAAACCTGGCCAAAGAGACAGATCAGCTTTCCTTTGTGGCCGAGCCTGAGGTTTCCAGCGGTTACCTTGCCAAACTGGATGTTTTCAGCATTGGCGAACGCAAGTTCATCTTTGTGATGAGCCTGGACAGCGGTTTGGACAAAACCGTGATCCTGAAATGCGACAACGAGCTTACCGAAGCCCAACTTAAGAAACTGGTGCGCTATTTGAACGATGAACTGGTTGGCCTGCAGATCTATGACATTGCCAACCGGGTGCTTACAGAAATGCGGGAAAACACTCAGAACAATCTGGTAAGCCAATTTCTGGCTGAACTGCATAAGGCCTTTGTGGAGATCAGCGATTTCTTCATTCACTTTGACGGCAGCATAAAGTTTCTGGAACAGCCGGAATTTGACGCCAAGGAAAACATCTTGAAGTTCCTCAGCCTGATCCAACGTCAGGATTTCCTGCTGAATACCATGCAGAACTATCGCATGGAAAAAGAAGTAAACGTGGTGATGGGTGAAGATTTCGCACCCGGCGACTGGCTGGATTTTACCCTGATCTATGCCCGTTATGAAGTTTTTGGCATTCCCGGCTACCTGGGAGTTCTGGCACCCCTGAGAACCGAATACCGCAAATTGATCCCCTTGATCAGGGATGTGGCCAGAACCATTACCAATACAACCCGGCGCGGAATGATCGTACCTCAAAAGGAGAGATAGGTGAGTAAACACAAAAAAGACAGGCTTTCCACCGAGCACCCCGAAGAAACCGAACAGCTCGAAAATGTCGAAACCGCGGATGAAAGCGAAGCTCTAGACAGAACTAAGGAATTGGAACAAGAAGTGAACGAATGGAAAGATAAATACCTGCGCAGTATGGCGGAATTTGAGAATTTCCGCAAACGCAGCATCGCCGAAAAAACGGACTGGATTAAGCTCGCCACGCAGAAATTTGCTTTGGAGATCTGCGATGTGGCGGATAACTTTGAACGCGCCCTCCTGCAAGCAGCCTCAGATGAGCTGGAAACCCCTTTTGGAAAAGGAGTTCTGATGATCGAAAAGCAGCTTCGCAGCGCTTTGGAAAAAGAAGGCGTAAAAAAGATCGAAGCCCTGAATCAGAAGTTCGATCCCGAATTTCACGATGCCCTGGCACATATCCCCAGCGAACTGGAAGAAAACACCGTGGCAGCCATCATCCAAAATGGCTACACCATGCACGACAAGGTGCTCCGTCCGGTTCGTGTGGCAGTGTCAAACGGCAGTAACTATAAAAAAATAGAATCCCTGGAGGAATAAAATGGGAAAAATAATAGGAATTGACCTCGGTACCACAAACTCCTGCGTTTCAGTAGTGGAAGGCGGAAAACCTGTGGTGATCGCCAATGCGGAAGGTTCCAGAACCACCCCTTCCGTAGTCGGCTTTAGTAAAGACGGACAACGCCTGGTAGGCCAGCTTGCCAAACGTCAGGCCGTAACCAACCCCAAAAATACCGTGTTCTCGATTAAGCGTTTTATGGGAAGAAGCTACAATGAAGTGGGCGAAGAAATAAAACAGGTCCCCTTCAAGGTGATCTCCGGCATCAAAACCCAGGCTGCGGTGCATATAGATGTGGAAAACAAGGATTTTACTCCGCAAGAAATCTCGGCCATGGTGCTTACCAAAATGAAGGAAACTGCCGAAGCCTATTTGGGACAAACGGTTACCGAAGCCGTAATCACGGTTCCGGCCTATTTCAACGACGACCAGCGTCAGGCAACCAAAGATGCCGGACGCATTGCCGGACTGGAAGTGAAGCGCATTATCAACGAGCCTACCGCTGCCGCTTTGGCCTATGGCATGGAGAACAAAAAAGAACAGAAAGTAGCCGTTTATGACCTGGGCGGTGGAACCTTTGACATCAGCATCCTGGATATCTCGCAGGGTGTGGTGGAAGTGCTTGCCACCAATGGCGATACCCATCTTGGTGGAGACGACTTTGATAAACGGGTTATCGACTGGATCCTGGAGCAATTCAAAAAACAGGAAGGAATGGATCTTTCCCACGACGCAATGGCCATGCAGCGTTTGCGTGAAGCCGCTGAAAAAGCCAAGATCGAGCTTTCCGGCACGCAAACCACCAATATCAACCTACCCTTCATCACGGCTGACGCAACTGGGCCTAAGCATATCAACCTTGATCTGAGCCTGGCAGAATTTAACCGCTTGACTGCTGACCTGATCGAACGCAGCCTGGGTCCTTGCCGTAGAGCCATGCAGGATGCCAAGCTGAGCAATTCGGACATCCAGGAAGTTCTGCTGGTGGGTGGATCAACCCGCATTCCCGCTGTGCAGGAAGCCGTGGAAAAGTTCTTTGGCAAAAAGCCGAACCGCAGCCTGAATCCCGATGAAGTAGTGGCGATTGGTGCATCCATTCAGGGTGCCATCCTCTCCGGCGATGAGAAAGTAAGCGATGTTCTGCTGCTGGACGTTACCCCGCTGTCCTTGGGAATTGAAACCCTGGGCGGAGTGATGACTCCCCTTATTGAACGCAATACCACCATTCCGACCAAGAAAAGCCAGGTGTTTTCCACTGCTGCGGATAACCAGACTGCCGTTACCATTCACGTTCTGCAGGGAGAACGCCCCATGGCAAACGATAATAAATCGCTGGGACGTTTTGACCTGGTGGGAATTCCCGCTGCTCCCAGAGGAATCCCACAGATCGAAGTTACCTTCGATATCGATGCCAATGGCATATTGCACGTTTCAGCCAAGGACAAAGGCACTGGCAAGGAACAATCCATCAAGATCGATCGCGCCGGAAGCATCAGCAAGGAAGATATCGAACGCATGATCAAAGACGCTGAGATGCATGCCGATGAGGACAAAAAGCGCCAGGAATTCATCACCGCCAAGAATGAACTGGACAGCCTGATCTTCAGCACCGAAAAGAGCCTGGGCGAATATGGCGACAAGCTGAGCCCCACCGAAAAAAGCGAACTGGAAGCTGAGCTCAAGAGCGCTAAAGAGCAGCTCGAAAAAGCCACGGAAGCCGAACAAGTAAACGGCATAAAAGAAAACCTTGCCAAGAAAGCCCAGAAACTGGGAGAGATCATTTATGCCAATATGCAACAGCAGCAAGGAGCCGGCGGAGCAGGTTTCGATCCTAATGCCGGCGGTTTTAATCCTGATGACTTTGCCCAAGGTGCACAACAACAGGAAGCCCCCAAACAAGACGGACCGATTGATGCCGACTTTGAGGTTGTGGACGATAAATAATAAATAATTACCCGGATTAAACGGATCTGACGGATCGACACGGATATATTGGAAGAAATCCGTGTTAATCCGTTCAATCCGTAAGATCCGTGTGACCAATAGCGGAGAATAAATGGCCAAAAGAGATTATTATGAAGTGCTGGGCGTGGAAAAAAGCGCCGACGAAGCAACTATAAAGAAAGCTTATCGCAAGCTGGCGATGCAGTTTCACCCGGATAAAAATCCGGATAACAAGGCAGCCGAAGAGAAATTCAAGGAAGCCAGCGAAGCCTATGAGGTGCTTTCCGACAAGGATAAACGCCAGCTTTACGACCAGTATGGCCATGCAGGATTGGAAAGCCAGTTTGGCTCAGGAGGTTTCTCCTGGGAGAATTTCACGCACCGTGGCGATCTGAACGACATTTTTGGCGACAGCTTTGGCAGTATCTTCGAGACTCTGTTTGGCGGCGGTTTTGGTGGCGGACGCAGTCAGCGTAGTTCCAACCGGGGTGAAGACTTGCAAATAGAGCTCTCGCTAAGCCTGAAAGAAATTGCCGGCGGAGCAGAAAAAACCATTAAAATTGGCACCAAGGAAGCCTGCGACAAATGTGATGGCAGTGGTAGTGCAGACGGAAATACGGAAACCTGCTCCCAATGCAGAGGAACCGGACAGGTGCGTCAGGTTAGACAATCCCTGTTTGGACAGATGCAAACCATCGCAGAATGCCCTTCCTGCCGGGGTGAAGGCAAGATCATCAAGAATAAATGCCCCAAATGTTACGGCGAAGGCCGCATGGGCAAAGTGAAAGAAATCAGTGTAAAGATCCCGGCCGGCGTGGAAGAAGGACAATATATCCGTTTGCGTGGCCAGGGAAATGTTGGCCCACGCAGTGGAGCCAGAGGCGATATCCTGGTTCTGATCCACGAAAAGCAGGACGACACCTTTGAACGGGATGGCAATAACATCATTCTGGAATTTCCGGTCAGCGTTTCGCAAGCCGTTCTGGGCGATGAGATAATCGTTCCAACACTCAGCGGATCAGTAAAAATGAAGATTCCGGCTGGAACCCAGAGTGGCAGGTTGTTCCGTCTGAAAGGCCAGGGTATCCAGGGATTGAACAGCTATTCCAAAGGCGATCAGATCGTGCGGGCTATCGTGGTTACACCAACCAAGCTGTCCAAAGAAGAAACTGAGCTCTACACCAAGCTCAAAGAACATGATAGAAAGCGGGAACTGAAACCCGGAAAGAGCTTTCTTTCCAAGTTAAGAGAGTATTTTTCCTGATATCATGCCCTCACTCTATTGCAGTAGCCTAAGCCTAAACGACAGCCAAATCAGCCTGGAAGGAGAGGAATTTCATCATCTGGCGCATGTTAAGCGGATTGGGACAGGACACAGGATTAAACTGAACAACGGCATGGGACTGATCGCAGAAGGCATTGTCAAAGAAATAACTAAGAAAAGCGTTTTATTCGAGATCATCTCACAGCAACAAAGTTCTTATCCGCAGCGTTGTTTTTCCATTGCCTTTGCCTTACTAAAAAACAAGCATGATGAACTTCTGGTAGAAAAATGCACCGAATTGGGTGCAACTGCTTTTTTCCCACTGGTTAGCGAACACAGTGTGCGAAATCCATCTTCAAATACGCTTCTACGGTTTGAGCGCATTGCCCTGGCAGCAATCAAGCAATGCGATAATCCTTGGCTGCCAAAGGTATTTAGTCCAGTTCCTCTAAGGGATTCACTATCTCTGATTACAGCCAATAACCAGATTCCTGTGCTCTGTTCCGAGAGAAGACCTGATATGCGAATTAGTGACTTGGATATCACAAATCCTTGTTTTATGATAGGTCCTGAAGGTGGTTTCAGCGATAATGAATTTGAGTTTTTTGAGCAACAAAACATAGCTCAGATCAGCATTTGTAACCTGATAACAAGGGCTGAAACTGCGGCCATCGCTATCGCAGCGCAATTTGCCGGTAAAAGGTAAACTGTATCTAACTACAAAGGCAAAAAGACAGGATCGAAATCCTATGCTGTTATTGAGGTATGATTGGAATCCTATAAATCCATGTAACTATTCATATCTCAGCGCATCTATCAGGTTAAGATTTGCCGCTTTGGAGGCAGGGTACCAACCAAAGAAAATTCCGATGGCCATCGAAAACCCCACCGAAAGCACTACCGACCAGGGTGTTACGGCAATATTCCATTTCATGGCATCACCCACAATCGCAGATGCACCAAACCCTAACAAAATCCCAATGAATCCGCCCATAATGCTGATCGCTACTGCCTCGATGATGAATTGCAGCAGCACATCGCGTTTCCCAGCTCCAACTGCCATGCGGATCCCTATCTCCTTAATCCTTTCTGTTACTGATACCAGCATAATGTTCATTATCCCGATTCCGCCTACCAGAAGAGAGATTCCCGCTATTGACGCCAAAAGGATTGTAAGGGTATTGGAAACGCTGTTTGCCGTTTCCGCCAGATCGGTTTGGGTGCGGACTGCGAAAGCTTCGCTGGTAGTACCACGGTGCCGGCTTTGCAGTAAATCAAGGATGTCCTGTTGCACTAATGGTATCTCGTCTTTGCTTTGAGCTGAAACGAGCACCATCATGTTTCGCCAATGGCTGCCCAGAAGGCGAGAATATGTTGTCGTATAGGGAGCTAGGACTGTATCATCCTGGTCCATTCCCATCACGTTCTGGCCTTTGGCCTCCAAGACCCCTTTAACCGTGAAGGGAATATTACGGATGCGGATTATCTTTTCCACTGGGTCCACGCCATTGAACAAGTTATCGGCCACTGTTTTGCCAATCACACAGACTTTTGAACCATTCTCAACATCAGATGCATGGAACAGCTCACCCTGGCTTACTTTCATATCTCGAATGAAAAAATAATCTACATCAACACCCATGACGCCAGTTCGCCAGTTATTGCCTTCGAATTTCAGCTGGCCAAAGGTATTGTAAACAGGTGAAGCATATAGCACGCCATCCAGTTGATCGCGAATGGCTTCTACATCCTCCACTTCCAGGAGGTTCCCGGTTCCTGCTGCCTGACGGACATTGGAGCTTGATTGCATGAAGTTCGTGGTTACCATTATCACGTTGGTTCCCATGGAATTAACCTGGTCTTCCACGATTTTTTGAGCGCCTTTTCCAATGGCCAGCATAGTGATCACTGCGGCAACACCAATGATGATCCCCAGCATAGTCAGGAAAGTTCTGGTTTTATTTCGCAATAGCGATTTGATGGCGATACGGATGATTCCGAGTACAGACATTATTCCTCCTCATCCAGTTTGGGTAGTTTTTCCAGATCGGCTTTGGCATTCCGGCGATTGAGGTTTGCTTTGTCACTGATGATGCGACCATCGCGAAAGGTGATCAGACGATCTGTATACTGGGCTATATCGTTTTCGTGGGTAACCAGCAGAATGGTTTTTCCCTGGCTGTGCAATTCCTGAAAAACTGCCATTACTTCTATGCTGGTTCTGGTATCCAGATTTCCCGTTGGTTCATCAGCCAGCAAAAAGACTGGATCGTTTACAATGGCTCGGGCAATCGCCACCCGCTGTTGCTGTCCTCCGGAAAGCTGATTGGGGAAATGTTTCGCCCTGTCGCTTATCCCTACGGTAGCTAAAGCATGCATGGCTTTTTCGTGTCGTTGGTGCAAGCTGCATTTCCGGCAGTATAAAAGAGGAAGCTCCACATTTTCCAGGGCTGTGGTACGGGGAAGCAAGTAGAAGCTTTGAAACACATAGCCAATTTTCTGGTTGCGGATCAGGGTAAGCTCCTTGTCGCTCATGGCGTGCACGGGGATGCTATCCAGCAGATAGCTGCCACTTGTGGGCTTATCCAAACAGCCCAGCAGGTTCATGAAGGTGGTTTTCCCGCTCCCGCTGGCACCCATAATGGCGATAAACTCACCTTCATTGATGCTGAGGTCAATCCCTCTGAGGGCATGCACATGGAAATCCCCCATCAGGTAGGTTTTACTAAGGGCAGTGGTGCTAAGAAGCTGTTGGGGCAATTCTTACCTCCGCATTAGAAACGGCGTCCCATTCCAGGACCGGTGGGAGAATTGTTATTAGCTGCCTGTTTGGCATCTTTATAGTTTACCCCCGTAACCAGTTCAGCATTGGCATCCATCCCTTCCAGCACCTCCACAAAGGCACCATCAGAGATTCCGGTTTTCACTACCACAGCTTTGGGAATTTTGTTCTGTAAAACCCAAACCACACTGCTGCGAATCCTGCGTGTTCCGGAACTGAAACCGGAAAAACTACCTTGAGTGGTAGTTCCACGATTTCGGGTGAAGCGGGCTTTCAGGCTGTCTGGCAGTTGTTTTTTATCCTCAGACCTGAACTTGGAATCGGGCTGAGCAGCGTTTGGAGAAGTTGGACCTGCATTTGCTTTGGCCTTTTTCATTTCGGCCAGCATGGCATTTTTGCCGGCATTAAGCAGTTCATCATCCCATTTCAAGCCAAAAAGTTCCCATACTTCCTTGCTGGGTTTAAATCGAGTGGCAGTTTCAGGAATCCGCAAAACATTTTGTTTGGCCTGGATAACGATAGTTACATTGGTCGTCATACCGGGAAGCAACCTGTGATCAGGATTTGCCGCATCAATAATCACACTGTAGGATACCACATTGTTGTCGGTTTCAGGATTTAATCTGATCTGTTTTACTTCCCCGGAAAATTTCTGGGTTGGATAGGCATCCACATTGAATTCCACTGGCAATCCCAGTTTTACCTTGCCAATATCGGCTTCATCCACATTGGCCTCAATCTGCATTTGATCAAGGTTGTTGGCGATCTGAAACAGGGTGGGGGCATTCATGCTGGCTGCCACGGTTTGGCCTTCATCCACGTCGCGGGACACGATCACACCGTTTATCGGACTTGTGATATAGGCATTGTCCAGATTCTTCTGGGCACGTTGCAGGGTCAGCTTGGCATTGGCTACGTTCTGCTGTGCAGTCTGATATTTAAAGAGCGCTTTTTTTAGGTCATATTCGGGGGTCATTTGTTTTTTATAGAGTTCAGCCAGGGTGTCATAATCCAGTTTTGCTTCTTCCATTGCAGTATTGGCTTTGGCCAGATCGCCTTTAGCGCCATCAAGATTGGTTTGCAATATCTCGGTATCGAGTTTGGCCAGCAGTTCGCCTTTTCGAACCCGATCATTGAAGTCTTTGTATATTCTATCGATCTTACCGCTCACTTCCGTTCCGACGCTAACCAACACGTATGGATTCAGTGATCCAGTAGCTGTCACAACCTCTCTGATATCGCCGGTTGAAGGTTTGTCGGTGCGCCATTCGGGCTGGTTCTTTGCTTTGCGGTAGTGTGTCCAGATCAGGATCGCGGCTATGATAAGCGCTATTAGGACGAGATACTTAATCAGCTTTTTCATGAACTAAATTCCTTCTTTCCCTTTACCGATCACCACTTACCAAGCACAGGGAGGGAAAGCAGATAGGTAATGGCTTCCTGCTTGGCAATGATTTGGTAACGGTTGTTATTATAGGCGATATCGGTTTCTATATAGTCCGTGCGGGTTTTGTCCAATTCCAGCAATTCGATCAAGCCCAGCCGGTAGCGTTCTTCGGCTTGTTTGATCTGTTCACGCGATTGGGCAAGCTTCTCCGAGTAGAGTTCATCCATGCGTTTCAGATAGTTCAATTCCTGGACAGCGCTGGCATAATCACGGTTAATCTGATCGCTTTTTTCATCTATGGCCAGTTGTGAAAGCTGACGGGCGATCTTTGTTCTGGTGCTGTTTTGTCCGTTCTTGAAGTAGTTCAGCAGCGGATAACTGAGGGAAAGCGATATGCTGTGATTGGTTGTATAGCGATCAAAGTCGAAATCGGCACCAGACACTTTGCGGTCAAGGCTATAAGCCAGGTTCATCCTGGGATAGTTGTTCAGCCTATCCTGCTTCAGTTCCAGGTCGTTGCGCTTCAATTCCTGATTTAAAAGCACAATGTCGGAGGATGCCTCAGGATTGCAGGCTGGCAGTTCAGCTTTAAGATTCAAATCGAGATCAGCCAACGGATAGCCCTCATCTTGCATTTGCACCAGCGCAAAAAGCTTGCTGCGGGCATTGGAAATGGTATTGTTAAGTTGCATAATGGCAATGTTGCTATTCAGCACGGCGATCTCATTTTGCTTCACATCAAAGGGCGTGGTTTTTCCAAGTTGCAGCATCACTTTGCTCTGCTCCCAAACCCGGTTTTGGATCTGTTGGTTTTCCTGTAGGGAATTTAACTGCCTCGTGGCACCCAGCACTTCCAGATATGCACTGAAAACCTGATAAGCATAACTGCGCCTGGTCTGGTCAAACTGTAGCGCTGCCTTGGTTTTATCCAGAGATGCATAACGATAATTGAAATAGTCTGCATCATTCAAGCTGAGGGTTTTACTTACCGAAAACCCGGCATAACTGGATACTTCTTCTGCTCCGGGCAAAGGATCAAAATCGTTGCTTATCCCGGCGCTAAGGTCAAAATCCGGAAGCAGGTTCAGCTTTGCCGAACCAAGGGTAGAATTGGCGGTTGCCAAACCGAGCTCACTTTTTTGCACATTGAAACTATGCTGTAAGCCTTGATTTATCAGCTCTTCCAGCTGATACTGCTGTGCTGCCAGAAAAACCGGCACCAATAGGATAAGTAAAAGGAATGGTTTCATTTCCCCTCTTGTAAACGGTATATTTTCAAAGATATTAAACAACTTCGCAGACCTCAGCACGCCATGGCTACCTATTATATATACTATTTAGTGCGCTGTTTCCCGCAAGATTTTTCTATGTTTATTCAGGGTTGGGGGTGATTTTTCTGCTTGGCCGGCTTTCCCATCTGTTACAAGTATTATTCATTGAGGTGATTTTGATGGGGTTAGCTTTGGAAAGCTGGTTGTGGCACCACAATGTAGTATAGCAAGCCGATGCTGGTGTGTTTGGAAGATGCAGATCCTTCTCCATCAACTTTGCAGCTCGAAGCTTAGATAGGGGCTCGGTAACCTATAGAACCTTCGTTGGCAGGGGGGCATTGCCACCCTATTAAGCAAATGACAGTGGTTTTTGCGGAAGGAATGGGTTAGATTGGTTATAGACTTTCCTTACCGAGGAGGCTATTATGCGCCGAATAGTATTTTTTTCTATCCTGCTGTTGGTTCTGGCTGCCTGCCATACCAACAAACCCTTAACCCCTGTGGAAACAGGTTCCCTTCCCCTCAGAATGAATCTTGATCCGGCTTTGCAGCATGGATTTAACGTCAGTCGGGTTGCCGTAACCATTACCAAAGGAAGCTATACCGAATCCCTCGATCTTACAATCACCGGAAACCAGGCAGAGGGCAGTTTTGACGAGCTGGAACCCGGAACTTATGCCATCGACGTTCTGGTATATGATGGTTTTACTTTGATCGCTACCGGGCAAGGCACAGGAACGGTTAATCCCGGGGAAAACTCAGTGGTATATATAACGTTGCAGTTTGTTCCAGGTGGCTTGGAGATTGTGGTGGACTGGGGTTTGCCCTATCCGGATTGTCGCAGGGTGCTTTTAGTAGGAAACAGCCATACATATTACAATGGTGGAGTAAATACTCACTTGCAATCCCTGCTGAATGCCGTCCATCCTGAATGGAATGCAGTGGTGTCTGCGCAAACGGGTGGAGGGTATACCCTGGAAAACCATTACAACGATCCCAATACCCTTGCCGCCATCCAAAACGGAAATTGGGATTTGGTTATCCTGCAAGAGCAAAGCAGCCGTCCCATGGAGGACCCTGATCTTTTCAATCAATATGCCATTCTGCTCCATAACGTTATTGCCCAATCAGGCGCACTCACAGGTTTTTACATGACCTGGGCCTGGCGTAACAATCCGGAAATGTTCATCCCAATCCGCGATGCCTATTACTATATTGGCGCTTATCTGGACGCTCTGGTTGCTCCAGCTGGAGTTGCCTATTTCAATGCTCTTCAGTCACCAAATTGCCCTGATCTCTATGCCACGGACAACTATCATCCCAGTCCATATGGAACCTATCTGGTTGCCTGCGTAATGCTGGCTGGAATCTGGAATCTGAACCCCATTGGCAATAGCTACATCCCGGCAGGAATCAGTGCTGAGGATGCCCTTTTCCTGCAAACAGTGGCCTGGGATACTGTTTCGGCCTCCAAGGCAAACCACTGGAAACATAGACCGGTTGTGATTGGTTCTCTCGGTCATAACCGCCTTCCGAAAGCTGCATAAGCCGTTGTATTATTGTTGATTCTTCCTTTCTCGCAGCCCGAATGCCCCGCAAGTTCCTCCCGGACTCCTCCCTTATGGGATTCCGGTGGCAGACGGGTGGCATCCGGGTGGCACTTGGGAAGCGAGGAAGGAGCATACTCTCACCCGCAGACTTTGGGGAATGCAGTTCTCCCTATTTTACGTAGTGCCTGATTTGATTTGGGCATTAGCCCATAATCAGGTGTTAAGAAACTTCTTGCCTTTAAAACCACTTTGCGAAATTTGGCACTAATGACCAATAAATTATACATAGCAAGGAGATAACCATGGCTTTTAACTTAAGAAATCGCCACTTTCTTACCCTGATGGATTTCAGTCCGAAGGAAATCCAGTTTCTACTCGATCTTTCCCTACAGCTTAAAAAAGCCAAGTATGCTGGAACCGAACAGCAGATGTTGAAGGGTAAAAATATCGCCCTGATCTTTGAAAAAGACAGCACCCGCACCCGTTGTGCCTTTGAGGTTGCCGCTCTGGATCAAGGTGCCCACGTTACCTACCTTGGCCCCACTGGAAGCCAGATGGGCAAAAAAGAATCCATTGCCGATACAGCCAGAGTTTTGGGACGCATGTATGACGGAATCGAATACCGTGGCTATGGCCAAGAGATTGTGGAAGAACTGGCTGAATATGCCGGAGTGCCCGTTTGGAACGGCCTTACCGACCAGGATCATCCCACCCAGGTGCTGGCTGATTTCCTTACCGCCATCGAACATCTGAACAAGCCAACTCACGAAATGGTGTTCGTTTACGCTGGTGATGGACGCAACAACGTGGCCAATGCCTTGATGATCGGCGCAGCCAAAACCGGAATGGATTTCCGTATCGTAGCCCCCAAAAGCCTTTTCCCGGAAAAGAAACTGCTGGATAAATGCAAAGCCGTGGCCAAGGAAACCGGTGCCAAGATCACCATCACCGACGACATCGATAAAGGCGTGAAAGGCGCAGACGTTATCTACACCGACGTTTGGGTTTCCATGGGCGAACCGGACAGCGTTTGGGCCAGCCGTATCAAACTACTCAAACCCTATCAGGTGAATGCAGCAATGCTGAAAAAGACCGGCAAAACTACCACCCTTTTCATGCATTGCCTGCCTGCCTTCCACGACCTTAAGACCAAGATCGGCAAAGAGATCTATGAAAAATATGGTTTGAACGGCATGGAAGTGACCGACGAAGTATTTGAAAGCCCCAATTCTGTGGTCTTCGACGAAGCCGAAAACCGCATGCATACCATCAAAGCAGTTATGGTAGCCACCTTGGGCGCATAGAACAAAGATAGAATCTATTGATAGAAAGGTGGAACTGCTGGTTCCACCTTTTTTTGTGTGCACAGCGCGTCTCAAGCGAATCGGCTGGATTCCTATCTGCGATTTCTACTGCATAATTTTTTCCTTATTTATACCTGCTTTTGGAACAAAATCTGCTTAAAAAATCAATCATGGAATAACTCAGTTTGCCAAGGAGAAGGAAAATGAAAAAAATTCTGTCTGTGGCCTTTGTTTTTACCCTTTTTGCCTTATTGGCAGCCCAAGAGAGCAACTGGCATGTTTATCGTCCAGGCGGTTTTTCACCCCGGTTCTGTTATAGTAATAATGAGCTCTGGGTCATTTCCGGAGCTGGAATTCTGCGCTGGAATACACTCACCGGCCAAAAAACCCAGTATGATGTCAGCAATTCACCTGCCAGTATTTCCACTGCTGGCTTTATAATGACCGCTCAGGACGGATCCATCTGGGTTAGCGGAAGCAGCGGAGTCCTCCATTTTCACGCTTTGGGCTGGGAAAGCTTCGACAGCACTAATTCGCCACTGCCCACATCCGGAATCAGCAAGATCGTCCAGGATGCCTCTGGCGCATTCTGGGTCAGCGCTCAAAGTGGGGTTTACAAATTCTATCAGGGTAACTGGGCGGTTTTCGACAGCAGCAATTCAAACCTTCCAGCGAGCCATTATGTGTTTGCAATGTCTTTGGACAATAATAACCGCGTTTGGATGGGTTGCAGTGATGGGGTCTGGAACTACTTTGCCAATATCTGGGTGCATTATACGCATGCCAATTCCACATTGCCAAATTCCACTTTCAATTCCATAGCCTTCCAAAGCGATGGCACTGGCTGGTTCAGCAATATGGATGGTGTTGCCAGATATCTAAACGGCACTTGGGTACAGAATTCTGTTCTGCATGGAATTCCTGTAGCCGATAGCCGCTATGTATATGTGGATTCTTGGGATAGGCTTTGGATCTGCTGTGAAGATAACTTGCTGTGTTTGGATGGGGACAGCTACGTAAACTATCCACGCACCATGTTTGCAGATTATGAAATGTGGTTCAATTACATCTGTGTGGACGACTATCAAAACATCTGGCTGGGCTTTTTCGATACCTATTCACCGCTCAACCTGGCCAAATTTGATGGATTTCAAGCTACTTTTTACCCGACCTGCGAATTGCCACTCCCCAGCCATTACGTGTGGGATATCTTTACCGGTTTCGATGGTAAAATATGGGTGGGAACTGCCGATCCGAATGAAATTGGGGGTTATTTGTCCATGGATGGAACTGAGGCAGAAACCTTTGGCATGTATAATACCGACATGCCGTGTGATCATGCATGGTCACTGGCTCAGGACTCCCAACTCAATATGTGGGTGGGCACCTGCATCGGACTTTTGAAAACGGGACCTTCTGGTTCGGAGCTTTTTAGCTCCAATGTTACTGGAGTTGGAACTGCTCATATTTCCACGATCTGTTCTGTGGGTGACGAGGTTTGGATCGGAACCGGAAATGGTGTGTCACGCTATGTTGATGGAACCTGGAATGTGCTCAGTTCTACCGAAGTGGGAATGAATCTATCAGCTGTTAAGATAATTAAAACCGATAGTAGTGGAAGGGTTTGGATTGGTGGTTTCTATGGAGTCGCTTGTCGCAGCGAAGGGCTGTGGACGGTTTATCCGGAAATTACTGAAGTTACTGATCTGGCCTTTGCTCCAAATGGTACGATCTGGGTGGCCAGAGGGCAGATTTCGTATCTTACAGGTGATGGTTGGAACCACTATAATACTACTAATTCAGCGCTTACGGCAAATCACGTAGTCAGTATAGCAGTTGATAATTTCAATGTTCTATGGGCGGGTTCCAGTTATCCAGGTTGCTGCCTTTACAGGTTGGAAAACGGCGTTTGGAGGATCTATAATTCAACCAATTCCGTGATCGGCAACCAGATCAATACAATTTTTGTAGATGAGCATAACACCAAGTGGATTGGCACGGATAACCTCATCTTGTTCAACGAAACCGGTATACCTTCCGAAACGGAGGATTTACTGCTTCCCAAGCCTTCCCTTATTTCCAATTTCCCCAATCCCTTTGCAGAAGCTACCCGCATCTGCTACAATAAGATGTCCACTGGAACAGCTAAGATATGCATTTTCAACCTGAAGGGACAAAAGGTTTGGGAATACGCAGACCCCAGCCCTGCTAAGGGAAAGAAAGAGCTTTCCTGGAACGGAAGAAATCAAGAGGGAAGCAAATGTGCAGCCGGAATTTATCTTATCAGGGTATCTGAAGGTAGCCAGTGCAGTTGCCATAAGATTGTTAAAATGAAGTAGGATTAACTGTTAGCCTGACTATTAGTTATTGATCATTCCTCGCCATAGACAGGATGACGCTTTCCCCTCATTCCTGAGATTGCAGGCATCTCATGCAACATGATGTGATCCCGGATCAAGTCTGGGACCAGGGAACTATTACATGCAAGCGTTCGGATGTCGCTTCCACTTCAAACAAAAGTATTGACTAAAACAGCATGGCGAAAGACTTTGGTAAATTAGTGAATTAAATACACGGGAAAAGTGATGTTAAAAGCCAAAATCTTCGTTCAGTTGAAAGCCAGCGTCCTGGATCCACAGGGTAAGGCGGTTAGCAATTCCCTGCACAGTTTGGGTTATACTACAGTTACCGAAACCCGGATCAGTAAATATATCGAGATCAGTTTTGATTGTGATGACCATGAACTGGTAACCAAGCAGACTGATGAGATATGTAACAGCCTTCTGGCTAATCCCAATACCGAAACTTACCACTTCGATCTGGAGCCCCTGAATTGAGAGTTAGCGTCCTCACCTTCCCTGGGTCAAACTGCGATCACGACGCCTTTCAGGTATTTCAGAACCGTGGACATGAGACCAAAATGATCTGGCACAAAGACCAGGACTTAGACAAACCCGACCTGGTTATCTTGCCCGGTGGATTTTCATATGGTGACTATCTGCGCTGTGGGGCTTTGGCCAGGTTTTCACCTATTGTAAAAGAGGTGGTTTCATTCGCTGGCAAAGGCGGTTTGGTGATGGGTATCTGCAATGGATTCCAAATACTTACTGAGTGTGGTCTCTTGCCGGGAACTTTGCTTATGAATAGCTCGCTGGCCTTTATCTGTAAACATCAAAAAATACGTGTTGAAACCACTAACAGCCCTTTTACCAAAAGTATAGCTATCGGCAGCGTCCTGGATATTCCCATCGCACACAAGGAAGGTAATTACTTCATCGATACAGATGGGCTTAAACATTTGCAGGACAACGATATGATCGCATTCAGATATTGCACTGACACTGGCAATGCAAGCATCGAAAGTAATCCCAATGGCTCTATGGATAATATCGCCGGTATTATGAATGCCCAAAGGAACGTTCTGGGAATGATGCCTCACCCCGAACGCAGTGCTACGGACACCGTTCCCACCCAGGACGGAAGGCGGATCTTTGAAGCTCTGGAAAGCTTTTTTGCGTGATCTGCTGAATCTATTTATTCCGCCAGCCTGTCTGGTTTGCGGAGCAAGGCTGGAAAACCAAAGCCAGGTGATCTGCGGAAATTGTGAAGCCAAAATCTCGCTGGTGGGTCAGAATGTATGCCCGGTTTGTGGGTCTGAAAACCCTGAGATCCCTTGTACCCTATGCGCAGAAGTGCATTTTACCTTTGATGCAGCCCATTCGGTTTTCAAATTTAAAGGCCCAGTGAAGGACCTGATCCATGAACTGAAATACAATGGTTATTCCTCGCCGGCTGGTTATTTTGCTCTGCCCCTTGCTGAACTGATCGAGATTTCGCCCGCTTTGAAAAACCATGACTATGTCTGTGCCGTTCCTCTACACCGGGTTCGGAGAAGGGAAAGAGGATACAACCAGAGCGAACTGATCGCCTACGCCACTTCCATGATGGCTGGAATCCCTTATGCAGAGCCGGTTTATCGCTGCATAAACACCTATAGCCAAACCCTGCTTTCCAGGGCAAAGAGGGCAACAAATCTTAAAAACGCGTTTAAGATCAAGAAAAATGCTGATGTGAACGGTAAAAAGATAATCGTGATAGATGATGTATTCACCACAGGAAGCACCTTGAACGAGATAGCTAAAACCCTGCGCAGCGCTGGAGCTGCCAAAGTAACTGCCCTTACCGTGGCAAGAGCTTAACAGTATGCAACATAAATACCTGGAAGTCCGTCCTGAGATGAGCGAAAATGATGTCAACGACATGATCGAGAAAGTGGCTCGTTTCATCGCAGAAAGGCATCTGGCTCCGGCTGGGATTTTACTGTTGGAATCGGTGCGTCCCCTGCATGGGATCGGCAGCCAGGCCATGTTCTTTATTCTACCCTTCGCCGAGATCATCTTCGATGCCCGAAAATACCAGCACTTCGCAATGCTGATGGAAGATGAGAACAACCTGAAACGCCTAATCAACCGCATCGACGAATTGGACGAAGAGATAAACCGCGAACGCCGTAAAGCAGCAAAACTGAAACGCCAAAGACGCAAAGCGCAGTTCAAAGCCTTTTGGAACAAACTAATAAAACATAAAAATGCTTGAAAAAGCGGAGGATATATGCAATACGATGAAAAACGCCTGACCCGCATTGTTGCCACCGACTGTGGCAGCACCACGACCAAGGCGATACTTATCGAATGGGTGGATGGTGAATATCGCCAAACCATCCGCGGTGAAGCTCCCACAACCGTGGAAGCCCCTCTGAACGACGTTACCAAAGGCGTGATCAACGCCACTCAGGAGCTGGAAGAACTGGCACGCCTGAAATATAAGAACCCAAACCTGAAATTCATGGAGAATGGAGAATTCGTTATCCCCCGCCAAGGTGATACTGGCGTAGATGCTTATGTTTCCACTTCTTCTGCGGGCGGAGGCTTGCAAATGATGGTAACCGGAGTGGTGGCCGCCATGACTGGTGAAAGTGCTGAACGTGCTGCCCTGGGTGCTGGTGCAATCGTGATGGATCTCATCGCCAGCAACGATAAACGCATGAACCATGAAAAGATCGAACGGATTCGCCAACTAAGGCCGGACATGATCCTCATGGCAGGCGGTGAAGACGGTGGAACCGTTAAACACGTGGTGGAAATGGCGGAGTTGGTTAGCGGCGCCGATCCCAAACCGCGTCTTGGTTCGTCATACAAATTGCCGGTGATCTATGCCGGCAACAAGGAAGCCCGCGAAGAAATAAAGAATACTCTGGCCAGCAAGGTTGATCTGATCGTTACCGACAATATCCGTCCCAAACTGGAACAGGAAAACCTGGGTCCGGCTCGCGACAAGATCCATGACCTCTTTATGGAACACGTGATGCAGCAGGCCCCCGGTTATAATAAACTGATGGAATGGACAAAAGGGCCTGATCATGAGAATGTGCCCATCATGCCTACTCCCGCAGCAGTGGGAAACATTATGCAAGCCATTGCCAAAGAGGAAAAGATTGAGGTCGTAGGTGTTGATATTGGCGGTGCAACCACCGACGTATTCAGCGTTTTCACCGAGGAGTATATCTTCAATAGAACCGTTAGCGCGAATCTGGGCATGAGCTACAGTATTTCAAACGTACTGGCTTCTTCCGGACTGGACAACATCATGCGCTGGGTGCCTTTCGACATTGACGAGGGTGAACTACGCAACATGATCAAAAATAAAATGATACGTCCTACCACCATTCCCAGCCTGTTAGAAGAACTGGTGCTGGAACAAGCCATCGCAAAGGAAGCTTTACGTCTGGCCTTCGAACAGCACAAGGAATTTGCCAGTGGCTTAAAAGGTATGCAGCGTCAGCGCGATATCTCTGAAGCTTTCAGCCAATCCACTTCAGGTGCCACGATCGTGAATCTGATGACTCTGAACCTTTTGGTAGGCAGCGGTGGTGTATTGTCGCATGCTCCACGTCGCAACCAAACCGTGATGATGCTAATCGATGCTTTCCTGCCTGAAGGTATTACCCGCCTGGCCGTGGACAGCATCTTTATGATGCCACATCTGGGTGTGCTTTCCGAAATCAGCACCAAGGCCGCTACAGAAGTATTCCGCAAGGACTGCATGGTTTATCTGGGAACCTGCGTAGCGCCGGTTGGCAAAGGTAAAACAGGAAAACCTGCTCTCTATGCCAAGCTGGAATTTGCCGACGGACGCAAGTTCGAAGAAGAAATCCCCTATGGTGAGCTGAGACTGCTACCCTGCGGAGTTGGCGAAGTGGCCAAAGCCCATTTGAAAGCCTTGGGCGGTCTTATCCTCGATAAGGACAAAAACCGCGAACTGACTGTAGATTTGCATGGCGGAAAAGTCGGTATCGTACTTGACACCCGTGGACGCCAACCCTTCGGACTCCCCACCGAAAAACAGGAACGCATCGCTTCCCTGAAAAAGTGGATGACCGAACTGAAAGCATATCCCGAATCAATTCTGGTATAGGAGGAAACCATGGGACAAGCATATTCTGCCGGATTAACCGTAACCGATAGCATAGTTCTGCGCAAAGAACGCATCCTGCCTTTAAAGGGCCAGGTCTTAGTGAAAAAAGGCGACATGGTTAAGGCTGACCAAGTGGTTGCCGAAACCCTTTTACCTGGAAAAGTAGTGCCTTTCAACCTTGCCAATAAACTGGGCGTAACCCCTGCTCAACTGGTAAATTACATGAAAGTGGAACCTGGACAGCAGATCACCAAAGAGACTATTCTTGCTGCCAATAACGGCCTTTTCGGCTTGGGTATTTTTAAAAGCGAAGTAAAAAGCCCGGTGGATGGTGAAGTGGAGAATGTTTCTGCCGTTACGGGACAGGTGCTCTTGCGCGAACCTCGCATCCCGGTTCAGGTGAAAGCCTTTATCGACGGACTGGTAACCGACGTAGTCGAAGGTGAAGGCGTGATCATCGAAAATAAAAGCGCCTATATTCAAGGTATCTTCGGACTTGGCGACGAAACCGTGGGCGAGCTGAAAATGCTGGCTGAAACCCCGGATGATGAGCTCGATCCAGCCAAGATAAACGAAAGTTGCCGGGGTAAAATCCTGGTGGCAGGAGCTTTCCTGCATTTTCATGCCATTGACGTTGCCCGTAAGCATGGCGTAAAAGCCATTATCACAGGTGGAATCGACGACCAGGACATCAAAAAATTGCTGGGATATGACATCGGTGTGGCCATCACAGGACACGAAAAGATCGGCCTGACCATAGTTTGCACAGAAGGTTTTGGCAAGATCACCATGGCGCAAAAAACCTTCGACTTGCTGAAAGCTTTCGATGGCAGGAAAACCTCCATTCATGGACGTACCCAGATCCGGGCTGGGGTGATTCGCCCCGAAATCATTATTCCGCTCGACTTTGATGCCAACGAACTGGTTACCAAAGAAGCCAGCCTGCCTATCCTGGAACCTGGAACCCTGATCCGCATCATCCGCCAGCCTCATTTTGGCAGAATCGCCAAAGTAACCGCCCTCCCCGAAGAGCTTACCAAAGTGGAATCCGAAACCCTGGTGCGCATCCTGGAAGGTGAATTCGAGGATGGCACCAAGTTCAGCATCCCACGTGCCAATGTGGAAGTAATCGAAAGCTAAGAAAAATAATAACTTGCATGCAGAAAGGTGGAGCTGTCACTCCACCTTTTTTGCTTTTGGGTGCTTTCTCGTCAGGTTTATCCCACGCTCTATCCACCCTCATCCCTCGCTTATCGAATGAGGGAGGATTGAGGGTGGGTAGGGTGAAGGACACCTGTTGGTAGAAAGGAAGAAATGATTGATAGGGTTGGACGAACCTTGTGGATTACCAACCCCGACTACCCAATACAAGAACAGGATTGCCAAAAAAAACCTTGCCTATTGTAGCCCTCCCCAAAAACATGTCCACAAATTTTAGTTCCGGCTTGTGAAAACCACAGGCCATTGGGAGTGTTAATGCGACTACGGACATTTCCTGGGGGTGTGCATCCCCATGATGAGAAGCATTTTAGCGCGTCTGCACCGATATCCACTGCCCCTCTTCCTGCCAAGGTAACCATTCATCTTTCTCAGCACATTGGAGCTCCCTCCACGCCTGTTGTGGCGGTTGGAGCTGAGGTGTTGACAGGGCAATTGATCGCCGAGGCTTCAGGTTTTGTATCGCTGAACCAGCATGCCTCGATCTCGGGCAAGGTTACAGCCATAGACCGCTTTCCGCATCCCTGCGGAGCCAGTTCCCTGGCAATCCAGATCACCGGCGACGGACTGGATAAATGGGTAAACTTGGTTGATGAAGCAAACTTTATGGAACTGCCTGTGGCTGAAATGAAACAACGCATTTCAGATGCCGGCATCTGTGGAATGGGAGGAGCCGGTTTCCCCACTCACGTAAAGCTCTCCCCCCCTGAAGACAAACCCATAGACACGGTTATCTTGAACGGGGTGGAATGCGAACCTTATCTTACCAGCGACTACCGTTTGATGAAGGAAAAAGCAAGGGATATCATCACCGGACTGAAACTGATCATGAAAATTGTAAATGCCAAACAAGGCTATATCGGCATCGAAGCCAATAAGCCCGATGTGATCACTGAAATGGAGAAACTCCTGGTGAGTGAAGCGAATCTGGAAGTGGTAGGCCTCAAACTTCGCTATCCGCAAGGCGCTGAAAAACAGCTTATTTACGCTGCAACCCAGCGAAAAGTTCCAGCTGGCGGGCTTCCAATGGCAGTTGGCGTTGTGGTTCAAAACGTGGGAACCGCCTTTGCCATTTATGAAGCCATCCGCTTTAAAAAACCTTTGGTGGAACGCGTTATTAGCATTACCGGTTCGCCGGTTGCAAATCCAAAGAACATCCTTGCCAGAATCGGAACCCCCTTTTCAGAACTCGTGGAACTAAGTGGTGGAACAAAGGAAACCGTTGGAAAAGCCATTTCCGGTGGACCGATGATGGGCTTTGCCCTCCCTTCCCTTGATGCAACTATGGGGAAAGGCAGCAGCGGTTTGGTTCTGATGAACGAAAAACAAGCCAAGCTGAATGAAGAAGGAAATTGCCTTCGCTGCGCCCGCTGTGTTGATGTGTGCCCGATGAATCTGGTGCCCAGCATGATCGCAGCGGCTGTGAAATACAACAACCTTGACATGGCTGTTCAAGCTGGCCTGAACGACTGCATGAAATGCGGAAGCTGTGCCTTTGTATGTCCGGCTCAGATCAAACTTGTCCAATGGATTGACACTGGCAAGATCCGATATACAGAAGCCCAACGGGCAAAAAAATAGAGGTTGTGATTATGAAAGATAAATATCTTGTGTCTTCCGCTCCGCACCTGCATGATAAAACCACTACAAAAAATGTGATGTGGAACGTGGTGATCGCCCTCAGCCCGGCTTTGGTTTTCGCCGTTTACTACTGGGGTTTGCGGTCTTTGATGCTTACCTTGTTAGGTGCTGTTTCTGCAGTAGTAACCGAAGCGCTGATCCAAAAAATGCGTAAGGTGCCGATTAGTGTTTCCGATGGCAGTGCTTTCCTTACAGGAATGCTTCTTGCCTATAATATCAATGCCGGAGCGCCTTGGTGGATGCCCATCCTGGGAGCTGTTTTTGCCATCGCCGTTGGTAAACAGGTATTTGGTGGATTGGGCAATAATCCTGTGAATCCTGCTCTGTTGGGACGTGCTTTTTTGCTGGCTTCCTGGCCTTCCTTGATGACTTCTGGCTGGCTGAAACCCAGAACCGGTTCCCTGAGTGGAATCAACGATCTGGACAGCATTGCCCAGAACCTTCAACAGCTTTCCCCCAAGGCATATGATCTGGTTACCGGCGCTACTCCTTTGAAAGTTGTGCAAACCCTTAGGGACAGCAGTTTTGTAGCATCTATAAATGCCGATGCCGGGGAAGGAATAAACCTGGCACACCGTATCTTCAACAATATCACTGAAATGGGCGCTTTGAAGAACCTGTTTTGGGGTAATATCGGTGGTTGTATCGGCGAAGTTAGTGCCTTTGCTTTGCTACTGGGAGCAGCTTACCTGCTTTACAAAAATATCATCGAATGGCGTATCCCGTTGTTTTATATTGGTACGGTCTTTGTGCTGTCCTTCATCTTTGGCCCGATCAAGGGTGCTGGCATGAATCTGATGCTGCCTTTCTTCCATATTTTTGCTGGTGGTTTGATGTTGGGAGCATTCTTTATGGCAACCGATTACACAACCTCACCTCTAACCAAAAATGGCAGAATAATCTATGCCATTGGATGCGGTCTCCTGACCGTGGTAATCCGATTTGTAGGTGGTTACCCGGAAGGGGTTAGCTATAGCATCCTGTTTATGAACGTGATGACTCCGCTGATCGATAAACTAACCATGCCCAAAGCTTTCGGGAGGGTGAAGAAATGAAACTATTCCTGCAACTTGGTCTGATCCTGCTCGCATTCTGCGTTGTCGCTACCGCGCTGCTTGCTTATGTGAATTCCTTCACCAAGCCTAAAATCGAAGCCATCAAAATTAAAGAAGCTGAGGATGCACGTAACGAACTGATCCCCAATTCCACTTTCGAAGAAGTTACCGGAGACCTTACCTACTATGTGGCTAAGGATAAAAACTCTGGTGAGTTGAAGGGCTATACCTTCACGGCTGAAAAGATCGGATATGGCGGACAAGTAAAAACCATGGCTGCCGTAGACAAGGATTTCAAGGTTATCTCTATCAAAGTGATCCAGCAAACCGAAACTCCTGGTTTGGGAACCAATTCCACTCTGCCTAAATTTACTGATCAATTCAAGGGAAAAAGCCCAGACCAATTGATCGTGGACAAAGATGGTGGAGTCCCTCCAAACGCCATCAAAGCTTTGACGGGTGCTACAATCACAACCAGAGCAGTAACAAATGCCCTGAAAGAGACAATCATACAACTGAAACAAAAGGTCGGCGAAGCAAACGGGGAGGTGAAACAATGAGTTTCATGAAAGAACTTACCAAAGGGATCATCAAAGAAAATCCCACTTTCGTAATAGTCTTGGGAATGTGCCCCACCCTGGCTACTTCAACTTCGGTGAACAATGCCCTGGGAATGGGACTGGCTGCCACCTTCGTGCTGGTCTGCTCCAATATCTTCATTTCCCTGATCAAGAATATCACGCCGGATAAGATTCGCATCCCGGTTTATGTAGTGGTAATCGCCGCTTTCGTGTCGATTGTAGACATGAGCATGGCTGCTTTTGTTCCGGCTTTGCACAAGTCTTTGGGCTTGTTTATTCCGTTGATTGTGGTGAACTGCATTATTCTGGGCAGGGCAGAAGCCTTCGCCAACAAGAATAATGTGATAAATTCAATTGCCGACGGCGTGGGGATGGGCTTGGGCTTCACTCTTGCCTTGTCCGTGGTGGCTACAATCCGTGAGATACTGGGAAACGGTACCTGGCTGAACATAAAAGTAATGCCTGCCACCTATGATCCCATGCTGATCACTTTGCTTGCCCCGGGAGCCTTTATTACCCTTGGCTTTCTGATGGCCGTGATGAATATGCTGAAGGAGAAGAAATAATGGGTTTTCTCGGACAATTATTCTCGATGGCAATCGCTGCCATTTTGATTCAAAACTTCGTCCTGGCACGCTTTCTGGGGTTGTGCCCTTATCTGGGAGTTTCCAAGAAACTTGATTCAGCCTTTGGCATGGGAATGGCAGTGATCTTCGTAATGACGATGGCTTCTGCTATTTGCTATATAATCTATCAATATCTATTAGTACCTTTTGGTATCGAATATCTGCAAACCCTGGCCTTCATTCTCACCATTGCCGCCCTGGTGCAATTTGTGGAAATGGTAATTCAAAAGAATTCCCCTGCGCTCTACAAGTCCCTGGGTGTGTATCTTCCTCTGATTACTACCAACTGCGCGGTTTTGGGTGTGGCAATTCTGAATATTACCCCCCTGGCCGATGGTAGTAGATATAACTTTATCTGGTCGGTTCTCAACGGTTTTCTTTCCGGCGTAGGATTCACTTTCGTCCTTTTGGCGATGGCAGGAATCAGAGAAAGGCTGGAACTGGTTGACATGCCGAAAAGCATGCGTGGAATGCCCAGTGGCTTGATTCTGGCCGGAATCATGGCTCTGGCGTTCTATGGCTTTATGGGCATGAAGATTTGAGGGAGGAGAAGTAAATGTTATTAGTAAGTGTCATCATCCCTCTGGCTTCCACAAGTCTTTCTGCGGTAACCGTTCCAGTGATCATCCTGGGTTCTTTGGGCTTGATCTTCGGTTTGGTTCTGGCTTTTGCTTCCAAGGTTTTTGCCGTAAAAGTTGATGAACGCGTGGAACAAATAATCGCCGCCTTGCCTGGTGCAAATTGCGGGGCCTGCGGACAAGCAGGTTGTGCAGGTTATGCCTCTGCCATAGTGGAAGGCGGTGCAGCACTCAATCTCTGTGCTCCGGGAGGTGCTGCAGCGGTGGAAAAGATCGCCAGAATCATGGGACAAACTGCCAGCGCTCAAGCTAAGAAAGTTGCTGCTTATCATTGCAGCAGTGGCGGTTATAATAATACCAAATGGAAATACGCCTACCAGGGCATCGAAAGCTGCAAATCAGCAGTTAACATCGCCGACGGCCCAAACCTATGCAGTTGGGGCTGCGTGGGTTACAACGACTGCCAAAAAGCCTGTTTGTTCGACGCCATCAGTGTGGACAGCGAAGGCATGCGCCACGTTGATCCTGCAAAGTGCACAGGCTGTGGAGCTTGTGTGGCAGCCTGTCCCCGTAAACTGATCATTCTGGTTCCAGAAACCAAACATGTGATCATCAATTGCAGTTCCAAGGCTAAAATGCCCCAGGCAAAGCAGCTTTGCGGAACCGAAAAACCCTGCATCGGCTGCGGATTGTGCTCTCGTAAATGCCCAGTTCAAGCAATCACTGTGGAAAACAACCTTGCCCGTATCGATTACGAAAAGTGCATTGATTGTGGGCTGTGCGCCACAGTTTGCCCAACCAAATGTATCACCGACAGCAAAGCAGGTAAACGGCTGAAAGCTGAGATCGAAGCTGAGAAATGCATCGGTTGCACCATTTGCGCCAAGATATGTCCCACTCAGGCGATCAGCGGTGAACTGAAGCAAGCGCACATCGTGAATCAAGATTCCTGCATAGGCTGCGAGCAGTGCGTGGCAAAATGCCCCAAGAAAGCCATAAAAATGGTTTAAGACCTTACCCAAACAATTATGCGCCGGGGAAAACCCGGCGTTTTTTTTACCCTAATAAAAAACCCCTTCCGAGGAAGGGGCTCAGGTCTTTGACTTAGGAGGTCGCACAATACATAGCCTTTGGGGATCAAGGCTACCAACCGGTAGGGGGAACCGGTTCGAGATTCACTTATATAAATGCAATTGCCGTGCCAATCATGAATTTTGTCGCAAACAGTTTATATACAACAAGATACGGATTTATCGCACTTCCGCTTATACTAATAACTGTGGAAAAAAAGCAAAGAACTGTTGATTGAATTCAACAGTTCTTTGAGCGTACTAAACTGGAGATTACTTTAGGGTAAGTTTCGCGGACTTTTTACCCACCTTGTTGCACTCAGTGGTTACTTCAATCACGCTTCCAGATTTGAGATTAGGCAGCTTGTAAATCAGGCTGCCGCCAACTGCGGTTTCCTGGCTGGTCAAGTTATGGGTGAGCATGGCCTTTCCGCCGATGCTGACCACTACTTTGCTGATAAAGTGGTCTGCTGTGTTTTTTACGCTATGGTCAAAATTCACAGTCAGCAATTGGGTCTTGGCGTCATAGCCCAGAGTTACGTTGCTGGCTGGATGGGCAAAAAGCCCCAAAGCCAGAGCACTGATCGCGATTATCAATATTATCTGTTTCATTTTGAACTCCCTTATGGGTTTTGTATATATAGTAAACCGAAACTGGCAACCGGGCAACTTGATCTCCATGTCTTCCTTTCTCGCCTCGCTAATGCCATCCGGATTCCACCCCTAACCCTCCCGTATGGGATGAGGGAGGATAGTGAGTGGGATGTGGGTGGATAGTGAGTAAGAAACGGGGAGCAAAGAGGTAAGGTGTGAATGTGCTGTAAGGAGGCATATTCATGACAAAAAAGGACCCTCTCATCCTGGGCTGGGTTCTGTGAACTCCCAAAAGCCCAGAAGAAGTTGCGTTCGCCGGAATGAAGATAGGGCGGTGGGTTTACTTGAGCCTTATTTGTTGTTTTTCAGGCTTTCTATCTGTGGTTTTACATGAACTTGGTAGCAATCCGGGCAGATGGAATGTGAAAACATCGTATCGGTATGCTC
Source organism: uncultured Candidatus Cloacimonas sp. (assembly GCA_964572925.1). Lineage (GTDB taxonomy): Bacteria > Cloacimonadota > Cloacimonadia > Cloacimonadales > Cloacimonadaceae > Cloacimonas. The sequence goes on along the minus strand of CAZNGW010000010.1, from coordinate 25,906 downwards.
TGAGATATAAACTTCCACTTCCTGCCAGTAATTCTTGTCGGTGCGGACTTTTTTACAGTATGAGCAGATTGGCAGCAGTTTTTCCAGGGAAGATATTTTGGCTGCCGCAGCTTCCAGGGCTTGCCTGGAATGTTCCAACCGCAGAGCAGATTTTACCCTAAGAACCAGCTCGAGATTTGTGAACGGTTTGCTGATAAAATCCATGGCACCCAGATCAAAGCAGCGTTTCAGCGGCTCCAGATTGTCATCCAGGGAAACCGCCGTGATCATCATCACGGGAATATGCTCCAGGGTGGAATCCCGCTTTATCCATTCCAGAACCTCATAACCGCTGAATCCTGGCATCATAATGTCCAGCAGCAACAAGTCAGGACAATTGTGGCGGATGTCAGACAGCATCAGCTTGCCCGAAGTGTAGGTTCTGATATTGGTAAATCCTTCCTGCGTAAGCACAGTCTGGATCAATTTCAGGTTAGTTTCATCGTCATCGGCGATGTAGATCAGCATTTTTTTCAGGACGCTATCTTTCAGCATAAGCCCTCCTAATCCTTTTTGGCGATACTGGCTGCATAGTCAAACATTTCTTTCAGGGTCTTGAAACGATCGAACATAGCCACGGCCTGCATAAGCTGTTTATCTTGTGAGATGGTTACTTTATAGGCTTCCTGGTCACCCTGCACCTTCCGCACCAGTTCACTTTTAATGGTGTTGCGAATATAGGCATTGGTGCTGTCCAGGTCAGCCTGAGTATATTTTATGTCCTGTTTTTTGGCATAATCCAGGAAGTCGGACATGATCTTGTCGCTGATCTCCAGTCCGTTGGCAAGCTGATGATTGTGATCGACAAGGTAATCCACTGCAAAATTGAAGAATACGTTTTTTCTGCGCAGTTCTGCTCCGAACATAGTGAGGAAATCATTATCCACCGTGATATCGGGTGTAATTCCACCACCACCGTAAACTTTACGGTTATTGGCAGTGTAGTAAACCTGTTTGTGGTTCTTCTCGTTTTCCTGCTTGATCTCGTCCTCGCTTAGCTGCTGGCCTTTAAGTAGTTTATCGTTACTCATCTTGTGGATGCAACGGCCGCTCTTGATGTAATAATAAGAAGTGGTTACCTTGATGCCGTTGCCGTTGGACAGAGGCAGAAGCTGCTGCACACTGCCTTTTCCGAAAGAGGTTTTACCCATCACCAGGCCTTTGTCCCAATCCTGCAAGCTACCGGCAAAAATCTCAGAAGCGCTTGCCGAAGCTTCATTCACCAGCACGATGATAGGATAGTTACGTTCTTTGGTGGCATAGCGGGTGTAAAGCTGCTTGTTATCGGTGCGACCCTTGGTTTCCACAACCAGACGGTTCTGGCCGATGAATTCATTCACCGTATCCACAGCCTGGTCCAACAGACCTCCAGGATTGTAACGCAGATCGATGATCAGCCCTTTAATCCCTTCCCCTTCAAGCTGGGAAAGAGCAGCCCTCAGTTCAGTGGCGGTGTTTTCGTTAAACTGGGTTATTCGCAAATAACCTGCACCGTTATCCATTTTGAAGCAATAGGGAACGCTCTTGATCTTGATTATTTCGCGGATGATCTCGAAGGTAAGGGGCTCAGCAACTCCCGGACGGCTGATGGTGATCTCAACTTTGGTGCCGACATCCCCCCGCATTCTTTTGATGGCTTCGTCAGTGGATACATTTACCACCGAAACTCCATCCACCTTAATGATCTTGTCGCCGGCAGTAATTCCCATACGATAAGCCGGAGTGCCTTCGATCGGCGAAACCACGGTAACGTAATTGCCGATTTTGTCTATCTGAATCCCCAGCCCGCCAAACTGGCCTTTGGTGCTGGTGGTGAAATCCTTGAATTCATCTGCAGTAAAATAGTTTGTATGCGGGTCTGTAGTCCCCAGCATGCCCACAATGGCAGCTTTAATCAATTCTTCATCGGAGAGATCGGTAACGTAATACTGCTTGAGTTTTTGCAAAACTTCGCTGAAAAGCTGGATCTGTGAATAGAGATTGGTGCTTTGGGGTCTGTTCTGGGCATAGGCATTGGTTGCCACAACCAGCAACAGGGCGGAAAGCACCCAGATGCTGATGATTGAGATCAGCGCAAGTTTCTGTTTCGGCTTAATCATTTTCTTCTCCTATAAAGGGTTGCAAGGCTGTTACGATTTGCCGGTGAATGACTTCCGGCAAGTTTTGACCATCTAATACCATATATCTTGAGGTGCATTTATTGGCAATAAATAAAAACTGCTCTCTCACCCTTTGGTGAAAGGCGATGTTTTCTTTTTCGAGCCTGTCGAGCTGACGGTTGGTGATTCTGGAAAGCCCGATTTCCACAGGCAAGTCAATTAGAAAAGTGCGGTCGGGAATCCTGCCATAAGTGGCAAAGGCGGTCAGAGTGTCGATCAGATTTTCATCCAATTCACGTGCCGCTCCCTGATAAGCATAAGTGCTGTCGTAATAACGGTCACAAATGACGATGCTGCCTTTTTGTAACGCGGGAAGGATCAGTTCTGCCGTATGCTGAGCCCGGCTGGCATTGTAAAGTAGCAGTTCAGTTTCGGGTGTCATTTCGGCAAAATCTGGATTTAACAGGATGGTTCTGATGGCTTCCGAAATCTTCGTGCCACCTGGTTCGCGAGTGGTGAGATAGGGTAAACCCCTTTGCTGGAGGTAATCTACCAGCAGCCTGACCTGGGTGCTTTTCCCGCTGCCTTCGATGCCTTCGAAGGTGATGAAAAGGCCTTTATTAGATAATAGTGTCATGTTTAAAAGTCCTGTCATTACGTTCCGGATTGTCGATCAGGAAATGGGCTCCCCGGCTTTCCTTACGCATTAGGGCACTGCGAACCACTGCAATGGCAATCACCGCCATATTACGGGTTTCCACCACTTCCTTGCGTACGGCATTGTGCTGGTAGAAATTATTGATTTCGTTGTAGATGTTTTCCAAGCGGGATAAAGCATATTTTAGAAGTCTGCGGCTACGTCGGATGCCGGCATAACCCTGCATGATGGTACCGATGATCTCACGGTTGTGGCTAATGATTACCCACTCGTTTTCATTGAAGCAATCCATCAGATTCCAGTCCGGGATTATGGGAAAATCCACTGCTTCGTGGTTGGAAGGATGATTGCCAGCCCGGTAAGCCACCACCAAAGCCTCCAAGAGAGAATTGGAAGCCAGACGGTTAGCTCCGTGCAAGCCGCAACATGCAACCTCGCCGGCTACAAAAAGATTGCGGATATCGGTAAGCCCATCGATTGTGGAAAGCACCCCGCCACAGAAATAATGCGCTGCTGGCGCTACCGGAATGGGGTCTTTGGTGAAATCTATCCCAAAACTGAGCAGTTTGGCATTGATAAAGGGAAAATGGCTGCGAAGTTTTTCAGGATCAACTCCTGTGGCATCCAACCAGCAGAATTTCTCTCCACGCCTCTTCAGTTCTGCATCTATGGCTCTGGAAACAATATCTCTGGGGGCCAGATTGCCCTTGGGATGATAGGCTTCCATAAAGCCATAGCCGTCTGAAAGACGCAGAATACCACCTTCTCCACGCACCGCCTCGCTGATCAGAAATGTATTGCCATCGGGACTCCAGAACGCTGTGGGATGGAATTGCACAAATTCCATGTTTGCCAAACGTGCTCCCGCCAATCGTGCCATAGCCATTCCATCACCTGTGGCAACGCTGGGATTGGTATTGTGAGCATAGATTTGAGCTGCGCCACCAGTAGCCATCATAGTTTTTCTGGCCCGAAAGATATCCACCTGATTTGCTTTAATATCCAGCACATATGCCCCCCAGCAGGAAATCCCAGGAATGAACCCTTCATCCTGCTTAACATGATGTTGGGTGATCAGGTCGATGGCAATGCGATTTTCAAAGATGGAAATCTGAGCATTTGCCACGCACTGCCTGATCAGAGCTTCCATAATCTGGTGTCCGGTGGAATCTGCAGCATAGGCCACTCTGCGCTTGGTGTGACCACCTTCCATGGTCAGGGACAGGTTTTCCAGGCTGGTGTCGTAGCTTGCGTCCCTTCGGGTGAAATCTGTACCAAGTTCGATCAGATATTGGATTAGTGCTGGCCCAGAAGAGATGATCTCAGAGATCACTTGTTTTTTCCCGAGTTCAGCTCCTGCCTGGAAAGTGTCTTCAATATGCTCCGCAAAAGAATCCTTGGCATCTATGGCCGCAGCAATACCGCCCTGGGCATAATCTGTATTGCAGTCATTCAAGCCACTTTTTGTAACAATGGCTACCTTACCATATCTGGCTACTTGCAGAGCATAAACCAGTCCGGCAATACCGCTGCCGATCACCAGAAAGTCATATTCATAAGTCATTTTATCATTTTCCCCATAACCAGGGCATCCTCATCGGGATGGCTGTAATAGCCTTTCCTGATGCCCAGGGGTTTGAATCCGTGTTTATCATACAATGAACGAGCCGGAAGATTGGATATCCTAACGTCCAGATAGAATTTTGTAACCCCCTTGGCAATTAGAAGATCCATGCTTTCACTGAGGAGGAAATCACCCCATCCAAGCCCATGATATCCTGGCTTCACCGCAATATTGATGATTACCATTTCATCGCCAACCCCATGATAGAACACGTAACCGACTATTTCATCCTCAAAAAGCAAAGACCAGGCATAAGACAGCAGAAAATCAGTGAAAGCCTCATCAGGCCAAGGATTAGGATATGCTTCCTTCTCGATGGCGATGATGCTGGGGAAATCCTCTTCGAGGGTGGCACGTAGCCTAAGTTTTTGCTTATCGGTGGTATCCATAACCTGGGAGAGACTTTTACATCTTCTCGGGTGCGCTGATCCCCATCAGTTCGAAACAAACGGCCATTACATTTTTCACGGTATGAATCAGCATCAATCTGGCCTGGGACAATTCGAGGTTTTTGACGCTTACAATCTGATACTTTGCATAATAGCGATGCAACATTCCGGCCAGTTCTTCCAGGTAGGTTGCCAAACGGTGTGGTTCACGGTGCTGGGCTATCAGGATCAACAGTTCTGGCAGGTCTGCCATCTTTTGAATGATGGCAAGTTCTTCCGGCTTGGTCAGCCTGGCAGCAAGCTCTTTTTTGAAATGCTTGGGATACACTTTATCTTTGCGGGCTTTCTTAATGATGCTGCAGATACGGGCATGGGCATACTGGCAATAGTAAACGGGGTTTTCGTTATTTTGCTTAAGAGCCAGTTCAAGATCAAAATTCAGATGCGCATTGGCTTTGCGGGCTACGAAGAAATAGCGTGCCGCGTCTTTTCCCACTACGCTTACCAGGTCGTCCATGGTAACGATCTTTCCTGCCCTTTTACTCATTTTTACCCGTTCTCCACTCTCAAAAAGGTTCACCTGCTGCAGGAAGATGATCTCCAGCATGTTATCGTCGTAATTTAAAGCTTTGAAAGCAGCTCTGATTCTGGGTACATAACCATGATGGTCGGGACCGAACACATCGATCAGTTGGGTAAAGCCGCGTTGGATTTTCGTAAGGTGATATGCCAGATCTGGAACAAAATAGGTGATCGAACCGTCGGATTTCATCAATACGCGGTCTTTGTCGTCTCCATATTTGGTGCTGCAAAACCAGATGGCATCTTCTTTTTCGTAGGTACAATCCGCTTCTGTGAGGTAAGAAAGAACTTCTTCCACCACTCCTTCCATTCGCAGTGTTTTTTCCGAAACCCAGCCTTCGAAGACAACTCCGAATTTCTCAAGGGAACTGCGTTGCATTTCCAATAGTTCGGAGAGGGCAAACTCTTTCAAGTGCTCCATCCGGTCTTTTTCGGTAAGCATAAACACCCTTGTCCCTTCCAGTGCATTCAACCTTTGGGCAAGATGTTTCACATATTCACCGTGGTATGCTTCGTAAGGGAAATCACCGATCTTTTCGCCATGCAATTCCCTGAGGCGTAGTTCCAGTGATTCGGCCAGAATATCCACCTGATTCCCGGCATCGTTAATATAGAATTCCCTTGAGGGAGCATAGCCAACATATTTCATGATGCGATAAAGCGTATCCCCAAAGGCAGCAGCGCGTGCGCTGACTATGTTCAGAGGTCCGGTCGGATTGGCTGAAACGAATTCCAAAAGGATCTTTTCCTGATTACCGAAGTCGCTAATGCCATATTCTTCCTGTTTAAAAATCTCCCAGAATACCTGATGGTATAGGCCGGGGGCAAGATAGAAATTAATAAAGCCCGGTCCTGCTATCTCTATCTTTTTAAAAGCTTTATTCTTCTTCAGTTCTTTGATCAGTTTTTCGGCCAGGGACTTGGGGCTTTGTTTGTTTTCTTTGCCCAGAACCAAAGCAGCATTGGTGGAATAATCGCCAAATTCAGTATTATTGGGAATCTCCACGATGAACTCTTTCTCATGGGCAAGGCCAAGTGCATCCATAACCTCGGTTATCTGATGATGCAGGATATCTTTTATCATTTGTTATCCTCGTCGGATTTACGGTTTTTTACTTTTTCGAAAAGCTCGTCGATCTTATAATATTCCCGGGTGTAGGGAAGGAAAATATGCACAATCAAGTCGCCAATATCCACCAGGATCCACTGTCCGTAGTCCAGTCCTTCTTTGTTCAAAACGTGCAAATGATTTTCTTTGGCCATGTCGATCAAATGATTGGCAATGGCCTTGTTGTGAACATCCGCGGTACCTTCGCACACTACAATTACATCTGTATAGTCACTCTTTTTCTCAACGTCGTAAACACGGATGTTTTCGGCTTTCTTTTCGGTAAGCCAATTCAGGATGGCTTCGAGTTTGATATTGCCTTCCAATATCTCCTCCACTTTACTTCTTTATATATTGTTCATAATCACGTCCGACGATAATCTCAAAATCGGCGCTGTAATACTCGTTTTCGGCGCTGGTCCAGCGTTCGATCCCGGTCATTTTGACCAGTCTCTGCAGGTCTTGCTGGTCGCCTTTGCGAACTACGATGATAGATTTATCATAGATCGGTTTTGGCGTGTCAGCCAGGCTGACCACCTCAATATTTTTGTCCTTCAAAGCTTCGGCAAATTCTGAAGCCAGCTGTTCATAGCCGCAGCCATTCGTTATCACCACTTTTATGGCCGGGAGCTTATCTTCGCCCCAGGTTTCAGGTCCGACAGCTTTTTCCCGGAAGAAAAAATGGTAACCCAGGATGGCAGTGATGGCAATAATAGCCAAAACCACCGGCAACCAGATCTTCCATTTTGGAGGCAACTTATTTTCAGGCGGGTTGTTTGTCAATTCCAACTCAAAACTCCTTGCAGGGCTTTAAGTTGGCAAATTCGGGACTTAGCTTGTCGAAGGCCGATTCGAATGATTCCGGAATAACTCTGAGTCCGGAAACCACACTCATGAAATTGCTATCTCCTTGCCAACGTGGAACTATATGCACATGTAAATGTTCGGCGATCCCAGCTCCGGCTGCAGCACCAAGATTGATGCCGATATTCAGTCCTTCGCAGTGATAAATCCTTTTCATGATCGCTTCGCTTTCCTTCATCAGGTAGGTCATCTCTTTCCAGGTAGCGCTTGACAATTCGCTCAGACAGCATTTATGCTCGTAGGGCACGATCATCAGATGGCCGTTATTGTAGGGATAGCGGTTCAGCATCACATAGCAGAATTCTGCACGGTGGATGATCAGATTTTCCCGATCCGAGCCAAGTTGCTGGTATCGGCACATTATGCAATCATCTGCCTTTTCGCCAAGGATATATTCAATCCGCCAGGGTGAATAAAGATACTGTCTTTCACCAGTTTTGGATTGCTGTCTTTGTTCGTCACTCATAGGAGGCTTCTTCGATCACATGAACACCAAACTCCAGAATTTCGTGTTCATGGATTATGGCATTCACCAGGATGTTATGGCCTTGTAAAATTGTATCGTTGTAAACCGTGCTGTGTTCCAGATAGCAATTTGGGCCAATCACACAGCCTTTTTCCAGTTTGCTCTTGCCTTTGATAACGCAAGCCTGGTGAATCTCCACATCAGGTTCAATAATCGTTTCGTCGCTCAGATAAACGCTTTGGGGATTATGAATCACAACCCCGTTATTCAGCCAGTGCTTACGTATTCTATCCACATAAATGTCTTCCAGTTCAGCAAGCTGCTCTTGGGAATTTACTCCGGAAACCTCCATCAGGTCTTCCAGAACCACAGAAGACACTGTTTTCCCCGCTTTATAAAGGATCTCGATGGTGTCAGTAAGGTAATATTCTCCCTGTTGATTACTGTTCGAAGTCTGTTTCAGAGCTTGGAAAAGTTCTGCGGCTTTGAAGCAATAGATACCTGTATTCCATTCTTTGATCTCTCTCTGGGCAGGACTGGCATCTTTGTATTCGATTATCCCGCATAGCTTTCCGATATCATCGCGAAGCATGCGACCATATTTTCCGGGATCATCCAGAAAAGCGGTCAGCACAGTTGCGGCAGCCTGGGTGGCCAGATGTTCCTGATAAAGCCGGGAAAGAGTTTCCGCCTCCAGCAAGGGAACATCACCACAGAGGATCAGAATGTCCTGATCAGGTTCAGAAAAAAAATCTTCAGTTATGGAAACCGCATGGCCGGTGCCAAGTTGTTCCTTCTGTTCGGCAAAACTAAGCCTGTCATCATCTTCCAAACAGGCTATTACGGTCTCCTTCAGATAGCCCACCACCACGCAAATCTTTTCACAATGCATCTTCAGGGCGGTATTCACCACACGTTGCACCATGGGTTTTTCGGCGAGGGGGAAGGTAACTTTGGCACGCTCAGATTTCATGCGTGTCCCTTTTCCGGCAGCAAGGATTATCGCTGCAAGAGAATTCATGGTTTTCCTCCACGGTTTAGTAACTTATAGTATAATTCACTAATGCTTTTGTGCATAACGGGATGTTTGGCATTGGGGATCAATTCGTTTAGCAGTTCCAGGGCGAAAAGCCGGTTATGAAAATCCGGGTGTGGAATAATCACTTCCGGGCCTGGGTTTCCTGCCTTGGTTCTTCGGGTATCCAGAATCGTGTCCTCAGCCAATAAAATGTCAATATCAATGATGCGGGGAGCCCATTTTTCGGTTCTGATCCGGCCCAGCTTGCTTTCCAGTTCCAGTAGCTTCTCCAGAAGGCTTTGTGGACTGAGTTCGCTATCCACCTCCAAAACCTGGTTGATGAAGTCCGGCTGTTCAATCCTACCATAAGGTGCAGTCCTGATCCTGGAAGAGAAACGAACTATCCTTACCCCCTCCAGCTTTTCGATAGCCTCCACAGCTTTCCTGATCTGCAGGTCGGGATCATCCAGGTTGGAACCCAGGCAGAGGTGATAGATCATGTGCCAATATCCTTCGATTGCATTACGCCATCAATAAGCGTGCATTAAGGGTCGGACGCTTAATTCACGCTTAATGCTCCCATAATTCCAATGGGTCCCGAACATGGATTCGGGCAGGTAGCTATCAAAATCCAGTTTGTCTATAAATGACATATCTCTTTAATTCCTGCTGAGTGAAAGCTCCACTTCCACAGACTTCAAACTGCCATTGATCGGCACAGAAGGTTTCTGGATACAGATGGTAATCTTTTGCAACAGACAAAAATCAGCAAGCAGTTTTGTGGCGATCGTATTAGCACAGGTTTCCAGCAAATGAAACTGGTGGCTTTCCATTATTTCTTTCACCTCAGAGTAAACCTTGGTATAATCTACTGTATGCTCCAGGTTGCGGATACGGTCGTCCAAAACAGGATCGGTTTCCAGCACCAGGCTAACGATAAAACGCTGACCCAGGGAACGCTCTTCTTCGTGGACACCATGATAACCGTAAAACACCATTTCATTCAGTTTTATTTTCATAATTTCCTCAAGATGCTTATTTGAAGGCGTTTACCGAGCTTTGGATCCAGCTTGCGCACGATCAGAAAAGCCAGCCCCATAGCAATAAAACCAACTCCCACCGAAGCTATCTCTGTAAGCCACAGGGAGGCAAGCAAAAAACCGCAAAACAGAAACAACAACGGTAATCCAAAGATTAATAGGGAAGCCAGAGTGCGCCCCCCAGGTGAAATATCAAGCTGGACCCTGTCCCCCACCTCCAAAGGCAGGTCGGAAACCAGCCTAAACTCGGCCGGAGTGCTTTTCTTGAAGCACAAACCTTGCATGGAACAGCTTTTGCAGCCGCCTCCCCGCACCAATTCCACAGTAATGTTCCTTCCGGAGATTTCTGTTACCAGGCCACTGTCTTCCATAGTTAAATCCGTCATTCTTCCCCGCTTTGCCGAATCCTGTCGATGATGGACGTGGTGGAAAGTCCGGCTTCATAATTCAATGATCGAACTTCTCCCCCCACTGCGAGAACCAAATCTGCTCCAACTATTTCGTCCACTGCCCAGTCCCCACCTTTTACCAAAACATTGGGTTGCACCAGTTTGATCAGTTCATAAGGGGTATCTTCCTCAAAGATGCACACATAATCCACCATCTCAAGAGCTGCAGCAACAATACTGCGCTCCTCTTGGGGAACTATGGGACGGGTATTTCCTTTCAAACGCCGAACCGAAGCATCGCTATTGAGCCCCAAGATCAGGCAGTCACCAAGATTGGCAGCGTCTTCAAGATAGATCACGTGCCCCGCATGGATAATGTCGAAACAACCATTGGTGAAAACGATCTTTTTGCCTTTGGCATGCAAGTCAACCGCCAATGAGGCAATCTCGGAAAATGGGATCAGCTTGGTTAAAATCATCCTTGTTTACCTCATCTCCTTATGCTTCATGGAAGCTCTCCCAGATTTCTTTGCTGCTGGCTGTTGCAGTTCCATGTTTGGCCACTACCACCGCTGCCGCATGATTTGCCACCAAGGCTGCCGAGATAATGTCCCGTTTGAATAGATAAGTTGCCGTCATGGCACTGATCACGGTATCTCCTGCTCCTGAAACGTCATAGACGTCGCGGGCAAAGCTTGGCAGGTGCTTTTCAAGCTTGTCCTGGCCAAAAATGAACATCCCCTGACTCCCCCGGGTTACCACAAGATGGTTCAACCCAAACTGACGGCAAATAATTCCCGCATAGGCAATAAACTCTTCTTCATCCTGGAATTTGCGTCCCATGTATTCATGCAGTTCCTTATAGTTCGGCTTCAGGATGTCTACTTCCCGGTAGGCATCGAAATTCTGTAGCTTGGGATCAACCGCAACCACGATTCCCTGCCGGGATGCAAGTTCCAAAATCATTGAGATGAAATCGTGATGCAGCAAGCCCTTGTCATAATCTTCAATGATCAGGGCGTCGCACTTGGATAACATGGTTTTGATATATTTATAGACTGCATTCTCCAGCCTGGGACTTAGCTCACTGGTATCTTCCCTGTCTATGCGAACAATTTGCTGGCTGGCAGCCCCGATTCTCGTTTTCAGAGTGGTCAGTCTTGTGCGGTCGGCGATCAGCCCCTCTGTAGCAATTCCTTTTTGCTTCAACAGGTTCTTCAGTGTTTCAGCCTGAGGGTCAGCACCAGTTACACCAACCAGTTCTGCTTGCACTCCCAGAGCAGCAAGATTCAAAGCTACATTAGCTGCCCCGCCCGGACGATATTCCGTATTGTTTATCTCCACTACCGGAACCGGTGCTTCGGGAGAAATGCGTTGCACTTTTCCCCACAGGTATTCGTCCAGCATCAGGTCGCCCAAAACCATTATCCGACGTGTTTTGAAGCTGTCCAGGATGGTTTGCAGGTTTTTTCTCTCTTTCCGGACTTGATCCGGAATCTTGTGTTTATCCTCATTCCGGACTTGATCCGGAATCTCAATGATGGTGGGAGAGATTCCTGCTTGCGCAGGAATGAGGGTTTTTTTTTGCTTAGTAGGCATTGGGCACTCCCAAGGGATAATCCCCATTGAAGCAGGCATAACAATAGCTTTCTGGTTGAGAAACGCAGCTCTGCAAGCTATGCAAATCGATATGTTTCAAGCTGTCCACTCCGCTTATTTCACGGATTTTGTCCAGGCTGTGACGGTTGGCTACCAGTTCATTGGCATCTGGAGTATCAATCCCGTAAAAGCAGGGATTTTTTACTTGCGGACTGCCGATCCGCAAATGGATCTCAATCGCGCCGGCGTCCTTGATCAACCTCACGATCTTGCCGATCGTGGTTCCCCTCACGATGCTATCGTCGATCAGCACTATCCGCTTGCCATTGAAGAAATTGGGAAGCACGTTAAATTTCTGCCGCACACTTTCGTCACGGATAGTCTGTTCAGGCTTGATGAAAGTTCTCCCAATGTAGTGATTGCGGATCAGGCCCAACGACAAAGGCACCTTGCTTTCATTGGCATATCCCAGACCGATAAAATTGGATGAGTCCGGAACCGGCACCACAATGTCCGGATTCAGGTCCTTATCCTGCCTTGCCAAAGCAGCTCCGATGCGTTCCCGCACCCGATATACATCTTCGTGGAAGTGGCAACTGTCCGGTCTTGAGAAATAAATGTGCTCAAAAATGCAGTGCCGTTCCGAATTATTCTGGCGATATAGGTTTGCATCGTTTTCCAATACCAGAATATTTTCTGTGCTAACTCTGATAATTCCGGCCGGAGGAACTTCTTTGCGGTCAACCACTCCCAGGGTATCCAATGCGCAGCTTTCTGAGGCCACTACCACTGTTCCTTCCAGAGTTTTACCCCATACCATAGGCCTGATACTATGAGGATCGCGGAACATGTAAAGCTCGTTACGGGTGCAAAGGACACTCGAATAGGCACCCTGAACGTCCTTCATCAGGTTTCGGATCGCCTCCCCAATCTCGTCATGATGTCGTAAAATTCGGTAGGCAAGGTATTTAACCAGTAACTCGCCATCATTGTCGCTTTTAAAATACACATTTTCAGCTTCCAGCATTTTGCGGACAGAGGAATAGTTTACAATGTCGCCATTGGAAGCCAGGGCATAACTTGGGCCTGATAGGGTTTCCACCAGATGCGGTTGGGTGTTGAATTCGGTGGCACTCCCTTTGGTTGGATAGCGAACATGGCCTACTGCAATGCTTCCGGGCAACAAAGCCAGTTTATCCTCACGGAATACTTCTTTCACCAAGCCCATTTTCTTTCGCAACCGGATCACCTTGCCATCACTCACTGCCATACCACAGCTTTCCTGACCCCGGTGCTGTTCTGCAAAAAGCCCCAATGCGGCCAGACGGGCAGCTTCGCTGCTACCAAAAACTCCAATGATTCCACACATTTACTTCTTTCCTTGGCGACTGAAAGCTATCTTGTTCTCGTTGCCCTGGAGAAGTCTCTGCAGATTGGCTCGATGCTTGACCACTATCATCAGGACTACCGCTGTGATCAGAATCAATCGGGCAAAATCGGCTGTTCCAGCCCTGAGCATCATCCAGACAGCATGCCCCATAAAGCCCAAAGCCCCAAGAATTGAACCCAACGAAACATAGCGGGTAAGGCTGACCACAATGATAAATATACAGATGGCAACCACAACACTCAAGGGCACCAAAGCCAAAAAAGCTCCTCCCGCTGTTGCTACTCCCTTACCTCCTTTGAAGCCCAGATATAATGGAAACACATGTCCCAGAATCACAAGTAAGGCGCATAGACTGATAAAGGGACTTCCTGATATCAGGCAGAAATCAGCCAATAGCACTGCCAGCAAGCCCTTCCCCATATCCAGAAGCAACACGATGATGCCGGTGGTGGTGCCAAACATTCTCAAGGCATTGGTAGCGCCAATGTTACCACTGCCTCCTTTGCGGATATCTTTGCTGTAAAATAGCTTTCCTACTATCCAGCCAATTGGCACGCTGCCCAGCAGATAGGCAAAAAGCATGAGCAGCAAAGAAATATGGCTAATCGGAAACATTTTCATCCTCGTCTTTGCCCCGACCCTTAAAAATCAGCTTGATGCTTACCCCTTCAAATTTGAACATTTCACGTATCTGATTGTGAATAAACCTGCGATAATTCTCGGTTATTAAAGCTGGAGCATTGCAAAAAAAGATGAAGGTGGGGGGTTTAACAGCTGCCTGGGTGATGTAAAAGATCTTTACGTGCCTTCCCGTGGGATGTGTAGGAGGTCGCTTGGCGACAACTGTATCCATAAAGCGGTTAAGTTCCGAAGTAGGAATGCGTTTTTCACTTTCTTCCTCGATTTTGGCAATCGTATCCATCACCCGGTGAATTCTCTGTCCTGTTTTTGCCGAGATGAAAATCACCGGAGCAAACTGTAGGAAAGGCATCTGCAGGTGCAGTTCCTTGATGAAGTGATTGGTTGTGCCTGTCTCTTTCTCCACCAGGTCCCATTTGTTGTAAACCACCAGGATTTCTTTCATCTTTCGCTTGGCATAGCTGGCTATCTTGATATCCTGAGTACTAAGCTCTTCGTCGGAAGTCAGCACCAATACTACCACATCGCATCTATCCACCGCTTCGATGGTGCGCATCACGCTGAAATATTCCACGCCGTAATTTACCTTGGTCTTACGTCTTAAACCGGCAGTATCGATCAGCACATAATCCTTTCCATGATAGCGAATTGGGGTGTCTATCGAATCTCTGGTGGTGCCCGGAATATCGGTAACGATCTGTTTATTATCACCGATCAGCAGATTCACGATGGAAGATTTGCCTACATTGGGCTTTCCGACCACTGCGATACGGGTAGCCTTAGGTTTATTTTCCAGGTCTATTTCCTTGGTTTCGGGAATCAGGGATAGCAGTTCATCCAGGAAGTTACCGGTGTTTCTACCCTGGGAAGCCGAGATTGGAAAAGCGTCGCCAAAGCCAAGCTGCAAAAAATCGTATAGCTCCCACTCAAACTTCTCGTTATCAGCCTTGTTGGCAACCAGCATCACCTTGTCGCGGTGTGGAAAAAGGATCTTGGCAATCTCTTTGTCGATATCCGTGGTTCCCGTCATCGCATCCACCATAAAGAGGATCAGATCGCTTTCGTCTATAGCCAGAAGGGCTTGATGCTTGATCATTTTATCCATCGTTTCACCGCTGTCAAAAACAATCCCGCCTGTATCCACAAGCTTAAAAACCTTGCCATTCCACTCCACATCCTCATATTTCCGGTCACGGGTGATCCCTGCCTCAAAATCAACTATGGCAGTGCGCTTGCGGCACAAGCGATTGAACAGGGTCGATTTCCCCACATTGGGGCGCCCTACGATCGAGACTATGTATTTTCGCATATTTTTCCTTATAAATCTAATCAAATCTCAGCAAATCAAGCATTTTAAAAGTGCATATTTTGTCAACCGTGGTGTCAGCAGGAGAGAATTGTATATAGAGATGAAGGAAACAGGATTTTTTCATAAAGACCCCTATGAACGCAGGGCTTCTCTGTTGTTTATCTGAAACCCAACCGCTTGTGTTTTTTTCTTTGCTTTGCCCCAATTCTTGCTTAGTCTATATATACCCCCCAGGGGTATAATGAAATTATAGAGGAAACATGGAAAAAAGAATGTGCCACGAGCCACGCAAGTCTCATCATGAGGCTGAAACCAAAAAAAGACTGGTGAACCGTCTGAAAAGAATTGAAGGTCAGATCTCTGGAATTGCCAGGATGATCGATGAAGATCAATATTGTGATGATGTTCTCACCCAGATCTCAGCAGTGCGCAGTGCCCTTGGTTCGGTGGCAGAATTGCTCTTTAAAGCCCATTTGAACACTTGTATACTGGAGCAGATACGTTCTGGTTCGGACGAGATCATGGACGAACTGCAAGCCACAATCAAAAGAATGATAAAAAATTAGGAGAATAAATGAAACACCTCATATTCGTTCTACTCGCTGTCGTAATTGCTTTTCCGCTGCTGGGTCAGCATTGCGGAAATTGTGAGAACCAAAACCAAGCTCATAACCTCAGCAAGCAAACTGTCTCCGCCCCAGTTCTGAAAGAGGGCAAAAAGCTAAGTATAAACAACGACTATTACCTTGTATATTCCTGGCAAAAAAAGCCCAAAATCGGAATGGCGGTTTTAATCGTGGATATCTATCGCAGCAAGGATAACAAGCGAAGCGACGACTTTTCAGTTACAGCAAACGCCTATATGCCCTCCATGCGCGGAGCTCACGACACCGGAGATCGCTTCTTGAAGCGTAACAAAAACAAACGTTACCTTACCGAAGTCAACTTCATGATGCTGGGGGATTGGGAAATAGAGCTGAAGGTAGCCAAGAACAACCGTGAGCTTTTTAACGGTTTGATCCAAACAAAGATCTAAACCAAGCGGGAAATCATGACAAAGCTCAACAGCTCCTTTCGGGATGCTGCTTTGGCACCCCTTACCCTCAAGCTTGGCCTGTTTCTGCTGGCATTGCTGATGCTAAGTCCTTTGCGAGCGGCAGACAAGCTTTTCTTCTGGGAAGCTCAGATGCTTGGCGGATACGACTTTGGAAGCCAGGAACCCATCTTGTATTCACATCATCCCCACCATGCCATGCAAAAACCTTCCCTGGGACTTGACTATCTTCAGAGACTTGGTGGTGAAACCGGAGATTGGGGACTGATTGCCATCCAATACCGCGTAGCTTATCAGGACAAGCAAGATCCCCGTTTTGCATCACAGCTTTACAATGCCTATTTCAAGCTGAAAGCCAATCCTCTGGATGTATGGATCGGCAGCAACAAACCTGCCTTGGGGCTAAGCCAGAACCTGGATAATCATGCAGCCCTGCTTACAGACATGAGCAGCCGGGTATTTACCTTTGACCGCGATTGGGGTATTGGAGCCGGCAAGGATTTCGGAAAATGGCAGCCCACACTGTCGCTGACCAATGGTTCTGGAATGCGTCTCTATAACAAGGGAGGCAATTACCTGCTGGCCGGAAGGCTGGGTATGGGCAATTTCAATGCCGATAACTTCAACTTTGGGGTTTCAGGGGTGCATGGCAAAGTGCTGGAGGCCATGGGCTATGTGCTGGGACACCCCAATTCCGCTACGGGTGAATATATTCTGCATGATATGAACTATCTAAGTGCAGACGCCAATCTGCGTTACTTAAATCTTGAACTCAAGGCAGAGCTGCTGGCAGGCAGTTTCTATCACAAAGATGCATTTGCAGCATTGCTCCGGGCCGGCTGGAGCAGGTTCGACGAGGACAAGCTGAAACTGGAAGCCCAGGTTCTGCATAGCCGTCAGGTTCAAAAAGACCTGAGTAACTACTCAATAGCAATTGCCTACAAACTCACTCCCGATCTAACTTTGCGGGCTTTGACAGATTACCAGGCACAAGACCAGAACTGGAAGATTGTGGGGCAAATGTATTTCTATAAACCCTTTTCACAATGAAGGAGTCTATCATGCTAAAAAGAATTACTTTGATATGCCTGGCTGTGATACCGCTTTTTCTGGCTGCTGCCACAGGTTGCGATCTTAATGACCCCGATGCAGACATCAAAAGGCTTTTTCCTGAATCCACTGCTTATAAAACAAGCTACCTGTCCCTAACCAGGATCGGCGGAAAAACTGCTTTGCAGGAAGTGGAACGGCAGCTTGGAGACAAATTTACCGGCAGCTATGAGCAGGTGGACGTTCCTTATACACTTTACTCGGTTTTCAGGAACAAAGCTCTGCTTGGCTATGTGCACGGAGTGAACCAGAAAGGCCAGTATGGAGGCTTGCAGGTATTTTTGGCGCTAAACCCCCAAGGAAAGATAATAGCCTTCTACTTCCAAAAGCTTAGCTCCAAGCAAGGTAAGCTATTCAAAAGCAAAGAATTTGCCAGCCAGTTCAAAGGGTTAAGCCTGAGGGATTTTGCCGACCTTAACATAAAAACCGGCATTGGAACAGGCAAAGCCGCAGCTATCAAGAATCCCACTCCGGATGCCAGGACAGACTTTCTGGCAACCCTTAGGGGTGTGAAGAAGAACCTGATCCTGATGGACATGTTCGTGTTTAACAAAAAATAAGGAGATAAAATGCCAAGCATCACCGGCATTGCCTATAAAAACCTGCGCCGTAAAAGGATTCGCAGCATTCTTACCATAATCGGAATATCGCTTTCCGCCTGGGTGTTGGTAAGTCTGTTTGGATTCAATCGCGGCTATGAAAACTCACTGAACCGGGATATCGACAACCTGGGATTTCAAATTTTACTAACGGCAAAGGGCTGTCCCTACGAGGCTGCGACCCTGATGCTGCAAGGCAGCCAAAGCCTTCGCTATATGCCGGAAAGCACCTTGGACAGCCTGCAGGCAGATACGGCCGTGGACAAGCTATCCCCCATGCTGATGCAAACCGCTTTCGACATCAACAAAGGTGAGGAAGGTGGCTTTGTAGCTTATCTGGGTATAGATCCCAAGTCCTTTCCGGCTATGAAGCCTTATCTGACCTTCAAACAAGGAGCCTGGTTTTCCGATAAAAAAGCCCGGGAAGCGGTTCTCGGCTATGAAGTGGCAGAATTGGAACAGCGTGAAGTGGGTGATATGCTACTGATTCCTGACAAAGAAGTTGAAGTGAAAGTAGTTGGCATTCTGGAACGCAGTGGCACTCAAGATGATGGAACAATCTTTTTGCCCTACAAAGCAGTTCAGGATATCTTTGGAATTCCCGGTCAGCTTACCAGCATCGGGATCAAAGTGAAGCGCAATGTGGATATAAGCGCTTATGAGGAAAAGCTTTATAGCATTCCAGACGTGCAAGTCGTCTCAATGGCTCAGGTGAAAAACACTATATCGAATCTGGTTTCCACCGCCCGGATCATGGTGATGTCGATTGCCATCATTGCCATTCTGATCGCCATGTTCGGGGTCATGAACACCATTCTGATGTCCGTTCTGGAGCGCTATCAGGAAATCGGGATCATGAAATCGATGGGCGCAACAACTGCCCACATCTTTCATTTGATCTGGTTTGAAACCATCATCCTCTGCCTGCTGGGAAGCTTGCTGGGCTCACTTTTGGCCATTGGCCTGGCTCAGCTGACCGAATCCCTGATCCGCTACATTATGCCTTATGCCCCTTCAGGAGCGCTGATCAAAATCGATTTGCTCCTGATCCTGAAGTCAATCGGTATTATCACGGCAATAGGACTGACAAGCGGTATCTATCCTGCTTTGCGGGCAGCCAGGATCAAGCCGATCGAAGCCATCCGGGACGGTGAGGGGGAACTATGAGCAGCCTGATATCAGCACATGCCATTGATAAAACCTATCACAGAGGTTCCGAAGTTATCAAAGCCGTGAACAACGTTAGTCTGGAAATCGATGCCGGCCAGTTTGTTTCGTTCGTTGGGCCTTCTGGCTCAGGCAAGACCACCTTGTTGCACCTGTTGGGTTGCCTGGACGAACCAAGCTCCGGCGAACTGAAGGTAAACGGGATTAAAGTATTCTCAGGTAACAGAGGGCTTAGCGAAAGAAAACTGACCCTCCTGCGCAGAGACCTGTTTGGATACATCTTTCAAAAATTCTATCTGATCCCCACCTTAACGGTGAAAGAGAATATAATGCTACCGTTGGCCTTTTCGCACAAGGGAATAAAGAATGCCGAAATCCTCAGCCTGGCAAAGAAACTGGGCTTGGATCACCGGCTTTCTCACCAGCCCAGGGAACTTTCAGGTGGGGAAATGCAACGTGTCGCCATCGCCAGAGCCATGCTGAACACACCCAAAATCCTACTGGCCGACGAACCCACGGGAAATCTGGACAGCCGAAGAAGCGAGGAGATTTCTGCCATCCTGCACGATCTTAATAAACAGGAAGGAATCACCGTGATCCTGGTGACCCACAATCCCCAGTTGGCTGCCCATGCAGACTATAGTATCCAACTCGTGGATGGCCAGATTTCACAGACGGCATGATCTGAATTTTCAAGATCGGTCATGTAAAAATCTGCTTGACAGAAACGGCCACTTAAAAGAAATGGCAAGCACAGCGCGTGCTGAAGTGGTGAAATTGGTATACACGCTAGTTTCAGGGACTAGTGAGCAATGAGCTCATGGGGGTTCGAGTCCCCCCTTCAGCACCATTTTTTTGTCCTCGAAAAATAATCGTTGACTGCCTATCCCTTTGTTCATAAATTGTATTTATTGATTTACGACTAAGGTGGTGCGGTCATGAACAGACTGAAGGACTATATTGAGAAGCTGAATCTGCAACCTCATCCGGAAGGGGGTTACTATCGCAGGAACTGGCAAAGTTCTTTTGCGGCGGACGTAAAGGACATATCCGGGAAAATAACCCATCCTAAAAGAGCGCTTGGCTCTTCCATCCTATATTTTTTACCCTCCCTGGAGCGTTGTGCCTGGCATCGGGTAAGCTGTGAAGAGATGTGGCACCACTATTCCGGAAGTCCCCTCAAAATTCATCTTGTGAGCAACCAAAAAGGCTGGGAGACCATTATTCTGGGGAGCGATATCCTAAAGGGTGAGGTCCCTCAGTTTGTGATTCCACCCCGCACCTGGTTTTGTGCCGAAGTTATCAATGAAGATTCATACAGTTTTTGCGGTTGCAGTTTGTGGCCGGCCTTCACCTATGCCGATTTTGAACTTGCGGAAAAGTCGCGACTGATCGATGAATTCCCGCAATATAAAGAACGCATCGAACCCTGGTTCAGCGCATAACCCCCAAATAAGGACTCAAAAATGGAAAAGAAAATATTCGTTTTGGATACCAATGTCCTGATCCATAATCCGCAATCCCTCTTTTCGTTCCAGGAACACCGGGTCGTGCTCCCCATCGTGGTGATCGAAGAGGTGGATCAGTTTAAGAAAGGTGTGGATGAAAAAAGCCGCAATGCCCGCCAAATAGGACGTTATCTGGATAACCTGCGCAAAAAAGGCAGCCTGCAGGAAGGGGTTCCCATCGAAAACGGGGGAGTGATCCAGGTTACGGTGGATCGTGAAGTAAGCGATGCAGCATCAAAGCTGCTATTTATGGATAAAAAAGACAATCTGATCATCAGTACCGCGCTTTACTTCAAGAACAAATACCCAAACAGCCTGGTAACCCTGGTCTCCAAAGACGTGAATGTCCGCATAAAAGCGGATTGTATGGGGATTAATGCTGAAAACTACGAAACGGACACCATCAAGTTTGACGAGTTTTACACCGGCTGGGAAAGCCTGGATATTGGCACCGAGCACTTTAGGGAAATTGAGGAAAAGCACTATCTCACCAATGTATTTGGCGATTTCTTCGCCAATCAGTTCGTTAGGGTTTTTGAAGAATCGAACCCAGACCAGATAAAAACCCTGCGATATCACCAGCAGCACAATCTGCTATACCCTATCCGCAACTACCTGGGGCAGGAGGTTTTTGGCATCAAAGCCCGTAACTTTGAACAGGAAATGGCGTTGGACATTCTGCTGGACGATGACATCAAGTTGGTAAGCCTGTCCGGAAAGGCCGGAACCGGAAAAACCTTGCTGGCTATGGCTGCAGGGCTGCAAAAGGTAGTGGAGGATAGCAAGTACAGCCGCTTGGTTGTTTCGCGTCCCATATCACCTTTGGGAAAAGACCTTGGCTACCTGCCGGGTTCCAAATCGGAAAAATTCAATCCCTGGATGCAGCCAATCTACGACAATATGGATATACTCCTTTCGCTGCATGATGATAAGAGCCAGGAAAACACCCGCAACAAAAAGAAAGCCAGCATAAACGACTTCATGGACTATGGCTTTCTGGAGCTGGAGCCGCTTACCTACATCCGGGGACGTAGTTTGCCAAATCAATTCATCATCATCGACGAAGCGCAAAACCTCAGCCCTCACGAAATGAAAACCATCATTACCAGGGCTGGGGAAAATACCAAACTGGTGCTTACCGGAGACCCCTATCAGATCGACATCCCCTATCTGGATGCGCAAAGCAACGGGCTTTCCGTGGCGGTGGAAAAGCTGAAAGGGGAAAACCTGGTGGGACACATCACTCTGGACAAAGGAGAGCGCAGCGCTTTGGCCGATCTGGCTGCCAAGTATTTCTAATAAATCCCATGCAAAAATACAAGATTACCGAACGCAGTTGGGTGGAGATAGACCTTTCCGCCCTAAGCCACAATCTGAGCTATCTGAAAACCTTTCTGCGGCCTGAACAGCATTTCATGATGATCGTAAAGGCCGATGCCTACGGTCATGGAGCTCTGGAGATCAGCAGAACCGCTGTTGCAGAAGGAGCGGTATATCTGGGTGTGGCAAATCCCGAGGAAGGCAGGTTGCTGCGCCTTCAGGGCATCACTGAACCTATCCTCGTGCTGTCGCCCAGCCTGATCAGTGAAACCGGGACCATCACTGCCAATAATCTCTCCGTTAGCATTTCCGACCTTGAATTCGCCAAAGCGTTGAATAAGGAAGCCATTAAAGCCAATACCATAATCCGGATTCATGTGAAAGCCGATACAGGCATGCACCGAAGCGGTGTGAACTGGCAGGATTTTCTTACCTTCTGGGAAGCGGTGGCCAAGCTCAAAAACCTGGAAATCGAAGGCATCTTCAGCCATTTTGCCGCTTCGGAAAGCGACGGGGAATTCAGCCAAATCCAGGAACAGCGTTTCACTGAACTACTGGAAAGCCTGCCCCATAAACCCAGATTTATTCACATTGCCAATTCCAATGCCGTGGTGCGAAACCTCGGACAAAGCGGAAACCTGGTACGTCTGGGTATTCTGGCTTACGGGGTGGATACTGAGAATATTCTGAACCACAGAGAAAAGCTGGGAAAAGCGGAGGAAGAAGAGGAAGGCACCTCATTCCTGCCATCCTCCAACTCATTCCTGCCCTCTTCCACCTCATTCCTGACCTCTTCAACCTCATTCCTGCGAAAGCAGGAATCTCCCTCAAATAACAATGAGGTTCCGGATCAAGTCCGGAATGAGGAGCCGGGGAACACCAGCACTCCAACACTCCAACACTCCAACACTCTAACACTCCAGCACTCCAGCACTCCATCACCCTTAACCCCTGTCATGACCTTCAAAACCATTCTTTCCCAAATTAAAAACATCCGCCAGGGCGAGAGCGTTGGCTATAACCGCAGTTGGATAGCCGAAAAAGATGGACTCTACGGCATTTTGCCCATCGGTTATGCTGATGGCTACGACTTCCTGCTCTCAAACCGAGGTAGTGTTCGATTGCAAAACAAGCTTTGCAAGGTGATCGGCAGAATCTCCATGGACATGATCTGCATCGACCTCAGTGAGGTGGAAAGCGCGCAAATAGGCGATGTAGCCTGCCTTTTGGGAGGAAGCGACCCTGAAACCAGAGCGGAAAATCTGGTGGCAAGCTATCAGGGAAATCCTTATGAGTTGCTTTGCCAGGTGGGACGCCGGGCCAAGCGTTTTTACTTCCGGGATGGGCACCTGCTGCATAGTGTTCCGCTTTCCAGAAGGGATTTTGTGCCTGATGATTTCAGTGATTCCAAGCTGAACCAGGTGATCGAAGCTGCTTTGGCGCAAAGGCTGCAAAGCGGTGAAATTGGTGAACTGATCTATCGTGAAATCTTGCGCAATTTCTTTTATAACAAGGATAAGGACATCCATTACCGGCATGATTTCCGCCATGAGATTGCCTTCTCCGATTCGCTGCAAGCGGGATATTACAAAGCCACCACCAGCCTGAAGTATCAGAAAATCCTTACCACGGACTACTTTATCGTGGCATGTGCGGATTCCGCAGAGGTGCTTGAGCGCTATTTCCGCAGACCGGATGTGGAATACCGCTGGCTGATGGATGAGGCTATCGAACTGGATGACAATAGCTTTTCGGTAAGCTCGGTGATGGTGAACCGTCTGGTTATGAAAACCGAAGTCAGCCACAAGAACGGATGTCTGGAGATTCGGTGCAGCCATCCTGAACTGAAAAAACTGATCGGCAAGCAGGTGGAATTCACCATCAATACTCATACGCTTTATCCCAAAAACTCCCATCAGTTCAGCGTCTTTATCTCAGAACTTACCCGCGGGGTGGACATCACTTTCCGCTATCCCAAAGAACTAAATAAAGTGGAGTGCATCACTGTCTTCTCTGGACAGGACAAATATCCCACCATCAGCCAGGAGGAAGGATCGGTGCAGGTCTCCAGCCGTGAAAGGGAATGGATCTTCCCGATCAGCGGTGTGGTGTTTGCATACTAGGCTTCGCTTAATCGTATAGAGAATACCAATTTTAAATCTGACATCATTATTAAGTAGCTACTATCCAGTCCATTGTCAAGTCCGGTTTGGTAAACTCCTTATAACGCATAAGAGGTCAGAGACCTCTGTTTCAAACGACTTCGTCGTTTCTGCCAATTCAGAGATTGGCAGACCTTCACTGTGTTTCCTATGTCGCATCAGAAGGCTATTAGCCCATTATTTATGCGTCAGAATATGATTGAAACGACATTACTCAGAATATTGTTATTTGCTCATCCCTGGGAGGATAATATAGCCCTACTACAGTGAAAGGATTGGATAGTCTCCTCTGATGATGATCAAGGGTAGTACCCAAGATAAGGTAAAGTTCCTTTTTCATCGCTATTTCTTTTAGCTTATCAACCACTTTATCACACGCTTGCTGTTCTGTTGCACTGCTACGGATGCAATTCCAGTAAAGTGCACCTATTTCCCAGTCCAAAACCTGCATATCGTGTATAGTCCCATGCCCATCCCTGAACACATATTTGAACTTATAGGGAAGCTTCCTAAGCGGCTTCTGATCATAATCGAAAATGCTCATCTGCGTATAATAGTCAGATTGCTCCTTGTCCCAATCGGTTCTATCTGCTTCGTAATATGCTTTGATAATCTCTGCGGGTTTATAGGTTGCAAGGGATACATTCTTGGGATCCAGCGAGTCGTTTAGCAACATCTTCATAGAATCATATACTTTATGCAGCATATACTCATTCTTAACATCCCAGCTCTTTATAACTTCCAGAGTCTGAATATCTTCTTCCATATCTGCCAGATGATAACTCTCTGGTCTAAAGTCACGCCCTGAGGTTTTCTTTAAATCCAATTCTATCCATTGAAACTTCTTATACTGCTGTTCAATTGGCTTTGCCCTGAAATTAGCCGGATACATCCTGATCCAGTTCTTGTCTTCATCGATTCCTGCAGTGCACACCGTTTCCTGATAGCTTTTGGAAGGATTGGGATATGTTTTGACTGTTATCAGAACTCGTTTATTCATAGATGCTGTAATCCGATGTTAAGATTATGCCGAAGCATTAGCTCTTCAGCCACTACAAGCCTGTGGCAATCCTGGGGGCTCTTTTCAAAGCAAGTGAAAGCTACACGCTTAGCCTTGAGGACTACATCAATCAGACTATCAAACTCGCCAGAGGTTTCGCATCTAAGTGCGGTACGATAAGCTCGAAACAGCTCATCCTTGTTGAGAACACCCTTTCTTTTTTCTGATGCAATCCCAAGCTTCGGTATGTGCATATATTCTATCCCAACCAACGAACAGGATGCAGCAAGCCGTTTGCTGCTAAACTCTGGCTTCATACTAACCCCATTTGCCCGGACATCAATCAATAATGCTATTCCGTTGGCGATTAAAGCATCCAAATATGCATCTATGCTTCTGCCTTCGTAGCCAATTGTGAACAGACTTGGCGTCCCCATATCAGGATTGCATTGTTTCACAGCCTGCAACTCCGTTATAGTAAGAAGCTCTTCTGCTTTTTCGCTATGGATAGCAAAGTAAGGAAATGCTCTATAAATGTATACCATTAGCCCTGTGGCACTATAACCACTGAAACGATTCAGCGTGCTATCCATGCTCGATATTCTCTCTCTATCGGTATAAGCAATATCAGAATTTGCACATCTATAAAGCTCATTTTCATAGTTCAAAAATCCGTTTGCCACTAGGTAATCCAAATCCTTTTGCAGAATCAGGGAATATGGCCCAAACTTATAAGGGAAAAAGCTATAGCCAGGCTTACTGCTATTCAGGCA
>CAZNGW010000009.1:0-56665 GCA_964572925.1 uncultured Candidatus Cloacimonas sp. | reverse complement strand
TAACTGCATTAATGACCTCTCGACAACTTGACCTCTCGACTTCTCGACTCAAAAAAGCTTCTTGACAATTATTACAGCTTATTACAGCATGAGTATCATCGAAAATCAAGGAAGAAAACAAGTATGCGCTATAGGTTGGCAGTAATATTGATAATGCTTTATGTGGCTACTCTGGGTGCCCAAACGGTTAGTAACATAAAGGTTACCCAAGACCCGGAACTGGGCTATTACAAGATCAGTTTTGACCTAAGCGGTAAAGCAGATGAGCTATACACGATAAAACTGGTTCCCTACAAAGCAGGCAAAGAGCTTGGCAATCCTTTTTCTGCACAGGGTGCGGGCATAAGTGTACCGATTAAGCCAAGTAATAACCGAACTATCCTCTGGTCGCCTTTTCTGGAAGGTGTGGACAAGGATGGCTGGAGCTTCCGATTACAAGCAGTGCTTCTGCCCATGATTTTTGTCCAGGGCGGCAGCTTTATGATGGGTTCAAATGAAGGTGAGAGTGATGAAAAACCGGTGCATCAGGTCACGGTCTCAGACTTTTACATAGGCAAATACGAGGTCACCCAAAAAGAATGGGTGGAGGTAATGGGCAATAATCCTTCCAATTGGAAAGGAGACAATCTCCCAGTGGAATGTGTTAGCTGGCTGGACGCGGTGGATTATTGCAACAAACGCAGCATAAAGGAGGGGTTACAGCCCTGCTATAGTGGCAGCGGGAATAGCCTTAGCTGCAATTTCAATGCCAATGGCTACCGGCTGCCTACAGAAGCGGAGTGGGAATATGCCGCCCGAGGAGGCAGTAATAGCAAGGGATACAAGTACTCAGGTTCCAACAACCTTTCTGAAGTAGCTTGGTGGAATGGCAATTCAGGCAGTAAAACCCATCCAGCAGGCACAAAAACAGCCAATGAACTGGGAATATATGATATGAGTGGAAATGTGTGGGAATGGTGCTGGGATTGGTATGACAGCGGATATTATGCAAAGAGCCAGAGCTCAGACCCGCAAGGGGTAGGCTCTGGAAGGTCCAGGGTTCTTCGGGGCGGTTCCTGGTGCGACAATGGCAGCAATTGCCGGGTAGCTTTTCGCAACAACTACTATTCTGGCAACGGGAGCAGCTACTTCGGGTTCCGAGTCCTCAGGGCTAAATAGTTTTCTTTTTTCTTTATTTTTTTTCTTTTTTAAAAGAAGGCAGCAGAGAGTAGCTTAATGAATGAAATAAAGATAACAAATGACTTATACGCATTGATGAAGTGGTATGGGATGATATTGAAGGACTTTCCCAGAAATCATAGGTATGGGGTGGGCTTAAGAATAGTGGGTGGCTCACCGGATTCATCCGGTTGGAAGGCCAGATTTATCTGGTTTTGAGAAAGCGGGTAGATAAGATTATATGAAAGATGAAAAAGCTAAGCATGTAACTGAGTTCCGGATAAATCCGGAGGGCCAACCAGATGAATCTGGTGAGCCGACTATTAGGCCTCTCTACGATAAGATATTGTTAGTTTTGGGATAGAGCAATATGAACTATACACTTCACTATAAACGAAAACTACCCCATTATCAACCTGCTGAAAGTGTATTATTTATCACATATAGATTAAATTTTGGGCTTCCGCTAAAATACCTTGATGCGATGAACCGTTATAAGGATGTTCTTAAAGCACGCTACGAACCGCAGGATAGCATTACCGAAACCAAGACAATCATCAAGAAAAAGCTCTTTGCTTATGAAGATGAGCTATATCCTAAATGTGAACAGGAATTATCATTAACCGGAAAACCTGATGCGGCAAAGCTATTGAGTGAGCTTATCTTATCTAACAACAACGAACTATATTACCTTTACAGCTTCACGATCATGCCAAATCATGTGCATGTATTACTGAAACCAGGGAAAGCTGATAATAGACAAGTATCTGTTTCTGATATTATGAAAAAACTTAAGGGCGTTTCGGCAAGGCAGATCAATCTTCTCTTAAACCGGAGTGGAACCCTGTGGCATAGAGAGTTTTGGGATTATTGGGTACGAAACCAGCAGGAACTGGTAAATATTATTGAGTATATCAGAAATAATCCTGTGAAAGCCGGACTGGTTAGTAAAGCCGAGGAATGGAGGTGGACATGGATAAATCCAGACTTATGGGAAAGTTAGCCGATTCTGGCTCACCGGATTTATCCGGTTGGATGTCCAGATTTATCTGGTTTATCAATGGTATTTTCCGGATAAATCCGGAGGTCCAACCGGCTGAAGCCAGTGATCCAGAATGATTTCAAGGAGATATGTAATGAAAGCTAAGTATATATTTATATTTGTGTTAGTGGTGTTAGTAAACATTGTTTCAGCAGATGCTTTAGATGAGTTTAAAGCTATTAAAAGCTGCTTGGATACCCCTTTCTCTGCTGCCAGTCTGGAAATGGAGCGGGATGCTAAGCTGGCTGAACTGCAAAACCCCCAAAAAGGAGAATTTGAAACCACTGCTCAGTTTGAGCAGCGCAAGCAGGATGCGGTTAACCGCAAGCTTGCCATAAACAAAGAGTATGAGCAGAAGATAAGGGATGCCAGGGCAGCGCACGAAAACTATATAACAAAACTTAGAACCAAGCTAAGTAGCCTTTTAGCCCAATCCCGGGAGACTGTGAAACTGCAGGCAACTCTGGGCAGCTATGACGCCGACAGCCAGAAATACCGGATAACTATCCCCGGTAAGACCTTCGAGGTTGTAGTCCCCATAGACAAAGCTCCCCAGATCAAGAGCAATTTCTCAAGCTATACCCTGATGGTTACCAGGCAATTGAATGACCAGCTTGTGTGGGACTATTTGGAAGCCAAACTGCAGGGGCCTGCCGGGGTATTCAGTTCCACTGACAAAGCGCCGGGATTAACGTCTGCCAGCACCACGATAAGTTTGGTTCCACCTCAGCTATGCAGCAAGGTAAGTTTCAGCGAACCCGGGGGCAACAACATGCTTGATGCAGAGGAAACGGCAAGCGTTACAATCGAGATAACCAATAACGGCAAAGGCAGCGCTTACATGGTGCAGGCAACTCTGCAGCTAAGCGTGGTTAGCGGTATAGACTACGATAAATCAGTTTATTTCGGCGAGATAGGGGTGGGGAAAACCATCACGAAAAGCTGCCAGTTAAAAGGCGGAATCAGCCTTCCGGACGGCAAGGCGGAATTGAAGCTCAGTTTCAGCGAGCAGAATGGCTTTCCGCCAGATGACAGAATAATTGTGTTCAACACCTGTGCTATAAGACCTCCAGAGCTATACGTATCCGATACCGGCATCAACGATTTCAATCAGAATAACAAGATCGAGCCGGGTGAACAGGTTGAGATCACCACCAGGATTCACAATCGCGGAACCGGCACCGCAAAAGGCGTGGTGGCTGAAGTTCAGCGGGGGGAAGGGGTGTTTTTCACTCCCGAAACGCCTTCGGGGTCTTTTAGCCTGGGAGATATCGAATCCGGCGGCTACAAAGATGTTGCCTTCAGTATCATCACCGCGAAAACCGCCTCAAAGCTGGACCTCAGCCTGGATATAAAGGAAAGCCGCAGCCAGTTCAACAAGCTGGCAATTCCGCTGAACCTGAACTTCAACAAAGTGGAGCGCAGCGCTGACCAGATGGTGATCACGGGTAAGGAAACCAACACTGCGATCGCCTCTGCGCCTATGTTAACCTCCGATGTGGACAGGGACATCCCGATGCGTGGAAAGCCCGACAAAAACCGCTGGGGCGTGATCATCGGCATCGAGAATTACCGCAACGTAAGCGCTGTTACCTTTGCCCGCCGGGACGCCACCATCATGCGTGAGTACTTTCAAAAGGTGCTGGGCATCCCCAGTGAGAACCTCTACATAAAAACCGATGATGAAGCTTCTTTAAGTGAATTCAAGACGGTGTTTGACCCGGGTGGCTGGCTGGCTAAGAATGCGGGCAATCCCAACAGCGAGATCTTTATATACTACAGTGGGCACGGTGCTCCGGATCCTGAGAAGGGCACCGCCTATCTATTACCCTATGACGGAAACCCCAACTACGCAGCGATTTCCGGTTATGAATTAAACCAACTTTATGCCAACCTTGCCAAGCTGAAGGCAAAGCAGATCACCCTCTTTCTGGATAGCTGTTTCAGCGGAGCAAACCGTAACAACGAAGTGATTCTGGCAAGTGCGAGACCTGTTTTCATCACAACCGCTTTGCCAGCTGTAACTCCCAATCTGGCAGTATATTCTGCTGCTTCAGGGACTCAGATTTCCTCAGGTTATGCCGATATGCAGCATGGGCTATTCAGCTACTTTCTGATGAAAGCCCTGAAAGGTGAGGCAGACGCCAATTGCGACAAAAAACTTACGCAAAGCGAAGTCAGTGCCTTCTTAACCGATAAAGTAAGTCCTCAGGCACGGCGAATGGGAAGGGAGCAAGACCCGCAGTTACAGAGCAGCGATCCAACAAAGGTGTTGATTCAGTGGTAAATAGTTGTTATCGTTGCATAAGCCTTAGCTGTTTGGCATTTCTGCTGTTAATTAGTTGCACAGGTAACCAGCCCAAGCTGAATAACCGAAGGAATCAAGATGCAGCAGACTCCAGGAAGGGGGCAGAAAAAGCAAGCGGAGAACTGCAAACGGTTAGTTCAGCTTCGCAGCCGGATTCATACCCTGTGAAAGTATTAACTTCCGCATCAGGACAGGCCATCAGCGTTGAGATAGACACACTGTTTGTGTTTAGCGACAACATCAGTGTGAAGGAAGCTCGGGCACAAACCTTACAGGCAGTTCGCAAACTCGCTTTGGAAAAGGCTTTGCCGGTTGAGATTAACCTAAGCAGCATGACTGCCACCCTGGAGGTGGAGACAAACGCCAGCTACGATCAAAGCGTGGCAACCGGCATATTCATGATGTCCTCTTCGGCTGGCAGGTTTATTTCGGAAAAGGTGCTTTCCGCCAGCCCGGTTTTTGACGAACGCAGCAACACCCTGAAGTATAAAATGCGCTATCAGGCTGAGATAATCCCGCTGGAAAGAGCCTATAATCCAAGCTTGAAGCTGGATATAAAGCTTAGCGAAACACTGCTGCAGGATGGCGGGCAATTCAGCCTTAGTCTGGTTCCCAATGCAAATGGCTATCTCTATCTCTTTGATTTTTTTGCAGATGGCAGTGCGGCTCTGGTTTTTCCCAATCTCGATATCAGCGATAATACCCTTGAAGCCGGTCTGAAATGGGAACAAACGCTAAGGGCGGTGTGCGATCCGGAGCGGGATTACAGCATAGAAACGCTTTATTTTATCTTTAGCACTGAGCCGATCAGTGGTTGGGAGGATTTTCACAGTAATCGCAGTGCCAATGATCTGGTGTTCAGCGCTGGGGAAGAAAGCTTCATGCTGTTTCAAAAGTGGCTTAGTAAAAGCGATCCCGCCCAACGGGTGGAAAAGATGGCGCAGATCCATATCTTCAAAAAGTAGGGCAGAGAGATGATCTTGAATGGTTACCCGAATATAACCAATTAAAACGGATGAGGATTTGTAGGACAAGACCGTTGCAGGTTAGACACATCTGAAGTGTATGTAATTTTTCACTAAACTCTTCTCGTTCCGTGCTTGCCACGGAATTTTTAAAAAAGATAGCGAAAACTAATGGAAATAATGCCTATGAGATTCCTGCTTTTGCAGGAATGAGGCAATTTATGTTCCTCATTCTGGGTTTGCCTTGGAATCTTCTCCAGTTGAAAGTAAAAAAGGGAATAGTCCCTTGGAGATTCCTGCTCTTCTTTTCGCAATTGGAGAGCTTTAGCAGGAATGAGCCCTGGTGTTTATGCAACATTGTTTCTATCCTTTTAAGCAACCGCTGGACCACCGCTAAGCTACCCCTTAAGCCCCCTAATCTGGTTCGGGTGGCATGCGGGTGGCAGCCGGGAGGGTTCCCGGTGGCATGAGAGTGGGTAAGAAGGTAGGAGAGATTTAGTTGTTAATACATCGTGAAGATCAGCGGCGTTCTAACGGAAGGAATTGCAAATGGTAATCTTGTTCAAGTTTGTTACCGCTGAAGTCAGTGGTAGTGGAGAGAACCGTAAGCTGGCAGGTGCTATAATTCGGCAGTTCTTTCTGAGGTAACAGGCGGTGAATCCTGCCGGTTTCGGAGATAACCTTCAAGGCTATCTCTTCTTTGCCTGCAACAAGCTTTAGTTTTAGGGATCCGGAGGGGATGATCTCGTTAAAATGTAGCTCAATGACAGGGGAGAGGTTGTTTACGGATGCGCCATTACGGGGATTGGTATAAGTTATAACTGGCGGATCAGCATCTTTTTGCTGGCTACCGCTGAATTGTTTTTGAAGTAGTTCGCTGCGGTTGCCTTTGAGGTCGGTTGCCCCTAAAACTGTAACAGTATAACGCAGGCTGTCCTGGGCTTCGGTTAGTAGAGTGAGGATATTATTTTCCAATATCTTATGCTTTATATCCAGAGTTTTATCGCTTGCCACCAACACCTGCTGGTAGGAAGCAACCGGCTCGCTGAATTCTATCCTGACCTCACGGTTGGACACGGCGGTTATGCTGTTGATCCTGATAAAGCTTGTGTCGGCATAGGCAAAGTATTGATCTACAACTTCCCTCTCAAGTCCCGCAGTAATTGCTTCAAAAAATGGCTCAGTTACCGGATCATAACGTCCGTTTTGATTCTTGTCAATGTAACTGCGCAGCCGATAGGGCATTTGATTCAGGTTTTCCAAAGCAAAGCTTTTACCGGTAAGGTTAGTGGTGAAAACCAGCAATGAATCCTCGGAAAAAAGGCTGGTAGCGATGGGACTGCCTTCGTCGGAGGTGATTTCATAGTTTAGGAGGCCGGAAATTCGCGCTGTGGATAACTTCCCGCTTCGGTAGATAAGAGTCTGACTTGCCTCCAAAGGATTACCACGCAGGTCTTTCAGGCGGGTGGAAAGGGTTACATAATAGTTACAATCGGGCTTCAAAGGTTCATTCAGTTTGATCTTCAGGGAAGATCTTTCCAAGCTGAATTTTTTGTTTTGTATGGGAGGGTAGATGTAAATGGAATTAGCCAGGCTGTTCCTGTCCATAGGCTTGGAAAAGGAAATCTCAAGGGTGCCATCCACAATCTCTTCCAACTCTGCGGGATACGTTGCCAGCACCACGGGTTTTTCGGTATCTGTCGCTCCCCCGGTGGGATTACGTTTGTTACCACAACCCAAGGCAAAAAGAAGTAAGGCTGTCATCACAGCTAAGCAGATTATATGAGTAAATCGCATGTTAACTACTGCCCTTGTATTCTTTGGATATATTTACCCAATATATCGTATTCCACGTTGACCCTGTCTCCGGGCTTGAGGTTGCCGAGATTCGAATTATCCCAGGTGTGACCGATCAGGGCAACACTGAAGCTATCTGAACGTAGATCGGCAATGGTAAGGCTGACTCCATTCAGGGCAACAGAGCCTTGCAGAACCAGTAAAGCCCTGTCAGCATTGACCAGTTCGAACTTAAGATAATCGGTGTTATTTAGCTTGTGATGAGAAATCAGGCGTAGTTCCCTATCCACATGTCCCTGCACCCAGTGTCCGTCCAGGCGTGCACCAAGCTGCAAAGCCCTTTCCAGATTCAGTATGCGTCCGGTTTGCCAGTTCTGGGCGGTGCTTTTTTGAAGCGTTTCATTCATGACCTGCACCTGGAAAGAGGTATTGTCGAATTCCAAAACGGTAAGGCAGATACCGTCGCAGGCGATACTGGAACCGCTTTTCAGGTCGGTGAAAAATTCTGGTTTGGCGATGCGGAGAATTTTCTTTCCGCTTTGGGGCTGAACAGCTAACAGCTTGGATTGGGTTTCAATTATGCCAGTGAACATGGTGCGCTCGCTTTAGTCCAAGTAAGAAGCTTCTTCCAGTCTCTTGAAGCATCCAAACGTCGCTTTGGCAAGCGACGGTACTCCTGAGAAAGTCGAAACCTATACATTGTATCTTCTCTTCCAGGCATTGGCCAGGGTGTTTGTGCTGCTATATTCCAAATCACCGCCAAAGGGAATGCCAGTGGAAAGACGTGTAATGATAATCCCCTTGTCCTTGAGCAGTTCCCAAAGGTAGTGGATGGTCGCCTCGCCTTCGGCAGAAGGTTTAAGCGCAAGGATTACTTCGGTCGGTTTTAGTTCTCTTATCCTGTTCAGAAGCATATCTGTATGAATTTGTTGTGGGCCAAAGCCATCCAAAGGCGAGAGCAGGTGTCCCAGCACAAAATAGCGTCCATTGAATTCGTTCATCCCTTCGATGATCTGGACGTCGGAATTGGTTTCCACCACGCAAAGCAGGCTGTCCTGGCGGTCTGAAGTATTGCAAATTGGGCAGGGATCGCTTTCGGAGAGCATGTTGCACTGGCTGCAACAAGTGAAGCTCTCCACCGTGTTTTTAACCGTTTCAGCAAACTGCAGGGCAATACCCTTATCTTGCGATATCAAGAACCAAGCCAGGCGCTGAGCTGTTTTACGGCCAATACCCGGAAAGCGGTTGAAAGCCTGGATCAGCTTTTCGAGCTTTTCAGACAGGATCATCTAAAAGAGGCCGGGAATTTTCATCCCGCCAGTAAGCTTGTTCATAGCCTCTGAGGAAGCTTCGGTAACCTTGCCGCTAACTTCCTGCAGAGCTGCCAGAATAAGGTCTTCCAGCATCTCCACGTCATCGGGGTCAACTACTTGGGGTTCAATTTTCAGGGAAATGATCTCGTGCTTGCCGTTCATTTCCACCTTCACCATGCCTCCGCCTGAAGAAGCTGAATAAACCTGGTTTTCCAGCTCTTCCTGCTGTTTCATCATATCGGCCTGCATCTTTTGGGCTTGTTTCATCAGTTGCTGCATATTTTTTCCACCGGGGAACATAAGGACTCCTTTGTTAAGTATATCAATATAGCCTTTTTCGTATTAAGGCGCATTTCGTCAAGCAGTTTGTGGGGAGTAATGCCAAACTCATTAGTGAATAGAGAATTGAAGTTCAGAAAGGAATGAAAAACAACCGGTCAGAGACCGGTAAAGCCTTTCCCGTCAGAGACGGGAATTCCGACAGGGAACGAGTCCACTATATAGGGGATTTCCGGGTATAAAAGTGTTTAGAATCACCCCACTCATCAAAGGCGATGGTTTCTCCGATGGAGGCAATGCGTCTGGATAGGCAACCTATGCATTGATCGGCATTTTCATCCAAACAAGGTTTACCATCATAAAGTTGATAACCTTCCCGGAATTGCACATCAGTAATATTGGGCATCAGGATATTGGCACCAGCTAATAGACCAAGTTCCCTGCCTTCGGGATGTAAAGCTTGCAAAGCGGTAGTGGTGGCAATGTTAACGTCCTTCAATGCTATCCTGCAAGAGGCGATCATCTTCAATCCCAGATCTAACGCCGCTTGTTTGTCAAAATCTTTTTCCAGATAGCCCAGTGGTGTTCCATGGTGGGGGATAAAAGGTCCCATTCCCAACATGTCCACATCTTCATCATAGAAGAACAGAATGTCCTCGGCAATGTCCTCGATGGTCTGTCCAGGAAGGCCAACCATCACGCCGGTGCCAACCTGATAGCCGGTTTTCCTTAATAAACGCAGGCAGTTAAGTCGATGGTCAAAATCATGATCTGCAGGATGCAACTGCTTGTAAAGCTGACGATTGGTTGTTTCAATGCGTAGCAGATAGCGATGGGCACCTGCTTCAAACCATTTACGGTAAACTTCTTCCGTTTGCTCACCCAGAGACAAGGTTATGCCTAGTTTACCATCTGAAAGCTCTTTGATGCCGATGATCAGCTTGGTGATAAGCTCCACCCAGGCTTGGTCTTCACGTTCTCCTGCCTGGATTACCAGCGAGCCGTATCGCATATCAAAGCACCATCTGGCCTCTTTGATAGCCTCTTCATAGTTCATCTGGTAGCGGGGAAAATCTGGATTTCCACTACGTATACCGCAATAGAAGCAGTTTTTGGCACAGATATTACTGAGTTCTATCAAACCACGAAAAAACACTTTGGTGCCGACGAACTGCTTTTTTATCTCATAAGCCTTGGCATACAAGGCTGCAAGCTGCTCTTCACCCTTAGTGGAAAGCATATCGACTAAAAATTGTTTATCAGGACGCATTTATTCACCTCTAATCACAAATTAGCTTAAACAACCGTTTTGGCAAGCACCAAGGCTTTGGGACTCGTGAATACTAATCTAACCTCGCTCTTGTCAAGGTATCTGAACTGGTTATCATAGTATAAAAAACATAAGGAATTTAAGATCATGAAAAACATAAACTGGTTTTTGGTTTTTGGACTATTGATCTCCCTCCCGTTTCTGCTGAGGGGAGAGATGGAGTTAATTCTGAATCCAGGCTCAGTTAACCTGGGTGTGCTTTCCGGACATACGGGCAGAACCTATTTGGAGATCGAGAACGTTGGAACTGCAGCCCATGACTACAGCTTGTTTCTGGTGCCGGAAGAGTCTCGAAATGAACAAACGGCCTATTATCCTTTCGATGCCCATTACACAGATATGTTCACCTGCAGCACCGGGACAATCAGCAATCTTTCCTTTGTGGCCGACAGGAACTTACAGCCTGAAAGTGCAGTGTATTTCAATGGAAATAGCCAATACACAACCCGTGATTTCAACCTCCAGGATGATTTCTCGGTGGCTTTTTGGGCAAAGCCGGAAACAGCGCAAACCATGTATTCCGAGGGTTATTCCAATGCCCCGGCTTATACAAACTACCTCATTGGACCGGAATGGGGCGGAACCACCAACTGGGCAGGTTTCGGAATAGCCCTTGGCACCAATGGAATCATGCTGATCGAACATGGCCATGCCTACATGCCTCGCTTGTTATGCTACAGCGCAAATCTGAGCGGTTGGCACCATTATACCGTGACTTTTGCCAATCATGCCCCGAAGCTATATATAGATGGGAGTTTTATCCGTAGTGGGATCAGCAGTCAGCGAACATACACACGTTTAAGCCACGATATTGGCGGATATGTATACGGACATTATTCCGGAAAGCTGGATGAACTGTGTACATACAACAGTACGTTGACCCAGACCCAGATTAGTGCAGTATATGCCTTTAACAGCCAGGCTCATTACCGGATTACGCCACAGATTGGAACGGTTGATCCCGGAACGACTTTATCCCTGATGCTGAAGATGATAGACTCAATGTTACCGTTTGGCGCATACACCGATACGTTGATCTTCTGCCAGGGAGATTCTCTTCCCCAGTATCAAATGGTGCCAGTTAATCTGACGATTACTGATCTGGGTCCTTTGGCACCAAGCTCCATAAGTATTAGCAAAATGCCATCCGGAGATGTGCTGTTAATGTGGCAGCCGGTTACCCAGGATACTCATGGAATGCCTTTTACTCCAAGCCGTTACAGGATTTACAGATCTTCTTTAGCTGGTTCTCCCGAAGACTATGTTGAGATAGGCTACAGCACGGATCCTCAATATATTGATGCCTATGATCCCTTGCTTCCAGGATGGGTAAAACGATTCTACCTGGTTCGGGCTGAATAGCCCAGTTCCTTATAGCAATGCGCTTAAGTAGTATTGATATAAGTAGATAATTAAGAAGATTGTCCCCCATGAAAAGAGGATTGCACCTAATCCACCGGCCCCTCCCGTCCAAAGTGATAAACCTCCCCAAATACGCTTGGGTAGGGAGTTATGGAGAACGCAGATCGGACGGGCTCGCCAGGTTCTGATGTATCGGCCTTCCTTACCTGGTTGCACAAGGCAGTATTCGAACCATTGCGCATAGCTATGATTACGCCAGTGCTCGATGCTGCGAAATGGGAAGGGCAAATCACGACTGATCCTGGAACCGTCACACCCAATCTTATTCCTTAAGCGAGATGGTAAAGTTGCCGAATTTCTGCAAGGGAAAAGAGTAACCCGGGCACAGATAATGGCATGGTCTTCACCTTTGGCATAGTGCTCTGCGGTTTTTCGGAAGAAGCCAAAATATATTCCACTGCCGGCATAATCGCCACTACCCACAAACCAACGTCCTTGCTGGGCTATGTTTGTAGCAATCCCTTTGAAAGAAGTTCCATGATACATGGTGAAGGTGGGGAATACTATATCGACTCCACTCATCACAATTCCTTCCAAGAGGGCAAAACCGTTTCTCTGGAAAATCCGGATTAAACGTAAAGGGAAAAGCACTATCCACCTGCATAGATAGTTGCATTTTTTGGTGTTTATCCGATATTTCAGGCGGGGATGCAGTAGTTCGTTGATGCTGTCGCAAAAAACCACAGACCAATAAAGAACAATATCGAAATATATGGCATTAACTATCCGCAAAGGTGTTAGAACAAGGTGAACAGCAAGCCACACCAAAGGGCCCAAACCACTGTAGAATAATAAACAAAATTGCCGAAAAGCGCTTTTATTGTGTGGATCTGTCCAAGCATCACGCAAAGGATTGTACATAGTCCACATCAACCAGTTTATGAAAAGAAAAGGACATCTGGCAGCCCAAACAATGTTACGTAAAACGTAAACCAGCATCAACAAGCCAATTGTTCCTGCTGCGAATGATAAAGCCAGGTTCGCTATCTGTGTTGTGAACGTTATTGTAGGCATGGCATCCTGTAAGTAATTAATCAAAATGCATGCTTGGAAACTATGCCAATGCTGT
The DNA here is from genome assembly GCA_964572925.1 of uncultured Candidatus Cloacimonas sp. Taxonomy (GTDB): domain Bacteria; phylum Cloacimonadota; class Cloacimonadia; order Cloacimonadales; family Cloacimonadaceae; genus Cloacimonas. The sequence goes on along the minus strand of CAZNGW010000009.1, from coordinate 43,982 downwards.
CAAAGGAAAAGCAGGATGCCAGTTCGATTGGGGCAGTGCTTATATAAAATCAGGTTCTGTTATCAGTTAGTTTATTTCTCCAGATCTCAAGCAGCGTTTTGTCATGCAGATTCCCCAGTATAAAACTTCCATTATAGCCAAGATACACATCACCTCCCAGAGTAACCCTAATGGCTCTTTTACCTCCCTGCGCAGCTTGAGGTTGAGTTTGCGTGCCTTCAGATAAAAAAACGCCCTCCTTGTTTGAGCAGTTGTGAGCCAGATCGCACGTTGTGATTTGCCGATCTTTTCTCTGAGGTGAGAAATCCAAAATTTGTCGTTGTTTTGCATGTTTGTTGGCCAAAAGGCTGAATACGCTGATACTGTTCCGAATGTTTTCCGTGACTGGGCAAACAGCAGTATATCTTATCCTGTTCTGCTTTAGTAGATCCATAAGCTTTTTAGTTTCTGTTGAACTACTGATCCCGTTTTGCCCGGGTTGATCTTTTAATTGAATCAGTAGATTATCTATTTTCAATGTCTTAAAGAGGGGTATCAGCTTTGGAGACAAATGTGCCCCATCAGTCACTATCTCAATTCCGAATCCGAAGTCTGCAGTTATTCTCAGGACTTTTAAAAATCCCTTCCAGGCAAAGGGATCCTTTCCGGCGAAGCAAACATGCCTACCTCCCATCGCTTCGAATTCGGTAAATAACTTATGAATCTCTCGGCCAGCGAGCAGGTTTTTCCCGGATTGGGGAATCCGCTGCTCAAATGAAGGCCGGGTGATCTCAAAATACAGGTTCTCTGGAAGGCTGTCCTGGCTCATCTGCAGATGAAGTTCATCGAATAGAGCGTCGTTGAGCCTTATTTTGCCATTAAATGGTCTGCTGATACTATCGCTTATCCTGGATTGAGTTTCAAAATCATGTGTGATAAATCCGATACCATTTAGGAAACTAAGGAATTGCCGAAATTTATGAATGTCTTCGGGAGTATAATGTCTAAGCAATCGCTCTGAGTATTTTGGCTGCGACATCATTTTCCGTAGATCACACAGATAACGGTAGCCATCTTTGATCATAAACGATCTGTCCCGGTTTTTATGTAATACCAGGTAGTTTTCCAAACGATTAAAACGGAAACCAGGATTATTCATTTTTAGTTGGTTTATCCAACGAATTTTTCAGTAATGATGCACAGATTTAGGGAAACTGGTTTGATATACTCATAGGTAAATTCATTATCGTTGTCACGATTGAATTCCACAATGATTCCTTTGGTGTTCTCATCATAAGTTCTGGTTATTTCGAAAATAGTAAGGTCTTCCATGGTTTCTCCTTGTAGTGGTTTACTTGTGATTAATCTCTGATATCGTTTGGCCCATTAGGGAGTTATTTTTCTCTAACCAATACGTAGTAAACACCATCCACTTCAATGATGTAATAATCTTCATTAACTTCCAGAATGGTTACTCCTGGATCTTTCAGGCTGCCAGGATAGAGAGGCAAGCATTGGGTATCGCGAGTTACACTACCGATAGCAATCGGCATTATGAGCAACATGGTTGCCATTAAGCTAATAATTATGCGTTTCATAATAATCTCCTTCATATAGTAGTAGTGGAATTTACAAAGTGTCTACCAATTCAGCTGTAACATACTGAAAAACAGGTAGATATTTTTTTTAATTTTGTCATGCACGATTTAAGTGTAATATTTGACATCTATATAAAGTATTGGGTTTAAAGGTTCATTGCCCTCATTTTAGGAGATTTAATTAATGTTGTCAGGGATTATGGAGAGTCAGTTTATGGTACTTGTCCGAAACAGGAACTTAGTCTGGATTAGCATAGAGCAGATGAATTGCAAATCATGTATGCAAAGTATGATCAGCCAAGATACGATTTGATCTGTTCCAGAGTCAGCAAACATCTGCCTTTGTCAACCGGTAGAGGACCTACTTTCTGACTGGGGATAATGAATATTTGTCCGACCTTATAACTTTTTGTGATCTTGATTTGGTTCGCCTTATTCAAAGTGAGGGTGATTATTACTCCTCCGGGTTTTGCTGAATCACTCAGGTCCAAAAGACACAATTCCAATATCCTGTTCCGTTGCATGCTGATCTCCCATTTGGTAACTGTGTTGAACCCGCTGAAAACAGCTTCCAGTTCATGGGAGATATCTTGAGGAGCATATCTGCTCATATTAGTGAAATCCTTGTTGCGTGCATGATCTACTAATACATTCACAAACCGTTTCAGATTGATTAGAATTCTGTAATCCAGAATAGCGCTGGTTCCGATCCAACCTTGCTTGATGAAATATTGTGCTTTCAGATTGGTCACAATTCTGTGTTTTATCTCACGGGCATTGGAATAACTGATCCCATTGCTTCTGGCGTAATCTCTCAAGGTATTAAAACTCCTGATAGACATCAGGTTCGAATAGTCTTCTTTTGATAAGAGCTTTTTTAGTACTCTGGGAGTTAGGGAATTTTCCAGTTCGTTTTCTGCCGGTTCCTGCAATTGCCTGGCAACTGTAAGTTCATCCTTTATTCTTTGTTGCAGTTCGTGTTGTTTGGTTCTTTTTCTCAGGATATCAGACGCTTGATTAAAAACGGAGTTCTTCAGCCAGGCTCTGGTATATTGAATAGGTTTCTTGGAGTTAAGCAGAGTTATCATAACACTCTGTGCCAGGTCTTCAGCCTCTTCCTGTTCCAGATACATTTGCCTGGCTTGACGGTAAGCGAACTGCCACAGGTTTTTAATGCAGCTTTCCAAATGAACGTCGGTTTTTCTTCTGATCCAGGCATCAATGTCAGGAACCTCATTTTCCTCATGAATCAGGCTAAGTAAAACTTTGTTCGAAATCTCAGCTTGCAGCTCTTCATGGGGAATCAACTGCGATACATATCGACTGAGACTTTCCTGCGCCTGCTTATACATAGAAAGCCGTTCACTATCGAATATGGCTTCACTTTTCATACTGCTGGCTCCCAACTTTCAAAAACTGAATACCAACATTGCTCATGCCAAAATTGTGTAAAGGATAAAAATCCAGATTATCTCATAAAGATGAAAAGTCCTTTCTATGCGGCCTGTAAAGACACTGTATGAATTGTCTCAACGATATCCTACCAAAATAGTTCTTGACAAGATTGAGTGGTTGATTATATTGGTTAGTGAATGCTTACTAACCTAAGGAAGAAAAGATGGAACTTACAGAAAGACAGATGGATATCGTAAGAGCTGCGATTCGTATCATAGCCAACCAAGGCTATGAGAAGCTTACCACTAAGAATCTTGCTGCAGAGATCGGAGTTTCAGAAGCGGCATTATACCGGCATTTCAATTCAAAACGGGAATTGGTAACTATGGTTTTGTGCTATTTCGAATTTCTTTCCTGCCAGGTGATCAGTTCGATCAAACTGGAAGGGTGTTCTCCGCTTGAATGTATCTGTCGTTTTGTTATGAATCGCTATGAGCTATTTTCCGAAAACCCTGATTTGGCCAAAGTAATGTTTTCTGAAGAGCTTTTCAAGAACGATCCTGCTTTCATAAATCAGTTCCAATCCATCATGCATATCCATAAAGGTGAAGTGGAGTCATTTCTGATCAAGGGGCAAAACGAGGGCAGTATCAGAATGGATCTTGATCCGGTTCAGCTGTTTCGTCTGATCGTTGGTTCCATGCGCTTACTGGTTACCCAATGGAACATGAGCGGAGCTTTTAACCTGAAAGCAGAGGGCAAAAAACTGATAGAAACAATAATAAAACTAATAGAGGTAAAGAAATGAAACGTCAGATCATTAGAATCGACGCTGACAAATGCACAGGTTGCGGAGCTTGCATACCGGGTTGCCCGGAAGGAGCCCTGCAAATCATCGATGGCAAAGCACGCCTGGTTAGCGATCTCTTTTGCGACGGCCTGGGTGCCTGTCTGGGAACCTGTCCTGAAAGTGCAATCGAAGTGGAAGAGCGTGAAGCCGAACCCTATAATGAAGCCATCGTAATGGAAAACATCATGGCAGCTGGTGAAAACACCATTAAAGCCCATCTGAAACATCTGAAAGACCACGGCGAAATTGCTTACTACGGTCAGGCTTTGGATATTCTGAAAGCCAAAGGTTACGACACAGACTCGCTAACCCGGGAAGAAACAATGGCTTGCGGTTGTGCCGGAACTCAGGCACGAAAGATAGAAAAAACAGAATCTCAAAACAGTATTGACGGAACCATCCACAGCGAACTGCGTCAATGGCCTGTGCAACTTACTCTGGTAAATCCCGCTGCTGAATACTTTGATAATGCAGATTTACTGATCTCTGCGGATTGCGTTCCTTATGCCTTTGGTGATTACCATCGCAGGTTCTTGAAGGGCAAGGTAGTGGTTACCTTCTGTCCAAAACTTGACATGGATATCGAACGCTATATCGATAAACTGGCGCAAATATTTATGCTACATGATATTAAGAGCGTAACAATCGTTCGTATGGAAGTTCCCTGCTGTGGAGGGACGGAGATCATTCTTAAGCGTGCCCTGGAAAAAGCTGGGAAGTTGCACTTCGTAAAAGTTTTTGTAATCAGCGCTGATGGCGATATAATATAGTTGGAGGAATTAATATGCAAAGCCGTAATTGGAAAGACATCGATCCGGTAGTGAATGCTAATGGCATCCATGGCACCAAGCTATATGTAGCCCCGGAAGGAGAGATCGTACACCTTGGTCTGGCCCCAGGCGCAATTCTGAAAGCCCATAAAACCCCTGTAAACGTAGCCTTTTACGTTCTGGAAGGCACTGCCACCCTGGAGATAGGGGAGGAGCGTCAGAGCTTCCCCAAAGACACCATCATCGACAGCCCCAAAGACATCCCTCATGCTGTCATCAATGAAGGCGACTGCAATCTGCGCCTTTTAGTTATCAAAATGCCAAAACCATAAAAGAAAAAAGGAGAAACTACCATGAGTATGTTCTGCTATCAATGCCAGGAAACATCCCGTAACATAGGCTGTACTATGCGAGGTGTCTGTGGAAAATCGCCTGAACTCTGTCATCTTTTTGACCTTTCCATCCACATCATGAAAGGTATAGCCTGGATCAGCACCAAACTGCTGCGATATGACAAGTATTATGCGCAGGATAGCCTTGCTGTGATGCAGGGTCTCTTCAAAACCATCACCAATGCCAACTGGGACGAAGCGCAAATAATTGACACTATCACCAGTCTCATCGCTTTGCGGGACAAGCGTTTTACCGAACTCGACGCCCTTTATGTTGCAAAGCATGGTAAACCCTGTCCGCTACCTCCACCTGATGCAGTTGCCTGCAGGGTAAAGCCTGAAGATTATTACACCTATGGCCAAAAAGTGGGCGTGCTTGCCACTGAAAATGAAGATATCCGCAGTTTACGCGAGACCATCATTTACGGCATTAAAGGCATTTCCGCCTATGGCGACCACGCTGCCATGCTGGGTTATTTCAGCGATGACGTGAATAAATTCATCATGGAAGGCCTTGCCGCCACAATTGATGACAGCCTGTCAGCAGAGCAACTTACCGGCCTGGTGATTAAAACCGGCGACCATGCCGTTAAAGTAATGGAGCTGCTGGACAAAGCCAATACCGAAACCTATGGCGTGCCTGAACCTACTGTAGTACAGCTTGGCGTTGGCAAGAACCCCGGTATTCTGGTTAGCGGTCATGACCTGAAGGACTTTGAAGAGCTGCTTCAGCAAAGCGAGGGCCAGGGAATCGATATTTACACTCACAGCGAGATGCTACCTGCTAATTACTATCCTGCTTTCAAGAAATATAAACACTTCCACGGTAACTATGGTTCTTCCTGGTGGCATCAATTGGAAGACTTTGAGAACTTTAACGGACCGGTTCTGATGACCACCAACTGCATCGTTCCCCTGCGCAAGGAAAATACCTATCTCGACCGTTTCTTCACCACCGGCATGACCGGCTATCCAGGTGCCACACATATTCCAGATCGTAAACCTGGCCAGGCCAAGGACTTCAGCGCCATTATCGCCAAAGCAAAAACCTGTCAACCGCCTAAAGAACTGGAAAATGGCACAATTACTGGCGGATTCAATTATCGGACTGTGCTGTCCATTGCCGACAAGGTTGTGGAAGCAGTGAAAGCCGGAGCCATCAAGCGCTTTGTAGTGATGGCTGGATGCGACGGACGCATGCCCAGCCGCAAATACTTCACCGAAGTGGCAGAGAAACTTCCCAAAGACGCAGTTATTCTCACAGCCGGTTGCGCAAAATATCGTTACATAAAGCTTCCCCTGGGAGACATCGGTGGCATTCCAAGAGTGCTCGATGCTGGTCAATGCAACGATTCCTATTCCCTGGCCGTGATCGCCCTGAAGCTGAAGGAAGCCTTTGGTCTGGACGACGTAAACAAGCTGCCGCTTTCCTTTGATATTGCCTGGTATGAACAAAAAGCCGTGGCTGTGCTTCTGGCACTGCTTGCCCTTGGTTTCAAGAACATCCAGGTCGGGCCTACTTTGCCGGGTTTCCTTTCTCCCAATGTGGCCAAAGTTATCATAGATACTTTCGGCTTGAAACAAACCACCAATGCAGACGACGATATTGCTGCCATGTTTGCCTGATCACTGAAATTAGCATAAGAACGATAAGCCCTCGCTACAAAGTGGGGGCTTATCAGTAGAAGCGTCATCCTGAGGTGTGAAGCGTTTACAAATAGCTTATTGGCGAATTTCATTTCGGAGATTGGCAGCCCATCCCTCTTCCAACTTCAGGACTGAGCTTTCCCTTCAGAGGCTTCTGCCTTCCTTCTTCGGCACCGGTTAACCACCTTATGCCCACCCGCAACCCTCCCTTATCTCATAGGGGAGGGATACGGGTTGATAGTGCGTGGCTTTCGGGAGGTAAGGAAGGAGATAGCGTTAGCAAACCGGAAAAGAAGTTTTTTAGGAATGAAAGCAGATTTCTATGTAGTTATCGGGATTTCGGAACGCTTCTTGCTTTTGTAGAGAAGTAAAGAATAGCGAAAGTAGTTCAGGAGGAACTTAATGCCAAAGCGCTCAATGATATACCTGCTGCTGGTGCTGATATTGGCACTCAGTTCGTGCGCCAAGCGCAATACAGAATATCAGGAGGAAGAGTGGCTTTCCCTGGATCGGCAAGTGCCCGTGGTGGGAAATCCGCTGGATCTGACCCTTGATGATAATTATCTATACGCAGCCCTCGACCAAGGGGGAATAGCACTTTTTGACCGAAATGACTTTCACCAGACCTGGATCACCAAGCTGAATGCCGCCGACGGTTCGCAAACCAATCTGGGCAGAGTCAAAAGACTTTCAGTGATCCCGGAATATAACCGGATGTTCTTTATCGAGACAACCGCCACAGACCGGATCACGGTTGTGAATACGAGCAATCCCGATACCCTGCTTTATATAATGGAAGTTATCGGGGGAACCGGCGGTGTAAAAGACCTGGGCGCTTACACCATTCCCAATGCTCCCGACCTTTATACCATGGCCTATGCCTATTGCTCTGGGGGGAGCTTTAAATTTGACCGTTACGACGGCAATATCCTGAATGTAAATTCCTACACTGTATCCCCCGGAGTAGCCTCAGGCTTTGCCCTCACCAATGACTATCTGTTGGTAAGTGCCGAGCAGCGTGGTCTATTTATATATAACAAAGCCAATCAGCAAATGCTGAGTGAGCTTGCCCTGCCCGGTGAAGCACAAAAGGTTAAAGTTAATGGAAATATCGCCTATATCCCTTCCCGTCAGGCTGGTTTGAACATTGTATCCTTCGCCAATCCCACCGCTCCGGAAATACTTTCAACATTTGATACTGACGGATATGCCACCAGTGTGGATGTATCCGGAAACAAGGTGGCAGTCAGTTCTGGCAATGGCGGTGTTTATCTTTTCGATGTATCAAATCCGTCCGATCCCAATCTGCTGCAGCATCTTACATCCTGTGGTTATACCAACACTGTAAAATTCATGGGTGATAAGCTGATCGTTGGCTCCCGTGACCAGGGGATACTGGTCTATAAGGTGAAATGATGCACGGCGCATAAATGCCGTATAAAGATATGAACCTGGGGCCGGAAACGGTTTCAGGTTCTTTTAATTTCAACTAACTAAGGAAAAAACGAGGATGAAACCAACAAGTGTCGTTCTAATAATACTGATGTGTGTGTTCAGTATTAGCTTTTCAGGACTGAGCGCTGCCTCAGGCCAATCAGTTGCCAACGGAATTTCCGCCAACCGGATCCAAGTGGTGGAACAGACCGCAAACCGCATCAAACTTCATTTTTCTGCTCCGCAATTGGAAATCAAGGACGGAGGGAAGGCAGGATTCAGCAGCTTGAAGATGGCTGATGCCGAATATACTGCCCAGGAAGGCTATCCAGCCCTGCCGATGTATTCCACCTGGATTGCCATTCCTCCCAGAGGGAACTTCAATGTAAGAGTGAATAACTCAGATCCCACTCTGAAGGGTAATATCAAACCCGAACCCGCTTTCGGCAATGAAGAGCAGGAAAGGCTTTTCAGTTTGGACGACAGCGCTTACAGGAGTAATGCTAATTATCCTGCCCAATCTTATGGATTCAGTCCTGCCCAGATCATCAGGGATTTCAGAGTAGTCCAGCTCAACCTGTTTCCCGTGCAGTATCTTGCTGCTGCCAACGAATTGAGAATGATTAGTGATTTTGATATTGAGATCACCATGAATGATGATCCCGGACAAAACGAACTTCCAGCCTATTCAAGTTATTCCTACGCGTTCAGAAACCTCTATGAATCCATGATCTGCAATTTTGCCAATTACCGTGATGCTCTGTTGGCTCCTCAGGGAGCCCGTATCCTGATTGTTTACGGCAATAATACCGATCAGGTTTTCCAGACCAAGCTTGCTGAATTCGTAGCCTGGAAACGACAAAAAGGTTATGAAGTGAATACTGTAAGTACAGCTCAAACCGGTGGGTCATCAAATACGGCGATAAAAAGCTATATTCAAACCCAGTATAACAATGCCAATACACGCCCTGATTACATCATTCTTTTGGGAGATACCTCAGGAAGCTACACTGTTCCCACCTTTACCGAAAACTTCTCCAGCTATGGTGGAGAAGGAGATTATCCCTATACCCAACTGGCCGGATCGGACTACCTGGGGGATGTTTTCATAGGTAGGATTTCCGCGGAAAATATTAGCCAGTTAGACGTTCTTTTTACCAAGATCTATGCGGTGGAAAAGAACATCAATCTTACCGGAAACAGTGCTGCCTGGCTGAATAGGGTTTTATTGGTGGGAGATCCCACCTCCAGCGGAATCTCAACGCAGTATATCAATAAATTCATCAAAGAGATGGCTCTGCTGAATAATCCGCAGTATACCTTCATCGAACAATATAATAGCGGATTTGCCTCTGCCATGAATACCGGAATCAATACCGGAGTGGGGCTTTTCAATTATCGCGGCTATATCAATATGAGCGGTTGGTCTCCTTCAAACAGTCTGGTCAATGGTACCATGCTGCCACATGCAACAATCTGTACCTGTGCCACAGGCAACTTTGCAGGAGGAACAGCCACCACCGAAGCTCTGATGCGTTTGGGAACCTCAGCTTCACCTGCGGGTTCGGTTACCGCAATTGGTATGGCGACCAGCGGAACGCATACGATGTTCAACAACTGCCTGGTGGCAGGTATGTATGACGGGCTTTTCACCTATGGAATGCGAACCATGGGCGAAGCCCTGTTGAATGGAAAGCTCTATATCAAACAGGTTTATGGCGCTACCATGGACACCCAGGCGAATTATTTTGCACACTGGTGTAATCTGATGGGTGATCCCACAGTTGAAGTATTCATCGGGATCCCGAAGCAGTTTACCCTTGTTGCTCCAGTTTCTGTTGCTTTGGGAACCAGTGTAGTAGACGTTAATGTTCTGGACGCCCTGGGAGTGCAGGTCGAAGGTGCTTGTGTAACTGCTTTCAGTTCCAGCCAACAGGTAGTGGTGGGTAAAGCTTTCACCGATGCTGATGGAAATGCCACCCTGGTTATCTCAGGCGGCCTTACCAACGATGTGGTCATTACAGTTTCCAAGCATGGTTTCAAGCCCGTTCAGCAAACCCTGGGTGTGGATGCCAGCGGGTCATTGGTGTACTTTAATAAAACCATCATCGATGATGGAAGCTCAGGAAGCAGTGGAAACGGAGATGGATTTGCCTGTGCCGGAGAAACAATCGCAGTCAATCTTGAAATCAAAAACACCACTGCTAACGCAGTCAACGGAATAACTGCCCAGATCAATTCCCAGGATCCCAATATTACGCTCATCAGCAATCAGTTGAATTTTGGTTATGTGGCTGGAGGAGCTACTCAAGCCGCAACCGGCAGCTTCACTTTCTCCATTGGTGCAAATCTGCCTCCAAATCATGATATCAGGTTTGAAATGATCTTAACCGATTCAAACATGGAGAACTACAGTGCGGTGTTTCACGTAAGTTCTTACAATGCCAGGCTAATGGTGCAGAGCCACACTGTTGTTGCCGGAGGGAATGCCATTCTTGATCCTGCTGAACAGGGAACCCTGTCGGTTGGAGTGAAGAACAACTCCATCGCTTCGATTAGTGGTATTTATGCCGAGCTCCGATCTCTAAACGACCTGCTGGTAGTGAACGACTCTCTTTCCTTCATCGGGGAAATTCCTGCCGGTGCGGTTGGCACCACTGTGGAAGGTTTTGAAGTTTTTGCCCGGGCTATGCTAATTCCCGGAATGCAGATGCCCCTGCGCTTGAGGTTATATAATGATCAGGGATTTGAACAATTCACCGAATTCAATCTTCCGATTGGGCAGGTAAGCCAGAATACTCCTCTTGGCCCCGATGAATATGGCTATTTTATCTATGACATGAGCGACACTGGTTATCCTGACTGTCCCACTTACGAATGGATCGAAATCAATCCATCAGAAGGCGGTCCAGGCAGCCAGATCACTGGTTTTGTTGATCCTGGCAGCAGCGGTGATGAAGGTGACCAAAACGGAGCAGTAGCTTTGCAATTGGTTCAGCTTCCCTTTGCTTTCCCTTTTTATGGGATAAGCTACAACCAGATCACAGTGTGTGTAAATGGCTTTATTACCATGGGACAAACCGCCAACGGCGAATTCAGGAACTATCATCTTCCCGGTGGGGATGGCCCATCACCAATGATAGCCCCTTTCTGGGATGATTTGATCATTATCGGTGATGCGGGTATCTATAAATACTATGATACTGCAAATCACAAGTTCATCATCCAGTATCACAAAATGCGTAATGGTTACAATCGCACCAGTTTGGAAACTTTCCAGGTGATCTTCTTTGATCCCATGTATTATCCCACTTCTCAAGGTGATGGAATGATAAAAATCCAGTATAAGGACTTCAACAATGTCGATATTGGTGGAGGTGGATACACTCCGATGCACGGAAATTACTGCACGGTAGGGATAAAAAACCATACCAATACAATCGGCCTGGAATATTCATTCAACAACCAATATCCTTTTGCTGCAGCTCCCCTAACCAATCAGAAAGCCCTGCTGATCACAACTGCACCTGTATTGCATGAAAATGCCTTTTTGGTTCTGGATGACGTCGTGATTAGCGATACTAATAATAATGGCATCGTGGAACCCGGTGAGATTGTGGAACTGGGCATCAAACTGCAAAACCTGGGGATCAATCCAGCCACCTCAGTGCAACTTACCGCAACCGAGAACAGCGACTACGCCACTCTGAGCATAGCAAATAGCGTTTATAGCGATATACCTGGCGATGCAACCGGCGTCAACCACAGCCCCATAACCATGAATGTAGATCTTTTCAGCCCTGATGGAACAGTTATTCCTGTAATCTGCAACGTAAGCATAGCAGGTAACAGCTGGCAATTCCCCATTTCAATCACGGTTCACAAACCTGCGATCCAGATCAGTGGAATGCTGATGAATGATACGATGGGAAATGGAAACGGTCTGATCGATCCAGGTGAAACGCTGGAACTGATCATCAATTACCAGAACAACAGCACTCTGGAAGCCAAAAATATTACCAGTAACATAATGTGCCTGTCTGAAGCGGTTGCGATCAGCAATCCTTCCTTGCTTCTGTCTGGAATTCCGGCAGGCAGCATTTCCCAGGCTGTTTATCAGATTACCGTTTCCCCTGATGTTATTGTTGGCAACAACCTTACTTTTTACCTTACCTATCTTGGTGATCTGATCGATCCGCATAATGAACAAATAGTCTTGAGCGTAGGCACTACTGGAATGAGTGCAGACTTCGAAAGCAGTAATGGCGGTTTCGTAGCCAGTCCTGCCACCAATGGTTGGGAATGGGGTGTTTCACAGGTTGCCGGAGCTCATTCTGGCACAAAGGTTTGGGGAACCAGACTAAACAGCCAGTATCCTGCCAATGTTACCTATTATCTTACTACTCCCAGTATCTATATCGGCTCAAACTTCATGCTTGAATTCTGGCACTGGTTCAATACTGAAGCTGGTTATGATGGTGGTAACGTTAAGATATCCACCAATAACGGCAGTTCCTGGAGCCTGATTACGCCCGTGGAGGGATACACTTCCAACAATCTGAGTATCCTGGGCGGACCAGGATTTGAAGGAACAAGTGGCGGTTGGATTCTGGCCAGATTTAATCTGTCATCGTATGCAAACCAGAACGTTTCCTTCCGTTTCACCTTTGCCAGTGACGGACTATATGAAGGAGACGGTTGGTTTATCGATGACGTTCGGACTACCGGATATGTGGAGTTTGCCGGAAAAGTGCATGGCACAGTAAGCAGTTCCGATCTTGAAATAGACTATACAACAGTGAATGTCCACAATAATCTGAGCTGGACCATTCATCCTGATGAAGATGGAGCTTATGAGCTATACCTGCCGGTTGGAACGCATGGAATAATGGCTGAGGCCAATGGTTACGATTCTCCGGCTATGGTAAATATCACCCTATCTCTGGACAATCCTGATTCTCAACAGGATTTCTATCTTGGCTATTTCAAGCCGGCAACCGCCTTGGAATATGGCATTGCTTCTGGGGTAATCTATCTTAATTGGTCTGCTCCTCTTGAGCCAGAATTCGAGCTAACGGGCTATGATGTATTCCGCAAGGTAAATGCCGATGCCTTTGAACTGGCAGGGCATGTTACTAATAATACCTATAACGAAACCTTGGGCGAGTTGGGAACTAACTACTCCTATTACGTGGTTGCCACTTATGCCAATGGCAACAGCTTGCCTTCCAACCAGATAAACTATAGCTACAGCAGCGACAATGAGGATGAACACGATCCCATGTTGCAAACAAGGTTGCTGAATAACTATCCCAATCCCTTCAACCCCGAAACCACCATTCGCTTCAGCTTGAAGCAAGCCATGCCAACCAAGCTAAGCGTATACAATCTTAAGGGACAATTGGTGAAAACCTTGGTGGATGGAACTTTGCCGGAAGGAATGCATCAGACGATATGGAATGGGAAAGATCACAATAATCGGTCTGTAGCATCGGGAATTTATTTCTATCGCTTGAAAGCCGGTAGCTACGTTTCTACCAGAAAAATGATCCTGACCAAGTAACGGATAAAAAAGTCTATCAAATTAAAAAAGGGGCGGTCAATCGATCGCCCCTTAAAAATTCTTATCCGCTTTCCTTTTCGCTCAATTCAAGCCATCTGTCCAGCAGCTTTTGGTGGGTGCTTTCCAGTTCGTGCATTTCCTGGCTGATCTTGCGAAACTGATCGGGGCTAAGGCTGGTTGCCTGTTCGCTGAGAGTGGTTTCCAGTTCCAATAGCCGGTTTTCGGCAGTCTCTATATCTTTCTCCACCTGCATGAATTCACGCTGTTCGTTGTAGCTCAGGCCTTTGCTCACACGCTTGGGACGATATACTGCTGGTTCTTTGTCCAGGCTTAGAGTTTCCTGTTCATAGCGCTTCACCAGCAGATAGTCGGAGTAATTACCAGCGAATTTTCGCAGCTTTCCATTCTCAAAGATGAAGAGATAATCCACGGTTCTATCAAGGAAAAAGCGATCGTGCGATACGATCAGCAAACAACCCCGAAAGGCATCAAGGTAGTCTTCCAGGATTTCCAGGCTGCGGATATCAAGGTCGTTGGTGGGTTCGTCCATGATGATGAAATTAGCACCGAACATCAGCGATTTGAGCAAATACAGCCTTTTCCTTTCGCCGCCTGAGAGAGCTCCAAGCTTCATTTGTTGTGCCTTGCCGTCGAAGAGAAAACGTTTCAGCATCTCCGTGGCGGTAACCTTGCTTCCGTCTGCGATTTTCATCACTTCGGCATATTGGGCAATATAATCGTAAACACTTAAAGCTGGATCAAAGCTGTCCTCATCCTGCTTGTAATAGGCAAATTGGGTGTTCAGCCCCACTTTCAGAGAACCGATATCCGGTTCCAGTTCGCCGGTAATCAGTTTTAAAAGCGTGGTTTTACCACAGCCATTGGCTCCGATTATTCCGATGCGTTCCATATTCTGGAAATTATGATCCACTTCTTCAAAGAGTTGCTTCCCGCCCAATGACTTAGCCAGACGGTGCAATTCCAGAATGGTTCTACCCAGGCGATTGGTTTGGAAGGAAATGTCCAGCTCTGCATTGGAGATCAGATAGCTTTTACTGAGCAGTTCCTTAACCCTGTCCACATGATTTTTAGGTTTGCTGGTGCGGGCTTTGGCACCTCTTGACAGCCAATCCAGTTCTTTTTTTAGCTGTGCTTGCCTGCGGGTTTCCTTACGCTGGCTGTCTGTGGCTCTGATGAGTTTTCCGCGCACATATTCGCTGTAATTACCTTCGTAGTAGAAAAGCTTTCCATGTTCGATCTCGATGATCTTGGTGCAAACGGCATCCAGGAAATAGCGGTCGTGGGTAACGAAGAGCACGGCTTTCTGGATTCCTGCGAGGTAGTTTTGCAGCCATTCGATGGTATCGAGGTCGAGGTGGTTGGTAGGTTCGTCCAGGATCAGTAGATCTGGCTCCAGAGCCAAAACCCTTGCCAGGTCTGCTTTACGTCGCTGTCCACCCGATAAGGTTTCCACTTTTTGTTGGTGATCGCTAATTCCCAAACGGCTGAGTAGGGCTTTGTAATGGTAGTCTTCCTTTATTTCCCCTTCCACTGGAATCGTGTGTTGCAAAGCGCTGAGGCCGGGAATGAATTCAGGATCCTGTTCCAGGTAGGCTATCTTTAGTCCGCTGCGCAGAGTTATTATTCCGGTGGAAGGCTTTTGGGTTCCACTCAGGATACGCAGCAAAGTGGTTTTTCCACTGCCATTGATGCCCACGATGCCGATTTTTTCGTTGGCGTGAATGCCAAAAGATACATCGCTGAAGATGCTGCGAGCGCCATAATGGCAGGAGATATCTTCCAGGGTGATAAGGACGTCGTTCATATTCTATCTCGTTGATATTTATAGGAGATTCCTGATTTCGCAGGAATGAGGGTATAGACTAAGGTATGAGGTATTAGGAAAAAGATATTCGGATCGCTTCGATACACGTGCTATACGATATTAACCATTAACTTTCTCACCCGTTAACCCGTTAACCCGTTAACCCGTTAACCCGTTAACCCGTTAACCCGTTAACCTGTTAATCCGTTAACCTGTTAACCTGTTAACCCGTTAACTTCTTTACCTCTTAACCTTAGTGGCGTCCCTGAGGCGATTCGAACGCCTGACCTTCACCTTCGGAGGGTGCCACTCTATCCAGCTGAGCTACAGGGACGCATAGGGTCTTGAGTGCACTGATTTCCAGAACGGGGATTCTGTCAACTGCTTTACTTCCTGCTTCCTCCAAAGCCTTTATCATATCTTTGTCAAGCCTTAATCAAGCGTTAATAGTTAAGACTTGATTAAGGGTAGATAATGGCTTGATTAATGCTGTCAAGGGAGGAGGAAGGTAGGGCTGGCTATGCAAATTCACGAAAATCACCCGTTTCATACGGCAATCAAAGGGCGGGGATGTTTCCCCGCCCAGTTATTATCTGCACTGGTTGATGCTTCAGCTACTTCTGGCAAACCGCCTAAATTCATTGGATAATCAAGGTAAATCCCTTTCCGCCACAACCTTGTAAAAGAATCTGTGATTAGCTGGCTGAACGGTTATGGGATAAACATTGCCGGTAGGCGTTCCTATCAGGGTGGAAAATGAACCATTCGGAGTGGTGTCACGATATACTTTGAACCGGGATACCGGAATGGGATAAGACCAGCCCAGGTTGATTTGGTTGGTAGAGGAGTGGGTTATAGCCAGATTATTGATGGCGGGCAGAGCTTGCCAGACCATGGAGATCGAGCTTGGGACGTTATTGCTTTCATTGCTTTCTGTTATTACCTGGCTGGCATCAACCTGCACATAAGAACTCCAGGTAACAGCATTTGCGGAGCTGACATTGGTAAAGGTATAGGATGCCGACGCTCCTGCTGCCAGGCTTGAGAAGGTGTAGTATTTATCTCCCAGAGTTCCGGCTGGAGGAGGTGTAGCACGGTTGTAATACAGGTCAAGCCGGAAGGGAGTGCTGATTGCCACTGCGCCGGAATTTAGCACTGTTACCGTAACTGAAACAGCATCACAGACGTAATGGGGATTGGAAGGAGTGGTGTAAAAAGCCGTGATACTGAGGTCCGGTATGGCAGCCACTGGCCAGGTTATGCGGTTATAAGTATCATTGTCGTAGTCTTCTCCGGAAAATGTGCCGGAAGGGCTGGTGAAATTGACGGTTCCCTGGTTAAGGGTTTTGGAAACGTTGTAAGAGCCAGACCATGTATTGGCGGGGAAATTGGCTGCGTTGATGGTAAGGGTTTGGTTGTTGTTGATGGTAAGCAGCGTGCCTGTGGCAGGACTGTATTGGAAAGTGCAATTGTTGAAGGAGTGGGCTGCATCCACAAGGGCACCGGTTTTTACATTAACACCATAGATACTGATGTATTCAAACAAGGCATAATCAGCGCTGATGGTGCCTCCGCTTTCGATGTTCACTACGTAGTAACCCGATTGGTGGGTTAGTTTTGCCAGATGTCCAGATGAACCTAAAAGTTCCAGAACGCCGCCACTGAACACAGACAGGATTTTGTTGTTTGCCAGTTCCAGTTGAGCATCGGTGTCGATGCTTATTTTACCGGTGTTGTTGACATCAAGGTTGCCAGTGGTGCGATAGAGATTATGGTTCAGATCCAGGATTCCTGAGTTTATGGTTATGTTACCCCCATTCAAGCCCAGGATGGTGCTTCCCAGGGATAGAGTTGTGCCGGCGGTTTTATTTAAGGTCAGGGCATAGATGGCACCGGAACCGTTATTGGTAAATATCTGGGACACTCCTCCGGCAAAGGCAAGAGTATTCTGGTTTGCCCCGTAGAATGTTCCATTGGTCCCGATGGTCAGATCGCCGTTAAAGGTATTCACCATGCCGTTGCTCAAATCTGTCCAAAGTCCGTTAGTGAGGGCACAATTGCCATATACATGCACCGGCTTGTTAAACCTGATCTCGCTGCCGGGTTTGTTTATATTCAGATGGTAGGCTTCGAAATTGGTGGTGCTGGTGGCAATGATGGAGATGGGGCTGCCCACAAAGGAAAGAGTGGAAGTCCCAAAGTAATATCCTGCTGAGTTGGAATAGCTGGTATTATTGTCATTCCAATGCCGGGCTACGGTGATGCTTTGTCCGGATGCGTTATTGCAATTGATTCCCGCTCCGGAAGCCATGGTAAAGTCATTACCCACATTCAGAACCGAATTTAACTGCATATTGATGGTTCCGTCCATAACGGTAAGATCATTGGTTACACCAATGGTGTTACTAGCCCGGATTTTGAAGTTGTTATAGTTTGTTGAGCTGTTGTTTATCACCAGGTTATAGAAAGTTTCATTTGTCGTAACGCCGGTTTCGGTACTTGATCCTGCGAAAGTAACTGTGTAGGTATTTTCCTCAAAGTTGCTGATTCCTGCGTAGTTCGTCCAGTAGCCATACACTGTGATGTTGTTATTTGCAGTTACTGTCCCGGCTGTGATTTCCAGGTGTCTACGGATCTCAAGGGCTGAGGATATCATGATTGAATTGGTGCGGGTTATGGGATGCTGAGCCCCCTCACGGGTGATGGCAAAATCCTGTTCAGCTGAATCATCAGCTCTTGCTAAGCTGGTTTTATTGATAGTTAGATCATAGAAGTAGCTTCCCGTGCCCATGTAGATACTTCCATCTGTAGAACCCAGCAATTCCACTCTGCCACCCGAAGGGGTGAAAGTGGTAAGGGGGTTATAGAATCCACCGGCTACGGTAATCAACCCACCAGTAATGTTGGTTGTGAAAGTGTAACCCACTAGATAGTTGTAGACGCCTTTATTTTTGAAGTTTAGCTCACCGCTATTCATGGTGATGGTGCAATTGCCTGCATAGGCAAAGCTGCAGTCCAAACTGCCACCATAGATGTCAATCCTGCCATTGTTCACGATGCTTACAGGGCCGTTCAGGTCAATGTAATGACTTGTATCCTGGTGAATCTCCAAAACGGCGTTATTAGTATAGAACGTGCCAAACAAGCCATTATCAAGAATATCATTGATAATCACATTGGCACCGCTGATAGCCTTGATCTGGCCTCCGCCGGAGTAATATGCAATGGTGGAAGTAAAGGCATTGGTGAATTTCAATTCGGAGGCCGCAATAGTGTTGGTAAGGGTTCCGATGGTAGCTGCAGCCAGGAAACTGGCACCATTGGTCAAATACAATATATTGCTGATTCCCGTTGTGCTCTGGAAATCCAAAATGGTGCCGGTGTGATAATCGGAAACATTGTAGAAATTGGTAGCGCCCGAAACGGTTTGAGTTCCACCGGATTTGTTGAAGAAGACTGTTCCTGCTCCTGGTGAGAAGGCGACGGTTCCCACGCTGTTTGTCCAGTTCCCGCCAATGGTAATACTATAACTATTGGTTATTATACCCCCGCTGGCAATGGTAAGATTGCCAAGCAAGGTGATATTTTGCTGGAGGTAAACCCTGTCATCAGTTCCCTTCAGGATTGTTAGATTGCATATATAGTTTCCACTGGTTATGTTTAGGGTTGGATTGTCGACTCCTACCAGCTCCAAAGTCCCGCTATCCTGGTGGAAGGCATTGGTTTCAGTTGCAGCAAAACCTGCTCCCACCCGCACGATGGAATCGGTGAAAATGCGGTCGGCGTGTGCCCTCATGACAACGGAGTTGTTTGTAACTTCCAGGAGTCCGCCTTGTAAATGAATGGCTCCCTTAAACTCCACAATTGAGCGGTCAGGATCGTTTATGGTGGAGTTTGACAAACCGTCTGCGCTTCTGGCCCAGGCGACATCGTTTACAAAAGAACCATATACTATCAGCAGCGAAGCTGTGTCATAGGATGTATAAACTCCATGGACTATTACTGATCCGGGCCCTGTTTCCAAAGTTCCGGCATTGGAAAATGCCCCGTTCATGGTAAGAGTAGCGCCATCACCTACTACAATCCCGCCATTGGCATATATGGTAACGGTATTATCAATCGTGCCATCGGGCTGAGTCATATCCAGGACATTATCTGCATAAACCGTAAGCAAGCCATGCACGATCAAGGGTTGCGTGCTGGCTGCAGCAATATCGAAGGTGGAACCTTCTCCACCTCCATTACCATTTAAAATCAGGCTGCCAAACCAGGAATTGGCGCTGGCAAGGGTTATGTTTGCATCGTAGTCGGCAGTCATAGTAGTGCTGCATCCGGTTAGCTGCACCGTAGAGCCATTATCAAAACGCCAGTCCCAATGGCAACTAATGCTGCCATTATTGATGTTGCTGGACGAACCGCTGTACCAGACGAAGTCATCCCCACAGTTCAGGTAGCCATAGGTAGTCATCTTTATCGTGCTGTGCACTTGAATGTCGTCATAAGTTTCCACTGTACGGCCGTTAACATCAAAGATACCCTGGTTCACATTCAGGATGCCATGGATGGATAGATTGCTGGAAGCATAGGCCCCCTCAAACCTTTCATCCAGGATACTGAAAGAACCATCCCTGTTTTGAATCCGGCTGATGAGAGAGTTGTTGTCAGATTGCCAGTCTCGGGTTGTGGTTTTATTGATGGTGAGATTATTGAGATAACTCCCGCTTCCAAGCAGAACAGCCACATTGCCTGAACCGTACATCTCCATGGTTCCGGCTGCAAAATACACGTTAGTTCTATTGCAGTTCAAGGAACCAACCGTTCTGATCGTCCCTCCGGTGATGTTCATGGTAAGTGAATAGGCGGTGGCATTGATATACAAGCCCCTGGATTTAAAGTCTATGATGCCACTGGTCATGGTAATGCCGGCATTGGCTCCATATGCCCAGTAGCAGTCCAGATTACCACCATACAGGTTATAAGTGCCCCCATAGTTATAGATATTGGCATTCAAGTCTGGCCAACTGCTGGCATCCTGGTACAGGTTGATTACGCCCCCAGTGTTATTGTAGAAATTACCATAAATACCGTTTTGCGTAAGATCATTGGCGGTAAATGTTCCAGACAGCACATCAACTGCCCCAGCAGCCCAGGTATAAGAATTACAGGTAACCTCAGCATAGCCATTAACCCTGAATGCACCAGCCGACTTGTTGATCAGCAGAGTGTTGAAGTTTTCGCTGTAACTGCAGTATTGGTGTCCCGATCCGTTGAATTCCACTGAACCTGTACCTTCATTGAAGGCTGTAGCTCCTGCATAATTCATCCAATTCCCGGCTACCTGGATGGTGGCAGGGGCGGAGAAACTACCACTGATAATGGAAAAGTACCCGGCAAAAACAAGTGGCCCCGATCCAATAACGCTATTATTGCGGGTGATTTCTTCGCGTTCATTCTGACGGTTGGTAAAGAATAGCGGTTCTTGATCAGTCCCCGAGCTCCGGGTAGAGCCCTTGTTGATCTCCACATTATACAGGTTGCTGCCAGCTGTATTTTGGAGGGAAGCATCGGCCGTGCCATACAATTCCAGGATGCCTCCGGATGGGGTGTAATCCGAGCGAAGATTCACAAATCCCACCACCGTCCTGAGCCTTCCTCCGGTGATATTCTCAGTAAATGTCTGCGAAGATGGCAGGTAAATACCCACATTCTTAAAATCAAGTATTCCGTTACTCATGTTAAGGGTGGCCGGATCAATGTAGCCAAAGTAAGCAGGGCCATTACCACCGCTCACGTTGAAGGTTCCACCACTGATGGTAAGAACGGCTCGGAGGTCGATATCCTGGGATCCCTGAGTGTAATCAATTAGTCCAGAGGAAAGTGTAATTGTCCCCAGAATACCGCTATCAACCAAGTCACCAACGATAAAGCTTCCCCCGGAAACGGTATAGGCTCCCGCCGTCCAGTCGTAAGAGTTGCAGTTAACAGTTACCCCGGTGGGGATGCTCATGTTTCCCCCCGCTTTGTTTAACACCAGATTGTTAAACCACTCTGTAGTCATGGTCTGGGTTCCGGTGCCATTCAATTCCACAGTTCCTGTCCCTTCATAAAAGGCAGCAACTCCAACGCTGTTTGTCCAGTTGCCCCTTACTCCAAGAGTGTAGGAATTGCAGTTAAATGTTCCGGATTGCAGATAGAAATTGCCATAAACATTCAGATATGAGCTCAAACCTGCAGAACCACCAGAAGTCTTATACACAGTGAGATTATTAACATAGCTGCCGGTACCGGCAAATGAAATACCTGAGTATCCGGTTCCTCCCAATGTAAGCGTGCCGGTATTGAAAGTGCAGTATCCACCCGATTCTACGTTCAGATAACCCATTAACAGCAAATAGCCAGTGTAGGTGTGGCTAAGTGTGCTGCCACTATACACATTAATGCTTCCATTAATGGTTAGGGTGGCTGTGGAAAGATTACTAAAGACGGTAAAGTTACCTGAGTCCTTGTTGATCAGCAGATCGTTAATGGTTGTTTCGGTGTAGGTTCGGATAAAGGATGAACCTGGACCGGCAAAGGCAAGAGTGCCATGGGTGAGATTTACATTGGAGCCTTCACGAAACTCCACATCACTTTTCACATAAATGTATGCACCACTATTGGTTACGCTTATGCTCGCTCCTGAGTTAACTAACAAATCTTGGTATATATCCAGAAAACTGGAAGCATTGTTCAGAGTTAGTGTACCATAGTTTTCCAAATCCTGGTAAACAATCAAAGAAGCGCCGGCAACGGTTAATGATGCACCAGACCTGATAATCAAACCATTAGCGTTTCCAGTACTGCTGACCACAGGATAGCGGGGCATGCCAGCCGGTATTTCTACGTTTTGGGAAATTGTTGGTACAGAATTCAGGCTCCAGTTGGCAGCAGTTCCCCAGTTAGTGCTGGAACTGCCATCCCATATATTTGGCATATCGCCCAATCTGAAGCTGATGGTGGAGCTTGCTGAGCCTACATTGGAGATGATCAATCCACCCTGGGTATTATCAGATAAAAAGGGAGAGGGGTTCGTGTATTGGTGTATTCCAGTGCGCCCCGATTCTAATGACATAAATGCAAGCTCAGGATTCCCCTGCGTGTTGTTGGTGCCATTGGGACGATACACATAGACTTCATCAGGAGGTCCGTTATCATTCCCATCGCCGCAGGAAGTGTCTATTCGATATGCTATCAATCCTGAACCTTGCAGACTGGTTTCGTAAGTTCCTGTTTTTCGCCGGTATTCCACCATGTAGAATTGATTGGGATTGCTGGAGGCGATCTTGTAGGCAGCAAAAGGAGAGGTTGACACCGGATACAAAGAATAGTTGCCGATTCCTGAAATAGTAGAGGGCAAAGAACACCAATGCCCGTATTTATACTTCATGTAAACCAAGGTGTGTTCCGGGGGTTGATTGTCCGAGTCCATCAGATCCCACCAGGCAGCGGGACTTACTCCATTGTCCGTGTAATGATACAGATCAGGGAATCCTATGGAGTGCGACATTTCATGACACTGTCTTCCTACCCAAACAACCGAATTGAAGGTGGTGTTATATGTTCTAACCCATTCTCCGTTCAGGCTGGCAACTCCAGCTCCCAGGCCGCTGGTCCAATCCCAAAGGCAATCACCCCAGTTACCACGGACTCCCTGGATTATAAAGCTGACATTATCCACGTTACCATCATTGTCCGCATCCAAATCCAAGGCATCAGGAACCTGGTTATTTGTTTCCAGGTAGTTTATGGCTGAGGCCAGCATAGCATTCAATCGGCTCCATTGCTGAGCGCCACCAGAGTATCCGCTGGGATTGGTCGTTGCATTATATGGCAAATAGTAATTACGGTTGTGCGAATCCTGCCAGGAAACGATCCATTCATTGGCAGAGGTGGGATACATATAACTGTCCACCGTAAGTTGGTTACCCGATTCCTCGGCAAAAAAGCCTTTTACGGACACATCGGTGCCAGCACCGTTAAAAAAAGTGTTGTAAGTAGTTCGGGAGCGGGTGTGATCATACTCTGCCTGATCCAGAAACCGGATAAAAACCACCAGATTGTTCCATTGGCCTGTGGTATTATTTCGGCTGTCCCGATGATAACCGTTTTCTTTGGCAATCCGGTATTTTTCTTCTATGACAGCGGGGTCTTCGGTCAGATTGGGTCTTACTCCCAATGCCGTGGGATCAATTGAACCAACCTTGAATTCGGAAGCTTTGATGCCGTTTCCATCGGGTAGGGCATATACAGCAAACCCGGTAGTGGGGCTTAAAACCACAGTATAACCATTGGCGTCGTGAACGCGATGGGTAAACTCATTACCTGTAACAAACAGGTTTAGTTTGGTGCCGTCCGGCTGGATATGTTCAAAGGGGTCATTCCTGACCATGGATGCGATCAGCAACACCGGAAACATGCAAACTAACAACATTACATGCAGTGCTTTCATCAGATTCTCCTCATTGTTTTTTTGGGGGACTCACACTGGTTAACAGCTACAGTCAAATCGTGCCGGCTACTGACAAACCTATAGTTATCTGATATCAGTACCACAGTTTTCAATCGGCGCATCACGACTTCAATAAGCCTAATTACAATGTATAAAACACTTTGTTAAAGCGTATCATCGTTAGTTTAAATGGTGTTTCATGGTTTTCAAAAAAATCTCAACACTAGTTTTTTTAGAAGATAATCCCATTATTCAAATCCGCAACCAGGAACTTGTCTGAAACACTCATAGCAAGGTGTCTGATACATTATTAAGCCGCATTCTTTTTCCTTGGCAGCGGTTTGATCCTGATTCATCTTTTACACTGGTAACATCAAACGATGGAAATCAGTGCTTATCTTCAGACATAGAACTGCTTTGCTATTCCCCTGGAATGCCCTGTCTCAGGCTGCATTTTCAGCTTGACAAGTCAAGCCTGCTGCAACGCTTGCAAAAAAAAGCTGGCAGGTAAAAAATGGCAAAAAGACCTCTGATCGGAATCAGCACAAATTACATGGTGCTGGGCAAGCACATGCAGTTTCATATTCGGGACAAATATATCAATGCGCTTTATGAGCATGGTGCCCAGCCCATCCTTATCCCCAGTTTTGAAGATAAGGACATTCTGAAAAGCTATGTGGATATGGTAAAGGCAGTTATTATTATTGGTGGGAACGATTACCCGCCTGAGCTTTATGGTGAAAATCCCCATCCCCAGACCGAACCAATGGAGATGCGCAGAGCCATATCGGACTATCATTTGGTCGATCTCTGCCTGGAAACCAGAAAACCTCTTTTGGGGATCTGTGCCGGAATGCAACTGCTAAACATCCGTTTTGGAGGCAAGCTGATTCAGCATCTGGACAATCTGGACACCCACTTTGGTGAAAAATACCATGAGATTACTCTTAAGGAAAACCGTTGGCTGAGTAGAATCTTTGGAGCAGATAGCCTAATAGTAAATTCCAATCATCATCAGGGTGCAGATCCCAAACATCTCGGAGCAGGACTTACCCCGGTTGCGTTTTCTGCAGATGGCTGCATCGAAGCTCTGGAATACGAAAGCGAGAGTATGATCCTGGGCATTCAATGGCACCCGGAGCGGATTACCGACCTGGAGCATCGCAGGAAGATATTTGAGTTCCTTATTCAGGGTTAGAAACCATTTTTGTGTGCAAAGCCTAATTTTGGAATGCCTGCGTCCCGCTGGCAAGAATCTGCCTGTCTCTGACAGGTTTTGAGAATAGCCAGCCAGAGGCTGGCAAACCTTGCCCATCAGAGACGGGCATTCCTGTTTTGCAAGTATTGTTACTACCATCATACCACAATCATACCACATGATCATGTGGTATGAAAGCGATATGATAGTGCTTTGAGCCTGCGGTATAACCGATAAACAACCTGGATTTTTTAACCAGAAATTGAATTGAGAGAAAGAATTGCCTTGACGAAACTGACTACTAAGCCAGAATGAGTCAGATATTCAGATATGCAAGTGTAAATTGTTGAGGTTCATAAACCTACAAAAAGGAAATCCTATGAGTAATGCCATCGAAAAACGGCAAATAATCCTGGAAACCGCCTCCCGGCTATTCAGTCGATACGGTTTCAACAAAACCTCTTTAGACGAGATAGCTGCTACTGCGCAGATCGCCAAAGGGACGGTCTACTATTATTTTGCCAACAAGGAAGAGCTTTTTGTGGCGGCTGTAGAGAAGAAAGCAGAAGATTATTTTCACGCTTTGCGGAGCCATATCGACGAGGTGGATACATTTGAAGCCAAACTTCACGAATTTATGCATATCCCGATCCGCTTTGTCTATGAAAACATGCCGATCCTGATCGAATGCATGCGCAATTTGCCTTATAACTATCAGGATCGTCTTAACGAATTTCGCCAGAACAACCGAAACCGGATGATGGAAATCTTAAGAAGATTCTTAAACTTGGTGAAGAGCAGGGAATCCTGGCAGAGAACATCTCGGTGGATCGGCTCTGCGATATGCTCTTGGATTGGTATTTGCTTGGCGATAATAGCTTTACAGTGATAGATGTCCCGATGCTGCTGGAAAGGATAGAACGGGATCATGAGTTGATTATAAACATGATTTTATATGGAATAGTGAAACGAGGTTAAACATGAAAAAGACCCTCTTATTGTCTCTCCTGCTTATGTTTATGGCCTTTGGGCTGTTTGGCATTAGTCTGGAGGAAAGTATCGCCAAAGCCCGGCAGAATAATAAAAGTCTGCTGATGGCAATGGAAGATGTTAAGAAAGCAGAACAGACCTATAACGATGTGCGGGGCAGTTTGTTACCTCAGCTTAGCCTGCAGGGTGCCTACGGTCTTAGCAAGACCTACCTGCCACCTTCAGCCCTCCCGTCTTCCTTCAGCGTGAGCTCAGGTCTGGACACCCTGGCCACCGATAACGACCATTATCTGGCCGCGGTAGTGGAAAACATGGTCAATTCCATGATACCCGAATCTCCCAGCGGGGAAGGTTCTTTTGCCATGCAGCTAAAACTCGACCAAGTAATATTTCTGGGTGGAAAGCTGATCAACGGAATCAAGGCGGTAGATCGCTATCGCAGTGTGCAAAAACTTCGCTACAGCCTGGAGGAACAGGATGTGGTGCTGCAAACCACCGAGCTTTTCTATCAGTGTCTTTTGGCCAAAAAGCTATGGGATGTGCAAGTTGAAGGTTTGCAAATTGCCAATAAGCACCTGGAAAGGGTAGAACTTTTTCAACGGGAAGGCCAGGTTTCAGAATTCGACGTGCTGCGTGCCCGTCTCGAAGTGGCCAAGCTCCAACCCCAGGTCATGCAAGCTGAAAATACGTATGATCTGGCTTTGGCGGCCTTTCGTAAACAGATCGGCGAAGCAGAATCGCAAGCGGTTCCTGAAGGCGATTTCGTTCTTCCTGAAAAGCTGGAACTCAGCCTGGATGAAGCCACTCGCAAGGGTCTAAGCGATCGCACCGAACTTGAACTGGCAGATATCAACTCGCAAATCATGCAAATCCGCTACAATGCCGAAAAGGGAAATTACCTTCCCAATGTGGCACTCAGCGCGGATTATTCACTATTTACAGCAGCCGACGATTATGGCATCCAGCGCGATGATTTCGGTAAGAAATATGGGATCAGTATCGGTTTCCAGATTCCACTGTTTACCGGCTTCAGCAATACTTCCAAGCGGAACTATGCCATGCACGATTACCAGCAGGCCAAACTGATGCAGCGCGATGCGGAAGAACTGATTTCCCTGCAGATCAGACAGGATCACCAGAAACTGAACAATGCCTGGGAAAACTATAACGTTCAGGCGGAAAACATAAAACTGGCAGAACGCAGTCTGCAACTGGCGCAGGTTCGCTATGACAACCAGGTGGGAATCCAACTGGAAGTTTTCGATGCTCAGATCATGCTGCAAGCCATTAAATTGCAATACTATCAATCGATCTACGAGATTATCTCGGCGGATCGTAACCTGAAGAAATCACTGGGTATCAAACTGTGAACGGAGTGAAAATGAAAAGGATACTAATAATTAGCCTTAGTCTTATGCTGATTCTACTTACCGCTTGCGGAAAGAAAAAAGAAGCAGGCAAAAACATGCAACAAATACAAGCGGAAGAAGGAATCCCGATCCGACAAACGATCGTGGAGCCAACCACCTTCCACCAGGAATTGAAATATAACGCCAACCTGAACGGCTTGGAAGAATCAACTGCCCAAGCGATGGTTTCAGATATCATTACCCGCATTGATGCCAAAGTGGGAGATAAGGTTAAGAAAGGCGATATCATTGTCAGCTTCCCTGCCAATACCCCTGCAGCTCAGTGGGAACAGGCCACTACGGCTTTCAATAGCATAAAAACCGTTTACGAACGTATGCAACGCCTTTTTGCCCAGGGAGCGATCAGCCAGCAGGATCTGGACAATGTGGAAACTCAGTTCAAGGTTTCCAAAGCCAATTTGGAGGCCAGTGAACAGATGATCAATGTGCGGGCTCCCCTCAGCGGGGTTATCACCGCGATGTTGGTAAATCCCAGCGAAAAGGTGTTTCCCGGTAAAGACCTTTTTACGGTTGCCTCCACAAATGGCTACAAAGCTGTCCTCATGGTTCCCGATACGGAAATCGGCAAGATCAAAAAGGGTGCTAAAGCAAGCGCTACCTGGATGGATACCACAATTCAGGGTCGGGTATCGTCTATAGCCCTGGCCATGGACATGAATTCCAAGGCTTTCCGGGTTGAAGTGTCCTTCAACGGTCTGAATCCCAAGATCAATTATGGCGTTACCGCCGAAATTGCCATCGAAGTGCTTTCCAAACCTAATGTATTTGTGGTGGAACGGGAGCAAATTGTATATGAAAATGGCCAGGCCTTCGTATGGCTGAACGAAAACGGAAAAGCAGTAAAACGTCCCATCGAGACTGGACTGGACAATTCACTTTCTTTCGAGGTTATCAAGGGCCTTAGCGGTGGTGAAAACCTGATCACGGAAGGGTTAAACATGCTTTCCGACAATGCAAAACTGCAAGTAATAGAGTAAAAAACAGGAATAGATAGATGTTTCTTTCAAAGCTCTCAATCGAACGCCCGGTGATGGTAACCATGGGACTATTGGTCTTTGTGGTCTTCGGACTACTGGCCTATATTGGCATGCCCCTGAACCTGATGCCGGACGTTAAACTGCCTTACGTAGTAGTGCAAACCGTGTATCCCGGAGCCGGACCCAACGAGGTGGAAAGCCAGATCACCGAAAGGGTGGAGGAAGCTGTAGCCACGGTGAGCCAGATCGACTATATCCAGTCCTATTCCATGGAAAGCGTTTCGATTGTAATGATCGCCTTTGAGATGGGAAAGGATGTGGATATAGCCAACCAGGAAGTGAAAGACAAAGTGGATGGTATAATCCGTGATTTCCCCGACAATACCGAAGCGCCGGTGGTGCAGAAGCGCGACATTACAGCCTTCCCGATTATGGACTTGGTTCTTACCGGCGATATGGACGGACGTGAGCTGTATGAACTAGCCGATACGAAACTGAAAGAAAGATTGGCTCAGATCGAAGGTGTGGCCCAGGTTTCCCTTACTGGAGGAGCCAAACGCCAAATCGATGTGCGTCTTTCCGACAAAGTCGTATTTGAAAACAAGATTTCGATTGCCCAGCTTAGCGGGATTCTGGCGGCTCAAAACATGGACATGCCTGCAGGAAACTTCAATCGCGGAACACAGGAATACTCGGTACGCTTGAAAGGCGAATTCAGCCAGGTTCAAGATATCATGAATGCCGACATCCCAACGGCTTTTGGGGTGAAAAAGCTTTCCCAGCTTGCCACAGTGATCGACGGAAGTGAAGAAGTACGCAGCAAGGCTATATACTACAACGTTCCAAAGCAGCTTCAGGACGATAATATCATCAAGCTCTCCATAACCAATGCGTCAGACGGAAATGTGGTCAGCATCGCTGAAAACGTAACCAAGATACTGCCCAAGCTGAACAAGGAACTACCCAAAGGTGCATCACTTAACGTGATCAGAGACAAAAGCACCTTTATAAAAGACACGGTTAGCGGTACGATGAACAACGTGTTGATGGGGATCATCCTGACTGGATTGATATTACTGCTTTTCCTGCATGATCTGCGTTCTACGTTAATTGTTGGTCTTTCCATGCCATATTCAATCATCTCTACCTTTATGCTGATGCAGATTGCGGGATTTACCATGAACATGATGACCATGATGGGTCTCTCCACATCAGTCGGAATCCTGGTATCGAATTCCGTGGTGATACTGGAAAACATTTTCAGACACAAAGACATGGGACATTCACGCAAAGAAGCAGCAGATAAGGGAACTGCGGAGATCACAGTGGCAGTTCTGGCTTCCACGCTTACCAACATAGTGGTGTTTTTGCCAATAGCCCTGATGGGCTCGATGATTGGACAATTCTTTAAGGAATTTGCCCTCACGGTTACCTTTGCCACTGTCTTTTCGCTGATTGCCTCCTTTACGCTAACCCCGATGCTGGCTTCCAAAATTATTCCCCAACAAAAGCATGACAGCCGTTGGGGTTTGAAATTTGACGCATGGTTCAACCGTTTTGCAGGTTTGTATGCCCGGTTCCTGGGATTTGTATTAAAATCCAAGAAACGCAGTCTCTCCATATTAGGTTTTACTCTGTTGGCTCTGATCATCAGTGCTGGCCTTGCTTCTTTTTTGGGCATGGAGCTTTTCCCGGCTATGGATCAGGGCAATGTAACCATAAATGTGGAAATGCCCCAGGGCTCGAATCTGGAAAAAACTGCGAAAACCCTTACCGAGATCCAAAACCGGGTAGCCAAGCATAAGGAAGTAGTACACATCGCCACCAGCCTGGGTTCCCAAGGCTACATCGACAGCGGTACAAACCTTGCCTCAGCCGATGTGAAGCTGGTCGACCGCAAGGAACGTGCCTTCAGCAGCCTGGAAATAGCCGATCAGTTGACCAAGGAGCTTTCTTCTGTGCCCAATGCTGTGATAAAAGTAAGCGGAACTGCTTCCATGGGTCGTGGCAGCGCACCTGTGGAATTCTATCTGCAAGGTCAGGACAACGAACGCCTGGAACAACTGAAGAAAGAAGTGATTGCAGGAATCAAGGACATTCCCGGCCTTGTAAACCTTGATACTTCCACCCGCAGTGGCCGCCCAGAGCTTACTTTATACCCCAAGAGAGATCAATTAGCCTCTGTTGGCGCAACTGTCTACGACCTGGCCATTGCCATGCGCGCTTCCGTGGAAGGCTTGGTTACCACACAATACCGCGAATCAGGAAACCAATATGATATAAAGATTTCGCTGGACGATGAGGCAGTGAATTCTCCTGATAAGATAATGAACCTCAGTGTGGTTATTTATGGCCAAAGCTACCTGGTTTCCCAGCTAGCCGACGTCCGTTTTACTCCCAGCGTGAATAAGATAACTCACCGTGATCGTTATAAAAGCATCGTGTTTACGGGCGACCTGGCCAGCGGATACCAACTGGGACAAATCAAATCTGAGATAGACAAGAAGATTGAGCAGATGAATCTTCCCAGCGGCTATCAGGTAATCTGGGGCGGAGATGCCGAAATGATGATCGAAACCTTTAGCGAGATGCTACGTACCTTCATCCTGGCCGTGCTGTTAACCTATATGCTGTTGGCTGCAATTCTGGAGAGTTTTGCCCAACCGCTCCTGATTATGGCCACGGTACCACTGGCCCTGATCGGTGTGATCCTTTCCTTGCTGCTTACCGGCTTGGCGCTGAACATAATTTCGATGATGTCTATCATAATGCTGGTTGGCATAGTTGTAAATAACGCTATATTGATATTAGACTACGTCAATATTAAACGCAGGGAAGGATATAGCGTGCACGATGCCCTGCAGGAAGCTGGAGAAATGAAATTGAAACCGATCGTAATGTCAACGATAGCCATTATCGTTGGGATGCTTCCCATGGCTTTGGGAACTGGCGGAACAGGTAAAGAGATTTACCAGCCGATGGGTATTGTTTCCATCGGAGGGCTTATCGCATCCACTTTCTTAACCCTAATCATCATTCCGGCTTTCTATTATCTCACTTCCCGTGATATCCACAAAACCAGCAAAACCAACTAATAGACAAAGGAAGGAAAAAATGAAGAAACATGCACGTCTCATCAGTATCACCCTGGTTTCAGCCCTATTGTTGATCAGTCTTAGTGGCTGTTTCGGCAATTTCGCCCTTACCCGCAAAGCCTACCAATTCAATGAATCGGTTGGCGACAAATGGGTTCAACAAGTGGTATTCTGGATCATGAATATTGTTCCGGTTTACTATGCCGCTGGCGTATTGGATGTAGTTCTCTTCAATACTGTCGAATTCTGGACAGGCTCTAATCCTGTTGCCATGAACTCTGGCCAGGAAGTGATCAAGTATGCCACTACCGAAAACGGTGATTTCCAGATCAAGATTTCCCAAAACCGGATCTATGTAACCCAAACTTCTGGTGCCAATGCAGGCGCAGTAGCGGAAATGACTTTCAATCCTGAAAACAATTCCTGGTATCTGAGCAGCAATGGCGAAACACACAAAATCGCCCGCGTGGACAACGATAACTTGAACCTGATCTATCCTTCTGGTAAGGAACTCGCTATCCACCTGTCCAAGTAAAAAAAAGGAAGAATCGTGATTGACAAAGCAAAAATCGAAACTGTACTCGATAAAATCCGTCCTGCCATTCAGGCAGATGGGGGAGATGTGGAATTGATCAATGTCCGTGAGGATAACGTAGTGGAAGTGCGCTTGAAAGGTGCTTGCAACGGATGCCCCATGGCTACCCTTACCCTGAAAGCCGGAATCGAGCGCATTGTTAAAGAAGAAATTCCCGAGGTGGTGGAAGTGATCTCTGTGTAAAGATGATCATAACCTAAACCTCATAATAGTATTGAAGGGGCGAATTTCGATTCGCCCTTTTATTTAAAAAACAGAGAGAAGCAGAGTTGATCGAGAAAAAAAGAGGTATTTGAAACACAGAGGAACAGAGAGGTTTCAGGTGTCGGTATCAGGGGTTCGAAGGTTGGGATGTTGGAAAGTTGTTAGGTTTCAACCCAGCTCAGAGCCGGGGACTCCCCTCGCCTTTGAGGGGAGATGGGTCGGGGGTGAGGGTGCGTCCATTCCGTCTATTTCGTCCATTATAGTCCATCAGAGTCCATCCCTGAAACGTTTTTATGGACTCAATGGACAAAATGGGCTTAATGGACATCCAATAACCCGCGTTATTGATCAAGCCCATCGTTGTAGTATAGGTTGCCAAACCTGTTGTGTTGGTAGGATGCCGATCCTACCTCATTTCGGGCTTAGCTTGGTGATAAGATGGGGGTTCGGCAACCCCCCATACACAACAGCATCGGCATGCTTTACTACAAACCCGATCCGAGTAACTATTCTCATTCAGCTTCCGAGACTTTTACTTGCTTTTCGTCGGTTTCGTCCACATTCAGAACCAGTTTTTTCTTTGCTATTTTTGTGCCTATCCAGGAGCTTTCCCCTGTTTTCGGTAATTCACTTTCACCATCAGATGCCGGTTTCGCTTGGGTTCGGGTTTTGGTTTTCTGAGTATGAAGTTCAGATCATCAAGTATGGGCTTCCGCTCCCTGATGATATTCATTTTCCATTCATAGGCCTCGCCATTGGTCTTGATGCCAAAATCTTCAGCTTGGTAGTTCTCCTTCAGATAATCCGCCACAGCTTGGATGCTTTCTGTACCGGACATAGCAGGATAGTTATACTCCGGGAAAATGATTCCCAGAACCGGTTCCCATAAGAAATAGATGCCGATACAGATAAGCCCATAGATCAGATACTTCTTCATTTATTCACTCCTTAGTGAAGCTTACAATTATGTTTCTCCTATGGCAATCTAAAGCTGACCGGACTTGTGTTGCGGTCTACAATGATCTTCCTGGTAATGTTGTATCTCACTTTTCGCTCGCTTTGGACAGCGAGGTAATAGCCCTTAATACTCACTTGCGCATCATCGATCAGCTCTTCGCTAGTGGGAACCAGTTCAAAGATGTGGATTTTTTCCACCTCAATGGTCTGGGTTTCGGGTTGATCATGAAGCCAGGAAGCATCAATATTGTCTTTCACCCAGGTAAGTAAATCTTCGTTCACCCTGCGGTTTTTGGACTCCTCAAGCAGGTTGCAGCCTTGTGGTCCCCAGAAGATATACCATAGGACTGCGGCAAGGATCACAACGAATATTATCAATGACTTCACTGACATAAGCGCCTCGTAATGATTTTTTTACTTATAATTATAGATAATTCATGTGCACATAATGTGTCAAGATAAATCGAAGAACTAATCGACCAAACCCAAACAGGTAACTCGATTGGTTATAAAATTTAGACAAAAAAAGCCCGGGGATAACCGGGCTTATGCAGAAAAGGATCAATTATCCGATCAATATCCAGCAGAACGGCTGATCAATTGGTTTACAGCATTCAGGCGGGTATTGATGTCGTTGATTGTTTCGGGTTCAGTGGCTCGGACTTTTGCCATGTTAAGATATTCCGCGGCTTTCTTGAAATGGTTATTGGCTGCGACACGGGCATTATCCCTGTCTTTTTTCAGTTGATTGGCCTGTTTGCCCACTGCCTTGGCAGCCTTTTGTTCCAGGTCACCAAAGCGGTTATATTCAACGGTTCCCTTGTTTTGGCTGACGGTACCGAGATAAATATAGGGCATATACAGAGTGGGGTCTTTTTGTGAAGCTAATGAGGCATTGGTTTCCACTTCGGCGAATTTGCTTTGTCCCAAATATATGGTAGCAAGGTTCAAATACGCCAGCGCATTATCAGGCTGCACTTTTTTCAGCTCATTCATCGTGTTGATGGCTTTTTGCTGGATTTCGGCGATCACCTTGGGATCGGTAGCCTCTGATGCCTGAGTTCTGTAAAGGTTGGTAACGCTTAAGTATGCCTGGGCATTCTGGGGGTTGGTTTTGATCAATTGCTCATATTTGGCGATGGCATCACCCAGACGGTTGGTTTTTTGATAAGCCACAGCCAAGCGCTTAGAAACCAATTCATTCTCGGGGAAGCGATCGAAAGTGTATTCCAGGGAAGGAATGGCATCGTTAAACTTTCCATTGTCAAACAGCAATAGCCCAAGTCTAAGCTGAGCAGGGGCATAATCTTGTTTGAGAGCGATGGCGGAACGCAGGGCAGCCTCTGCTTTGGTATCGTCCTTCTGTTCCACATACAGGTTGGCTATGGCCAGATAGAGATCTTCGTCCTCATTCAATGCAGCGATCTTTTCCATTACGGCAAGGCGCTTGAGCGGTTGCTTACTCTGTTCGTAAACATCCATCAGCATATATAAAGTCTGCTGGTGCTGAGGATCTTTGGCCAGATTGGCTTCAAGATTCTGGATTGCCAGGTCGAGTTTACCCATCTTGAAATAAGTAGCCCCCAAGTAATACTGTGCATCTTTGAGGTCTGGATTTAGTCCCATGGCAGTTTTCAGGGATTTTTCGCTCTCGGTGTAGTTCCCGGATGAATAATAGTTCATAGCGATATTGAAGATCTTGTCCACTTCAGTGGATACAAACTTGTCCAGCTCTCCGATCAAAGACGTTTCGAGGGCTTGCCAGCGCTCTTCCTTGATCTTGGTTACATTGAAGTTCAGCTGTCGCAATTCATCGGTTCTGGCACTGTATAAACGCATGGCAACGGCAAAAGTACCGCCATTGAGGTTGGTGATGTTACCCATCACGAGGACGTCGCTTTTTGTAGCATCGGTTAGTTCTTTCATTTCAGCTTTTTCAAGATCATCCACATCCCGATATCCGGATAGTTTGAATTCAGAAGCCACTTCGCTCATATTCAACAAATCATATTTTGGGTGGGAGCTGAAGGCGTAATCAAGATCACGTACGGTTAGGATCTTTTGTATGTAACGGCTGTTTGAATCCATGGCTTTAATGGGCAGAATAGCCACTTTGGTAGTGATTCCCGAATAGGGCTCCACTGCTTTGGTCTGTGGGACTGTGCGGTTAGCCGTGCATCCGGCCAGGATCAGCAAAGCTGCACACGCGATCAGTATCCATTTGTTCATTGTTCCTCCACTGTATTGCAAGGATATTTATCATTTATATTACCAGATTTTAGGTGCAGACTATCTGTCAAGAAAAACTGCCTTAATCGATGAATTCCAGAATCGATCCGGTGTGCATGTAAGTAAAATCACCCATTTCTTTACGGACTAACAAAGCTCCACTGGGGTCGATTCCAATGATTTCTGCAGATATGCTTAATCCTCCGGATTCAAGTTTTGCAAGTCTGCCTTTGCCAAATAGATGATTGTTGCAGTAAGTAAGAAAACCCATATTATCCAGGCTGGATTCGCAATGGCCTTCGATTGCCTTAATCAGGTTGAGGCAGAGTTCTCGGTTGTCAATCTCAAATCCCAGAGCTTGCTTCATACTTATCGCACCGAATTTTCCCAGTGAGGGCTTTATCGCATTATTAGTATTTATTCCTATCCCTATTGTATATATCTGCTTGGCTGATTGATAACGGCAAAGGATACCGCAGAGCTTTTTCTCATCCAGGATAATGTCATTTGTCCATTTAATCTTCAGTCTTCCAACCAGTGGACTGAAAAGCCTTTCCAGGCAGTTGTGCACACAAAAGCCAGCATACAGGGCAAAGGAAGGAACGCTTTTATCCATGATTAGGTCAAAGGTAAACCACAGACCTCCCACAGGTGACAACCAGATATGATCATTCCTCCCTATTCCATCTTTTTGGGTCCCGGCACGCACAACCAAAGGTTTGTCGTCCATCTCTTTCAGCTTCTGGTATTCGCTCATGGTGCTGTCGAGGTTTTCGGAGTAGTAATAGTTTCGCATTCTAATCCTCGATAAACATAGCATCCCCGTAGCTGAAGAAGCGATATTGCTCAGCAACTGCAGTTGCATAGGCCTTGCGGACGGTATCATATCCTGCGAATGCCGAAATCATCATCAGCAAAGTCGATTGAGGCAAATGGAAATTGGTGATCATGGCATCGGCAACTTTGAATTCATAGCCAGGATAGATAAAAATATCAGTCCATTTCGAGCCACTTTCCAACCAACCGTTATTCCAGAAACTTTCCACACTGCGGGTGCTGGTGGTGCCCACACAGATCACTCTCCGTTTTTCGGACTTTGCCAGGTTTATTGCATGGGCAGTGGATTCTGGAATGGTGGCCAATTCGGAATGCATTACATGGTCGGTGATCAGTTCGGTTTTCACTGGGCGGAAGGTCCCAATCCCCACATGAAGCACTACTTCAGCGATCGTAATACCTTTGGCCTGCAATCTCTGGAGCAGTTCCTCATCAAAATGCAAGCCGGCAGTAGGAGCAGCCACAGAACCGATCTCACGGGCATAAACAGTTTGATAGCGTTCGATGTCCATCATGCCATCGTTGCGTTCTATATATGGGGGCAAGGGGATATGGCCTATTCGCTCAATCTCCTCCCAGAAAGGCACCTCACAGATGAATTCAATCTCTCTGAGACCTTCGCTGTCTCCTTGCCCGATAAAACCTTTCAGGTTTTGCGAAAAGAAAATCTCCTGTGCCTTTTTAAGTCTTTTTCCCGGAGAAGCCATACACTGCCAACGGTTACCACTCAATGGGTGTAAGAGCAATATCTCTATGGGGGTGCCGTTTTCTTTGCTGGCAAAAAGTCGGGCGGGGAATACCTTGCTGCTGTTTACGATTAACAGATCATCCGGGGACAGCAGTTCAAGGATATCGCCAAATCTGCGGTGGGAAATTTGACCGCTTATCCTCTTCAGGTGCATCAGCCGGGAGGAGCTACGTTTGTCTGAGGGATACTGTGCTATCAGTTCCTTAGGCAGATGATAATCGTATGCTTTCAGGGAATGCAGGTCTATATTCATGATTTTACTTTATACGGCACCTGCCAGGCTTCTTGCAAAGTGGCTACAAAGCTCCCTATGGTAATCTTGCTTTCCAGTCTGACTGGAATCTTGTATTCATCATTGGTTAGCCAGATCAATATCCTGCCGCTTTGTTTAAAAACGGCTTCACCCTTCAGTTTGGGCTCAATCACCAGGCATTCTTTTTCGCCAAAGATCGTTTTCAGCTTTTCCTTGCGATGAATTATGATCTGAGTTGGCATCGATCTGCCATCAGCCACAATATTCACCGAGATTGGGTTGCCAACGCTTAACTGGGCATTGCGCACCGAGTAAAAAGCGCTCAGGATATCCTGTGTGTTATCTGGAATGTCCATTTCGCTTATATCATACACGTTCTTTTTGAAATCCCACCTTTGATAGGAACTGCTGCCCCTGGCGTGATCATAAACGTGCACCCTATGCTGGCGGTATTTGCCTTCCTGGAGATTTTTTGAGAATTTGTAGGGTAATAGGGTATCCTTATCCCACCAGGATTCCACTTTATCCCGAACTTTGAACACTTTGTCAAAGAAAGGATAGGTTCTGGCTTTGGTGGATAGAGACCAAACCGGTGTGCCGTTATAGCTGGCGGTTTTTGCTTCCAAAGTGGCTTCTGCGGCTGAGATAAGACCATATTTTACGCTAAAGGTCAGTTTCTCTCCGTCCATAAAGGCAACAGCCTGCAGGATGGCTATTCCTGCCAGGATCATGCTCAGAATCACGCAGCGTTTCATAGAGAACCACCATCCAGGAAAATCTCCTGTCCATTCAGGCTTATCATCTTATTGTCTATTAACATATCTGTAACTCGCTTTATTTCTTCTAAACTCACCAGTTTCCCGGTGGGAGTACGTTTCAGGTAAGCGGTGAAATAATCCTTTCGAAACTCCAGGTATTGACCTACGAAGTCCTCTTCCAAGACAGTTTCAACTGGTGCTGGAGATATGGCATTGATACATACTCCAAATTTGGCCACTTCCTTGGCAACACTTTTTACCAGATTTACCATTCCAGCTTTGGCTGCTCCATAAGCGCTCCCGTTTTTCAATCCGCTGCGGGTAACGTCGCTTCCCAATAATACTACTCTGCCCTGGCCATTTTCCTGCATCAGGGGCAGGATTGCCCTCAGGATATTGTAGGCTGAGTGAAGATTGGTATCCAATACCCGTAAAAAGGTCTCAGGACTTGTTTCAGCAAGGGGTTTGGCATCATAGCTGCGCAGCGAAGCGCAATGAATAAGTGCAGAGGGTGAAACTTGCATTTCGTTGATTACTCTGCAAAGCAAATCATAGTCACCCAGATCTAGCGAAGCAGCCTGAACCCTGGGGTCGGACAAAAGCCCTGCAATCCTTTCTTTACGCTTGTGATACAGTAATACCACCGAGTAACCTTCCTGGTGATATTCTTTGGCCAGAAAACTGCCCAATTGTCCGTTGGCGCCGGTAATCAGTATCTGTTTCAAAGGGTGTTCACCACGTCGATCAGTCTATGTGCCAGTTCGAATTTATCACCGCTTAGATGGATAGGTTCATCGGGAATCGCTTTTCTGATCAGGGTAATAACGCTGTTATCCATACCCGCCACCCTGATATTGTTTTGACAGATCATATCCAGGTTTTTACGTTTTAGCTTATCCAGGGCTTTTGCGTGGTCATCTTCACTTTGTGCGGCGAAACCAATCAGTAGTTGTCCCGTCTTCTTCTGTTTCCCCAGTTGAGCCAGAATGTCGGGTGTCTGTTTCAAACATAGCAGCAGCTCTTTTTCCTTAGGGAGCTTGGTCTTGGACACCTTTTGTGGGGCATAGTCTGCAACGGCAGCGCATTTTATAATCCAATCCATCTTGTCCGCTCTCTCCAAAACCGTCTTGTTCATCTCTGCAGCACTTTCCACTGCGCTTGTCTCATGTAGGTAGTGGGGAATGGGAAGGTTCAGATTGGCATGTACTAGGGTTACTTCCGCACCTCTGAGTGCTAAGGCCCTCGCCAGCGCCAAGCCCATTTTCCCGCTGGATCGGTTACTAATGTACCGCATGGGATCTATAGCCTCAATTGTCGCTCCGGCAGTAACCAAGACCTTTTTCCCCTTGAGATCCCGGCCATGGGCAAGGTTGGTTTCAATGGCGGCAAGGATTTCCGGATTCGGTGGGTATTTGCCTTTGCCTACGTAACCGCAGGCTAGTCTTCCGGTTTCGGGTGGCATGATAAAGTGCCCTCGGTTCTCCAATACCTGCAGATTGGTCTGTGTGGCGGCATTCTCGAACATATAAACATTCATGGCGGGAACGAAGACCACGGGTTTGCGGTTTGCCAGAAGAGTGGCAGAAAGCAAATCATCGCTGATCCCGTTGGCTGCTTTGGCGATGATGTTTGCCGTGGCGGGTGCTACCACGATCAGGTCTGCCCACTCGGCAAGCCGGATATGCGGAATCGGATCGCTGTCCTGGAATAAGTTTGTATGCACTGAATTATTGGTAAGGGCGGAAAAATTCAAACCGCTTACGAATTCCAAGGCTCCTTGGGTAAGTATGCTTTTCACTTCATAGCCGTGCCTGACCAACAGGCTTGCCAGATCAATGGCTTTGTAGGCGGCAATTCCGCCACAAACACAGAGCAGGATTCTTTTCATCATTTTCAAATCTTTCCTTTGTCTATAACTGTAAAATTCGCTTGGGAGATTATGTCAAATAAAATCGGCGAACTCACCCTTAATCAGCCTGACCGTTAAGAAAAGACAGGTAAATCCCTGATTGAATATCTACAAAAAGCGATTGACAGATATTGCAATCAATAAAATTTGTATTTGATCAGATTATTTGCCAAATGGAGGAATGATGGCTAAGAATGAAAAACCCTTACGCAAAGCAGGCCGCCAAAACAAGCGTGAACTGCTTCTGAATGCGGCGATCGAAGTTTTTGCCAAAAAAGGCTCAAACCTTGCCACAATTGCGGATGTCGCCAAAAAAGCTAGGGTTGCCCTAGGAACCGTGTATGTCTATTTCGATAGCAAGGACGATCTCCTGCAAAATTGTATGAAAGAAATAATCGAATCTGAGATAAACGGCATCATTGCCAAAACATCCGATATCCCAAACCACATGGACAGGCTTTATGAATTCTTCCAGCACCACGTAACCCTGGTGAAGGAAAAACCTTACATTGCCCGCTTCCTCGCAGTGGAATCGCGCCAGAGTGAAAATTTCTCCCGCCGCAATCCCGGTTACAACCCCCTGCATAAATACCTTGATTTTGTCCAGGATGTTGCAAAGCAAGCCATCAAAGACAAGCAGATCCCAGAAATTGATCCCGAAGCCTTTGCTTATCTGCTGGTCGGCAGTATGGACATCGTTCTGTGGAGTTGGCTGGCTGGAGACAGTAAAATGGATTTAGTTGGCATCAGCTCAAAGCTCCGTGAAATCCTGCATGCGGGTGTGGCACCCAAGAACTAAAAAAACCATAGTATATATCCCATGCGGATAGCTGTTTGCTGCCTTTTCCTGCTGGCCTTTGCAGGGGTTATCTACTCCCTCGATCTACCTCTACAGTTATCCTGGGATTCGCACAACGAGCTTAGCTTCGCTCCAGAGCAGAGTGAAAAAGAATACAATTGGCGGGAGTTTTACCAGATCGGTATCCAGTTAGATACGCTGCGGGCTGGTCCACTGCTGGCTGATTTTAGGCTGCAAAGCAGGGCTGATTTTATCACTAATCAGGTGGAGATAAGGGCCTTTCACCTGGCCTGCGAGATCAAGAGCATAACCTTGTCTGCCGCTTCCGAGCTTTACGGTTATGGCAAGCTATACAGACTCAATCCTTTGCATCGAATTTCAGCCGATCTGGATGATTATCGCAACCAGGCTACCCGCTTCAATCACCTTGGCCTTTCCTATAAAGGCTTCAGCCTTGCTGGAGGGGGAAATCAACACAATCAGGCTATGCTTGCCGTTTCCTGGGAAGGCAGCCTGCCCCAGGCCAAGCTTGGCTACCGCATCTCGCAAGAAGGCAGATTGAAGGACTCGCACTGGAACACTCCGGTTTCGATAAGCGCAGCTCAATTATCCTACTTGAATGGCGCAGCCAGGTTTATTGGTGAGGCAGTTTACAGCCACTATTTTGCCTATGACAACACCCCGATGCATGGCTCGCTGTATGCCCTTGTGGAATTCAGGCTTAGCGCAGCCCCCTGGCTTGCCGTGAATGGAAGCTCAGAATATGCCGAAACTGAACCATTCGGAAGCAAAGTACTATTTATGGAATACTCAGCAAACTTCAGGATGAATAAATTGAGTTTTAGCCCCGGATTCAGCTTTCACCGAGTCTGGCAAACTGAGGTTTCCGGCTTGTCCATGAGCACAGACTGGCTTTTTTCCCCACAACAGCGTTTGGGCGTCCTCTATCGCTGCGAAGACCTTCAGCAACCAGTTCATGTTCTTGGGTTGCAAGCCAGCCTGAACTTCCGGATATGAAAATCCTTGCGCTGCTCCTGCTTGCCCTTTTATTGTTTTCCTGCACCATATTCACTGCTCCGACGAGGGATAATCCCATTATTTGCTTCACCTTCGACGATTTGCACAAAAACGTTTATTATCTTGCCCTGCCTGCCATGAACCAATATGGCTACCGGGCAACCTGCTACGTAAATTCCGGTTCGGTAGGAGCAGCTAATCTGCTTACCCTGCCTCAGCTTGGAGAGCTACACATGCAATGGGATTGGGAGATTGGCGGGCATAGCCTGAATCATGAAAGATTGGAGGAACTTAGCTTTTCCGAAGCAGCCACGGCAATCGAAACCGATTATGCAAATCTGGACAACTGGGGCTTTGAACCCCGCTCCTTTGCCTTACCCCGCGGTGTTTGCCCTTTGGAGTATTATCCACTCATCACCGCTCATTATGACTACATCCGGGGCAGCAACGACAATGCCATGCACAATCCCTTGAATGTGCATGCCTTGGGCTATCTGCCTTTTCAGAACGGATGGTCAGCCGAGACTATCAAAGACCGCATCCAAAGAGGGATTATTAACGGAGAAAGCCTGATCGTGATCGGTTTTCACCGTATTGAAGAAAATTCACCAAACTATAATGCCAATTGCCCGATCGCTATATTCAACGAAATTCTGGCCTATGTGCATAGCCTTGGTCTGGAAGTGCTGCCCCTCAGTGAAGCAGTGGACAAGCTGAAGTAAAGAAAAAGCCGGAGAGAAAATCCGCCTTCTTTGGCAAAGGCATCGGCTAGAGCTTTGATCTGCCTGTCCAGCAACGAACATGCCACTTCGATCAGCACCAATGCTGCATTTGCTGCCAGCTCTGAATAGGTGGCAGGCTGGGTAGGTGTGGCAAACTCCGATTTGCCACAGAGGCCGGAAGCCTCTTTTTCAGGCAGCGTTGCTGCCTCTGCTAATTCGGAGATTGGCAGCCCGTTCTTTGGCTGCCCTACCTGTTTCGCACCTTTCTTCACCATTAGCATAAAGCCCGTGCCATGCCAGATATCAAATACGTTCTCGTCTTATCCGCCATCGGGGTACTTCTCTTTCTTCAAGGAATTGCCGTGCAGATCACTGAGATACTGGCTAAAAACCTGGTTGGACAAAACTAACCTCTTTTTCCGATCTATTACTATGTGAGTAAGTATTTTGTGCCGTGAATAATGGTCAACTCATTTTTTGAGAATTGTCCGGTTTTGGGTGGCTGCTCTGAACTAAGTTGTATCCAGTTCAGGGATGCCTTCTTTCTTTCTCATCACTGCAGTGCCACCCGTGTATTGGGCGGAGCTTTCCCGGAACCCTCCCGGATCGCCATCCGGGTGGGTTCCGGGAGGGTTCCCGGTGGCATAGGGGTGGAGTAGCGGGGAGGAGAGAGTACTAAAGAGTCTAGAAGTTAGGGAGTTGAGTGGTCGAGAAGTCATGGGTCAGGGGGTTTAGAGCTTAAAAAAGAGTTTTGGGTTTGTAAGCAAAAAAACTGGGATTTGTTAGCCCATATATATGTATAGGCTTTGATCGGATCGCCGGCTTCAGCCGGTAGCGTTTGTCGGATTCATCCGGCAAGGCGGTTTGTGCATGCCGGCTAAAGCCTGCATGCCTACCGGCTGAAGCCGGCGATCCAAGTGCTTTTGCAGATCCTTGGTAGTGGTGCTTGCAAAGTGCCGTCAGGGGTGGCAAACTCCGATTTGCCACAGAGACCGAAGGTCTCTTTTTCAGGCAACTGCGTTGCCTCTGCCAATTCGGAGATTGGCAGCCCTATGGCGGATTGGCATCCCTAAGGCGGATTGGCATCCGCCTGTACATTGTAAAGACTGGATTAAGGATAGAATTAGTAATAAAGAAAGAAAGAAAGAAGGAAGAAAAGATGAAAGTCAGCTTTCAATATGGCCTGGCAGGTTACACGGGCAAAGCCCAGAACCTGGTTTACTATTACGACAAAACGGCTGGAAGGGTTTTCAGCCGCAGATATGTGTATCCCACCCTCACAGAAGAAAACAGGCGGGTGGGGAAGATAACCACCAATATTTA